>LNEH01000073.1 GCA_001464505.1 Verrucomicrobia bacterium Ga0077533
CGCCGATCTCAAGCGCGTCTGCATGAAGAACGGCATGAAGACCCTCCACCAGGATTCGATCCTCAAGGTCAAGATGGGCCTCACCACGATGGAAGACGCCCTCAGCAACGTCCCGCCCGACATGATTGCGGCCGACGGCGGCGCCCCCGCCGGCGCCAAGAAAGGCCACTGAGCCGGAACGAGACAGTTCAAGGTGGAGCGGGTTGACCTCAACCCGCTGGTTTGCGAGCGGACATCCTCAAGCGCGTTGGGTCAACGCGCTCCACCCTTTGATCGAAAGCCGGCAAGCATCCGCCTACGCCGAGGCTTCGGCGAGACGGCCCGACAACGGGTGGCCGGCCTTGGACAGGCCGCAAGGTTGACTACCCGGGTCATACGCCGTGTATCACAGCCATGCTCACTCTCCGCCTTCCTCCCGCCCTGGACAAAAGCCTCGTCCGCAGCGCCCGCGCCGCCCGCCAGACCAAGAGCGCCTTTGTGCGCGCCGCCGTGATCGAACGCATCGCCGAAGCCGAGGACTACCGCATCGCCGTCAAGCGCCTCGCCCGCGTCAAGGCTGGCAGGGAAAAGACCATCCCCTTCGATGACATCAAGCGCGCGCTGGGTCATTGATTACACCGAGTCCGCCAGCCGGGGGTATGCCCGGCTCGACTTCGCCGCTTCGGCAAGCCCCTGCGCGGCGACAAGCACGGCCTCTGGCGCTGGCGGGTGGACGACTACCGCCTCATCGGCCAGATCAAGGACGGCGTGCTGCTCATCCTCATCGTCCGCGTCGCCCACCGCTCGACGGTTTACGAGGATTGAGGGACTGCGTCCCTGCCCCTCATTTTCCCACTGGTGCCGATGGTGCCGCCGCGCGCACCGAGTCGGCGATGGTCGCCGACACCCGGCAACGTGCCCTTGACAGACCTCCGTTCCGACTACAACCGTAGTGCATGGCGACCACGACTCATCCCACCTCCATCCGCCTCAGCCCGGCGGAAAAAAAGCGCATCGCCGCCCTCGCCCGCCAGCGCGGCCTCTCTCCGGCCGCCTACATCAAGCGCGCCGCCCTCGCCGGCCCCGCCCCCTCCGACATTTCCCGCCTCGCCCGCCTGGAGAAAGCCACCGCCTCGATCTTGGAGGCCGTAGAGGATGAACTCGACGCTCGCGTAGCTGATGCCGCCTGGGAGCGGCATATCAAAAGCGGCTCCAAGTTGCTGAAGCCCGAGGAGGTTTGGCGTGAGTTGGGCGTATGAAATCACGCCCGAGGCCTCCGGACATCTGCGCGACCTCGGCCCCTCTGCCGCCGCCGAGATCAGGAAATATCTCGATACCCGGATCAGAGGCGCGGCCAACCCCGAGCAATTCGGCAAGCCTCTGCGCGGGTCCAAGCACGGCCACTGGCGCTATCGGGTGAGGGATTATCGGCTGCTCTGCCGGCTGGAGAAAAAGGTGTTGATCGTCGTGGTTGTCGCCGTAGGACACCGCTCCACCGTTTACGAGGAGTGAGCGGCTGCGTCCCGGCCGCTCAATTTCCCACCGGCACCGACGGTGCCGCCGTGCGCACCGAGTCGGCGATGGTCGCGGGCACCACCTCGGCCTCGCCCCGGTGGTGGTCAAACCGCATCGACAGGGTCTTCGACACGCCGCGCTCCTGCATTGTCACGCCGTAGATGGCATCGGCCGTCGCGATGGTCGTCTTGTTGTGCGTGATGATGATGAACTGCGACTCCTTCACGAACTGCTTCAGCAGGTTCGTGAACCGGTGGATGTTCGACTCGTCCAGCGGCGCGTCCAGCTCGTCGAGCAGGCAGAAGGGCGAAGGCTTCACCATGTAGAGCGCGAACAGCAGCGCCACGGCGGTGAGCGTCTTCTGCCCGCCCGAGAGCAGCGTGATGCCCTTGAGCTTGGTGCCGGGCGGCTGGGCGACGATCTCAATGCCGCTCTCCAGCGGGTCCTCGGCCGTCACCAGCTCGATCTCCGCCCGGCCGCCACCAAACAGAATCTGGAAGGTGTAGGCGAAATTCTTGCGGATCTGGTCGAAGGTGACCTGGAACTGCCGGAGCGAAGTTTCGTTGATGTCATCGATGGCCTTCAGCAGCTGCGCCTTCGCGCCGGTCAGGTCATCACTCTGGGTCTTCAGGAACTCGTAGCGCTGCTTCAGTTCGGAATACTCCTCGATCGCCACGAGGTTAACCGCGCCCATCGCGCCGATGCGCTGGCGGAGCGCGTCCACCTCGGCCTTCACCTCATCCCAGTTGGTCGCGTCGAACGCCGCCAGGTCGGTCTCCGCCGGTTCGCCCTTCGGCCCCCTGTCCTTCTTGCGGCGCTTGGGGGTTTTGTCCTCTGGCTTCTGTGTTACATCCTCTGCTTCCTCTTCATCGAGGTCGAGCGCTTTGAGGCCCTCGGGCTCGTCGTCGGCGTGCCAGAGCAGACGTTTCCAGTCGAGTGCGGCCACGTCGGCGGCAAACTCACGCGTCACCTCCTCGGCGAGGAACTGCACCCGCGCGCGCGTCTCGGCCACCTTCACTTCGTGCCTGGTCAGCTCGGCCTGCGCGGATTCGGCCTCGATCCGGATGGACGTGAGCCCCTGCTCCACGGCGGAAATCTCCTGTTCGACGGTCGACAGCTCCCCGCGGATCTTCTCCACGTTCTCCTGCGCCACCGCGAGAGTGGTGACAATCTCCATGGCCCGGCGCTTCTGCCCGGCGGCTTCCTTTCCCAGCTGGGCCACCTGCTCGGTCCAGGTCTCAAGTTCCACTTGGCGCTGCACCAGCAATTCGTCGAGCTGCCCGCGGCGGCGCTCCATCTCGCCCAGGCCGCGGTCGAGCACTTCGACCTTCTGCCGGCGCTCGGCCAGCTCAAGCCGGGCTTGGGCCAGGATTTCCTTCTTCGCGTCGCGGTCTGAGCGTTTCGCCGTGATCGCCGCCTCGGTGGCGGTGATTTTCTGCTTGTGGGTGTTCACGCCGGTCTCCGCCTCGGCCAGCAGCGCCTGCGCCTTGGCCAGACGGACGAGCGCCTCGTCGTGATCGCGCTTGAGGTTGGCGAGCTCGTTCTCCATCCGGCCGAGCCGCGTGGACGCCTCGTCATGGGCCTTCTGGGCGTTCCTTTCCTCGGTGTGAATCGAGGCGGCCGCTTGCGATGTCGCCAGCACCTCCTTGCGTTTCTGTTCCAAGGCGGCCTCCGCCTCGGTGAGCGCCGTGGTCAACTGCTCGATGAGCGCGCGCTGTTCCTCGTGGGCCTTCTGCTCGGTCACGACGGCCTTGCCCGTCTCGCGGAGGTCAACCTCGCGTTGGACGATGCTGTTGGCGGGTTTCCTGTGGTGGCCGCCGAAGATCAGTCCGCGGCGGTCCACGAGGTCGCCCTGGGGGGTCGCGACCAGCAGGAAACTGAACGCCGGGTTCGCCTGCCAGTAATCCAGGAATTTGTTCAAGTCCTCCGTCAAGTAGCAGGCGGCCAGCACACTGGCCACCGGATGGGAGGCCTCCAGGTTTGCGACGGCCTCGTCGGCCGGACGCAGGAAAGCCGGCAGCTCGCTGCGTTCCGCATTCCGCACTCCGCAATCCGCAATCTGAAGGCACACGCTGCCGAGCCGGTCGGCCTCGAGCTGGCTGAGAATCCTCTGCGCCGTGGCGAGGTCGGAGACGGCGATGGCCTCGACGGAGGCGCCGAGCAAAGCCTCGAGCGCCTTGGCGTATTCCGCCTTCACCTCCAGCCCCTGCGTGATGGGCGTGAATTTCCGTTCGCCGATGACGCTGGCGAGACGGCCGGACAGCAGCGCTTTGGCGCCCTCGCCGAAACCTTCCCATTTTTCCTGCAATTGCTGGAGCAACTTCAGCCGGGCGGCCTTCTGGGCGAGATTGCGGTCGATGTCCTGCAACTGGCGTTGGGCGTCGCGGAATTTCCGGGTGCTGTCGTGCAGCGCGGCCTGGGCGGCCTGCGCCTCGTTGGTGGTGCGGCTCTGGTCGGCGCGGGCCTCCTCGACGCGGGAACGGACCTGCGTCAGGGAAAGCGCCGCCGCCGCGACGGCGGCGCGAAGCTGCGCGAGTTCGGTGGAGAGCTGATCGAACTTGTGCCGGCTGGTGCGGGCGTCCACCTCAAGGCTGGAGCTCTCGGTGCGGTGGCGGGCGACCGCGCTCTCGACCTGCAGCAGGTGAAACTTGTCCTGGCTGAGCTGCTGCTCGGCCTTGGTCAGCTCGCCTTCGGTGACGGCCAGCTCGCGGTTGCGGTCCTGGAATACGGCGTCGGAGCTGCCGAGCAGCGAAAGCTGCATCTGTTTGTCCTGCGCGCCGGTGTCGACCTGGGTGGCGAGCTCCTTCAATTGCATCTCCAGCTCGGCGAGGTCGTCCTTGCCCGCGTCAAGGCGCTCGGTGAGGCCCGCGCCCTTCACCTGCGCCATGCTGGCGGCGTTCTCGGCCGCCTCCTTCTGCGAGCGGAGATCGAACACGGCCTGCTGGGCGTCCTGCACGCGCTGATGGAGCGAGCCGCGCGCCGCCTTCTTCCCGTCGAGTGAGCGGGTGCGCTCCTCCAGCGAACTGCGCCGGGTCTCGGCGGCGCCGCGGAGCGCGGCCACGCGGCTGTCCAGGTCGGTGAGCACGGCGCTAAGCTGGCGGTGGGAATGATTGTTCTGGGCGAGCGCAAGGTGGCGAAGCCGGAAGCTGACGCGCTTGTAACGCATCGCCTTCGCGGCCTGGCGCTTCAACGAGCCGATCTGGCGGGCGACCTCGGTGATGACGTCGGACACGCGGGCCAGATTCTGCTCCGTGAGAGCGAGCTTGTTCATCGCCTCGCGGCGCTGGCTCTTGTATTTGGTGATGCCGGCGGCCTCCTCGAACACCACGCGGCGTTCCTCAGGCTTCGAGGACAGAATCTGGTCGATCTGGCCCTGGGCCATGATCGAGTAGCTGGTCCGGCCGACGCCGGTGTCCATGAAAAGCTTGTGGATGTCCTTCAGGCGGCACGGCTGGCCGTTGAAAAAATACTCGCCGAGCCCGTCGCGTCCGACGCGGCGCATGATCTCGATCTCGTGGAAATCGCTGCCCAGCTGCTTTTCGCACTCGGTCAGCAACAGCGCGACCTCGGAGAACTGGGCCGACTTGCGGGTGTCCGTGCCCTCGAAGATGACGTCTTGCATCTTGCCGCCGCGCAGGGCTTTCGCGCTCTGCTCGCCCAGCACCCAGCGGATGGCGTCCGCGATGTTGCTCTTGCCGCAGCCGTTGGGTCCCACGATGGCCGTGACGCCGGGCTCGAAACTGAGGGTGGTGTGGTCGGCGAAGCTTTTGAAGCCGTGAAGTTTTAGCGCCTTAAGATACATTTGGCTTAAAGGGCAAACTAGAGGCAGCGCGTTTCCGCTGTGCAATGGAAAAAACACCTGCCGCCCCTCTGAAAAGTTGCTCGCAAAGGCAATTTTGGGCTGGTCAAGACGCGGCCGGCGCGCTGGGCGGCCCGGAAGCCCCAAGTGCCAACATCCAAGCTCCAGAGAACCTTAAAAATCCAATGAGAGCAAAACAGCAACTTGCCCCAAAATGGTCATTCTCTGGAGGTTGGAGCTTGGTCCTTGGAGCTTCACTTATGATCCCACGGCACCTTGAGCTGCAGTTTCGGGTATTTCCAGATGCGGACGACGCCGAACATCTTGCCCGGATTCAGGATGCCGCGCGGGTCGAGTGCTTTTTTGACCGCCTGCATGGCCCGCACCTGCGCCGGGTTGTGCTGCAGGCGCAGGAAAGGCGTCTTGGCCAGGCCGATGCCATGCTCGCCGGAGATGGCGCCGCCGAGCGACACCACCGTCACCATGAGTTGCTGCACGGCGGCTTCGGCGGCCTTGGTCTCGGCCGGATTCGCGCGGTGATACATGATGTTCACGTGCAGGTTGCCATCCGCCAGGTGGCCGAAGGTCGGGATGGGCAGCCCGGAGCGCCGCTTCAACCGCGCGATGAACCGCGCAAACCTCTCGTAGTGGCGCATCGGGATCACGATGTCCTCGTTGAGCTTCGAGTCGCCCAGTTCGAACATCGCGCCCGAGCACTTGCGCCGCAGGGCCCACAGCTCCTCCGCCTCGGCCCGGCTGCGCGCCTCCTTGAAGGCCACCGCGTGGCCCTGAGCCCAGGCCAGCACCTCGTATTTCAGGTCATCGACCTCGGCCACCCCGCCAGCGAACTCAAGCAGGATCACCGCCCGCGGAGCCTGCCTGCCCGCCGTAGCCTTGGCGAAGGCGGGACCGGGGAACACGGTCTTGCCGGTGGCACGTTCGGCGCAGAGCACGCTCTCGCGGTCAAGGAACTCGCAAATGGCCGGCTGCACGCGCTGTCGGAACAGCAACCGCGCCGCCCTGAGCGCCGCGACCTCGCCC
Organism: Verrucomicrobia bacterium Ga0077533; assembly: GCA_001464505.1. Classification (GTDB taxonomy): domain Bacteria; phylum Verrucomicrobiota; class Verrucomicrobiia; order Opitutales; family Opitutaceae; genus Lacunisphaera. Next base: position 6,335 of record LNEH01000073.1, read on the forward strand.
TTGAACGCCGTCAACAGCGTCCAGCGCGCGGCGGGCATGGGCACGAGCTTGAGCACGGCGCCGGTGACGACGCCCAGCATCCCCTCGCTGCCGATCCACAGGTCGCGCAGGTTGAAGCCCGCGGCGAATTTCTTGGTGGCCGTCCCCCACTGCACCAACTCGCCCGTGGGGAGGAAACCACGCAGGGCGATGACAAAGTCGCGCGTCACGCCATACTTGCCGCCGTGCATGCCGCCGGCGTTGCAGGCGACGTTGCCGCCGATGGTGCAATGCTCCATCGAAGATGGGTCCGGGGGATAGAACCAGCCCCGGGCCTCGGCGGCGCGATGAATGCTGGCCGTCGTGGCGCCAGCCCCGACATGCGCCATGCCGGCCTCAGCGTCGATCCGCACGGACTTCAGTCTCCGCATGTCGATCACCCAGCCACCGTGCACGGGGGCCGCCGAGCCCATCAAAGTCGTGCCACGCCCGCGCACCGTGACCGGCACACGATGCCGGTTCGCCAGCTCCAACACGGGGCCGATCTGCTTTTCCGTCCGCGGCGTGACTACCGCCACGGGCAGGAACGAGATCTTGCTGCTGTCGAACGAGGCCGCCCAGCAACCCTCCTTGGACGTGTCGACGACTGCGCCGAGACGCCGCCTTAGTTTACGGGTAGCTATGGCGAAGAGGCTCATGGATATTCCAACCACCACTGAGTCACTCCGCTGCGGCGCTTCAACCAGATAAACTGCTTACGACTCCGCCGTCCCTTTCGTCAGCTCCATGGCGAGCGTGCGGACGCCCTTGAGGTCGGTTTTGCCGGTGCCGAGCATGGGAATCTTGTCCACCTTGCGCAGAATCTTCGGCACCCAGAGATTGGGCAGGCCGGACTCGAGCAGCTTCGCGCGCAGTTGTTCCAGCGTGACCTCCTTGGTGGTGAGCAGCACGAGGGCCTCCCCCTTGGCGGGATCGGGAATGCCCGTGACCACGGCCGTCGGACCCTCCTGCTGGTCCCAAGCAAAGAGCTCGATGATGCGCGTCTCGATCGTGCCGTGCGGCACCATCTCGCCGCCGATCTTGGAAAAGCGCGACAGCCGGCCTTCAATGAAGAGGAAGCCGTCGTTGTCGAACCGCCCGAGGTCGCCGGTGATGAACCAGCCGTCTTTGAGCGCGGCGGCGGTCTTCTCCGGGTCCTTCAGGTAGCCCGGGAAGACGTTGGCTCCCTTCAGCCAGAGCATGCCGGTCGAGGTCATCGGCAGCTCCTCGTCCGTGTCGGGGTCCACGATGCGCGCGGTCATGCCCGGCATCAGCCGGCCGACGGCGCCGATGCGCTTGCCGAGCTGCTCCTCGGCCATGGACGTGGTGATCGGCGGGTTGTGCTGGTTGATGTTGGTCGCCGGGGTCGTCTCGGTGAGGCCGTAGCCCTGCAAAATCTCGATGCCGAACTGGCCGAGGAAGGCCTCGTAGAGGTCAAGGGTCAGTTTCTCCGCGCCGGTGACGACAAGCTCGAGCGACTTGAGCTCCTCCTTGGTGGCCTTCTTGAGGAAGGGCCGGACAAAGGTCGGCGCGCCGAGCATGACAGTCGCCTTTTCCTGCTGAATGGCCTCGACGATTTTCTTGGTGTCGAGCGGGCTCGGCACGGTGACGACCTTGCAGCCGCGCAGCAGGGGATACCACAAGGTCGCGGTGAAGCCGAAGGAGTGGAACACCGGCAGGCACGCCATCATCACAGCGGTGTCGGGCAGAATGGAGAGTGACGAGATCTGCGCGCAGTTGGCGAAAAGGTTGCGGTGCGTGAGCACGACGCCCTTCGGCTCACCCGAGCTGCCGCTGGTGAAGAGCAGCGCCGCCTCCTCGCGGTCGCCCACCTTGGGCAGACCGAGCAGATCGGCCACCCACTGGTTCGGCAGCAGCCACGCCGCGAGCAGCCACGGCACGATGGCCTTCTTCCCGCCGGCGGCCTCGATCGTCTTTTTCAGATCGAGGGTGTTCTCGGGAAACGGGAAATTCGGCACCTTGGCGCGCATGGCGTCGGCGGTGATGACGGTTTCGATTTCGCCCAGCTTGAGCGAGGCCTCGATGGCGGCCTTGCCCGCCGTGAAGTTGAGGTTGACCGGCACCTTGCCGGCGCAAGCCACGGCGAGGTTGGCGATGTGCGCGCCGGCGCCCGGCGGCAGCACGATGCCAATGCGCTGCTCCGGCACGGTTTTCCGGAGGTGGCGCGACAACGCCGCCGCCACCGCAAGCAACTGGGCGGCGGTGACCGGGCGGCGCTCGGCCGTGCGATCGACGATCTCCACGTGGCGCGGGCGCTTGGCGAGCGCGCGGACGATCTCGCGGCCGAGGTGACGCTTCAGCATCGGGCGCTCCTGAAAGGCCTGCTCGCCGACATCCAGCATGGCCTTGCGCATGTGCGCCACGTCGGCGCGCTCGCTGGCAATCGGCGGGCCGAACACGACACAGACCGGCGTCGGCATCAATCGCGGGGACTTCCACAGATAACGGTTGCCGGCGAAGGAATAGATGGAACCCCACAGCCCGTCGATGGCCGCCGGGACCACGGGAACTTTCGCATGCCGGACGATGGTCTCGAATCCCTGGCGCAGCTCCATCAGCTGACCCGTGCGGGAGATGGCGCCCTCGGGGAAAACGCAAACCAGCTCGCCGGCCTTGAGCGCACGCCAGGCGATGCGGATGCCCTTGAGGGGTTTGTCGGGGTTCACCGGGATCACCCCGGCGGCGCGGAACAGAAACCGGACGGTCGGGCTTTTCGCGAAACCCTCGAAGGCCACGAAGCGCAGCGGCCGCGGCGAGGCGATCTGCAGCACCACGGCGTCCACGTAGGAGAGATGGTTGCACAGCACCAGCGCGCCGCCCGCGGGCACCTGGTCGCGGCCGAGCACCTTGACCTTGTAGAAGATCCGGCCGAACAGCCGCATCACCGTGCATGCCGTCTGGTGCGGCAGGTGATAAAGGCCGTAGGCCAGCATGCCGAGCGTGACCGCGGTCAGCAGGAAAAACTGCACGTGCGACGGCCAGTTGAGCGCGCCTGCTCCCGCCACCGCGCCGTAGAACAGGCTGGCCCCCAGGCCCACGGCGCTGTCGAGCAGGCTGACGCCGGCCAGGATTCGCCCCCGCCGGTGATCACCGGCCCGCTCCTGGATGAAGGCATAGAGCGGCACCAGGAAGAGGCCCGTGGAAAAGCCCGCGAAGATCAGCAGGCCCGTGAACACCCCCGTGCCCGGCTGGCTGAAGCCGAGGGCGAAGAGCGCCACGACCAGCAGGGCGCCGCCGATCGGCGCCAGGCCCAGCTCGACCCCGCGCCGCGAGAAGAAACCTGCGAAGAGGTTGCCGCTCATCGTGCCGACGCCGATCATCAGCAGCATCATCCCGGCGACCGCCCCGGTGCGGGCGCCGCTGTGCTCCAGCTCGGCCGCCACCTGCGGAATCAGCAGCGACACATAGCTGCCCACCCCGTAGAAGAAGCAGATGCCCATCGTCGCCCGCCAGAGCGGACGGTCGCGCCTGACCTCGGTGACATCCCGAAAATGCCGCACCCACAGGCTCCAGCGGAACGGCTCCGTGGATTGGGCCGGCGTTTTTTGCGCCAGCTGGAAAACGGCCCAGCCCGCGACCGCGAGCCCGGCCAGCACCCATGTCGTGCGGGTGGCCGCCAGCCAAGAATCACCGCTCTGCCCCAGCCAGTGGGAGAACATCAGGCCGCCGCCGAACGAGCCCACCAGGATCGCCGTGATGGTGAACATCTCCATCAGGCCCACAAAGCGGGACAGTTTCTCCGGCCCGACGTATTCGAGGAGGATGCCGCGCTTGGCCGGCGCGAGGATGGTCGTCTGCGTCGACAGCAGGAAAAAGCACGCCACCGCGCCCGCGAAGGATTTCACCGCCAACGCGACGAGCAGCAGGGCCATCACCCCGATTTGCAGGAGGAGGGCGGCGTTCAGGACGTTGCGCTTGGAGAAACGGTCGGACAGCCAGCCGCACACCGGTCCGAACAGGATGTAGGGCAAGGCCAGCAGGGCTCCGATCAGCGCCGCGATCAGCTTGGCGTCCCAGCCTTCGGTGAGCGCGAGTTGCTGCGCCAGCAGGATCAGCATCAGCTTGGCGGCGCAATCATTGAAGGTGACCTGCGCCTGTGCGCCCATCAATACAACCAGCGAGGCACGGGGGGATTTCATGCGGGGTATGCGGCGCAACTTTGCGACAGATGGGCCACGGGGCAAGACCTTCCTTGAGCCAAGGTGGAGCGCGTTGCCCTCAACGCGCTGGTCGGAAAACGCGTTGAGGGCAACGCGTTCCGCCTATCCTGTGCGCCAGCTCCGCAGATCCCGGACCAGCGAACCAAAGCCCTGCGGGAAATCATGCTCCAGCCGGCGGATGTCGCCGTGGTGCCGGCTGACCTCTTGCACCGCCCGCTTCACCGCATGCGGCAGCGACGGCCGGTCGGTGCCGTAAACTTTCCATTTCAATTCGCGCCGGGTGTAAGGCAGCCGGCCCGCGGTCTGGCCGTCAGTCCAGGCGGTCTCGGTGATCGACGTGTCGCGGCCGCAGAGCAGCCAGGCCTCCAGCGCCGGCACGCACAGGCCCACCGCCCGCAACACCCGGTCGCGGCCTTGGGCCGGTGGAAGATTTTTGGTCACGCGCCGGAAGACCGCCCGCAGCCGGCACATCCGGCAATAGGGATGATGATAGCCCGGCGCCTCGTGCTCCGTCGTGTGCACCGGCGAGTCGTCGGAGTCCACCACTACCACGAGCCCATCCGCGTTGGTGTTGAAATGCAAATGCCGGAGGATGGCCGGCAGCACCAATTCGACCGACGGCCAGCCGCGGACCCGCAGGGTCGGTGCCACCCGGTTGAAACGGCCACCCAAGACAAACTCGACCAGCACACGCAGCGCCGCCTCGTCCGCCGGGGATTCGCTGAGCAGGGCGATGTTCATGCGGAGGCCACCACGAAATACACCGAATACACGAAGAACCCCGACGCGTTATCCGTCATTCTGAGCGTAGTGAAGAATCCAGTCACATAAACGCCTGCGCTTGTAATACTGGATCCTTCGCTACGCTCAGGATGACACGGCAGCGATGCTTTGGTCATAATTTCGTGTGATTCGTGTATTTCGTGGTGACTACTCTGATCACTCCCCGGGCACGCCGCCGAGGATGCCGCTATACCAGAGGTCCCCCAGGTGCGCGTCCTTCAGCAGATCGAGCAGGTCGGGGCGTTCGGACAACCGCATGAAGGTGGCCGCATTGCCGTGCTTGCTGGCGAGCACCACTTCCTCGGGGTGCTCCTTGAACTGGTCGAGCAGGTAGGGCGAATGCGTGGTCGCGATGACCTGCACCGGCGCGCGATCCAGGCCGGCGTCCCGCGGATAACTCAGCCGGTAGAGCGCATCGCACACCTCGCGGAGCAGGCGCGGATGCACCCCGCGGTCTGCCTCTTCCAGGCATACCACCGTGGGCGGCGCCGGCGCATGGACCAGCGCGAGCGTGGCCAGCAGGTAGAGCGTGCCCTGCGACAGGCTGTCGGCGGCAACCCGCTCGCCACTGCCCGCCAGCCGGGCCACCAGTTCCACCCGGCCATCCCCCGCATCCCGGAAATCCAACCCGGCGAACTCCGGGAGGATGCGACGAAAATTTTCCTCCAGCAGGTCCATCGCCGCCGGCACCTGCTCGCGCCGCCGGGCGAGCACGGCGGCGAGGTTGCCGGCGTTGGACGCCAGCTCGGCGCCATCGCTGCGTTTGGCGGGCAGAGCCATCGCATGGTGGTCGAACAGGAAAGCGCGGATACCCTGCAACCTGGCGCGCAGATCCTCCCACTCGCCCTCTCCGGCCATGCCCGGGGAATGATCCACCACGAGCAGGTTGCAAACCAGCTCGTCGGAATTGCAACCGAGCGTCACGCGGATGTTCTGGAACGGCGACGCGAAATGAAACTCGAGCCGCGGGCTGTCGGCATTGACCGGCGCGCCCTCCGAAGCCTTGGCGAAGGAGGGCAGCCCGGCGAGCGTGCGCAACCGGAGCAGGGCCTGGATGAGGCTGGTCTTGCCGCTGCCGTTGGGCCCGATGAGCAGGTTGAACGGCTCCAGCCGCACCGCCGTATCCCGCAGAGCCTTGAAATTATGGAAATGCACCGCGGCGATCATGGCCGGCATTGTGCGCTGGCTTTTCTTCCGGCGCAAGGCGCCTGTGGCGGCGGTTGACAGCCCGCAGGTGATTCGTTTCTTTTCCCGCATGACCGCGACCCTGCTCATCAAGCAGCTCAAGGCGCTCCCGGAGCGGGAGCAGGCCAAGGTGCGTCGCTTCATCTACCGGAACCGTGTCCCCAATGCCACCACCCGGAAGGCCCTGCGGGAAACGATGGGGGGCAAGGGACTGGTGCGCTGCAAGGACGCGGATGACCTGTTCGCCCGGCTCAAGATCTGAGTGTGAGAGCCCCGGTCTATACGAACCGGTTTGCACGTGAGTTGAAGCTCATGCTGCGCCGGGGCAAGGATGCGGAGAAGTTCAAGGCGGTGGCCCGATTGCTTCTCGCCCGCGAGCCGCTGCCACCCCGCTGTCAGGATCACCCGCTCAAGGGCGGCTTTATCGGTTGGCGCGACTGCCATCTGGAGTCCGACTGGATTCTTATTTATGGTTCCTCGCTGTTTCCAGTGGGTAAAAGGCCTGCACCAGCGCCCGGCCCCGGAAGGGTTGGACCACTAATGGATTCAGCAAGAGATGAATCCTTGAA
>LNEH01000074.1 GCA_001464505.1 Verrucomicrobia bacterium Ga0077533
TCACCGAAAGTTTCGCCCATTGGCGAAACTGATTAGTGGTTCCAAAATATCCGGAGGTTGGGTTTCAGAGCAACCCACCGAAAGTAGCGAGGAACCTTATTTATCGCGCCAATGCCTCTCAAGTCATCTTCGGGCGCACCGGCACCCACAGTGATCTTTTCAGATAAGGTGACTGCTAAATCAATGGATCAGCCTTAACCGATAGCGTGACTACGCGGTCGCCTTCGTGAAAGGCTTCCTGCATCGCACTCTTGTTGGCCACCAGCGCGCGCAGTCTCATCCCCAGATCCGTCACGAGCCGGAGCTGGTCGGTGCCACCCTGGAAAATCTCCGCCACGATGCGGGCTTTGAATCTGTTCAATGGTTAATGGTTGTGCCGGGCGGTGCCGGCGGCGCGGGCCGCCTGGTAGTCGGCCACGAGTTTCTTCTCCTGCTCGGCCACCAGCTCCTCGTAGTGGCTGAATTTCTCGCTGTGCAGGCCGCGCGCACCGGTCAGGGACCGCAGGGCCGTGCCGTAGCGGTAGAGCTGGGCGGCGGGCACTTGCGCGCGGATGACCTGCAGCCGGCCGTTGACATCCATCCCGAGAATCTTCCCGCGCCGGCTCGAGAGGTCGCCGACCACGCGGCCGACGAATTCCTCCGGCACTTTGATCTCCAGTTCATGGATAGGCTCAAGCAGACACGGCCGGGCGTTTTGGAACGCCTCGCGGAAGGCGAAATAGCCTGCGATCTGGAACGCAATGTCCTTGGAGTCCACCGGGTGCATCTTGCCGCCATAGAAATCAACCTTCACATCGGTCACCCGGAAGCCGGCATGGATGCCCTCCTGGCTGAGCGTCTTCACGCCTTTCTCGACGGAGGGCACGAAGATGCGGTCCACATCCTGGCCGGTGAGCGACTGGCTGAAGCCGAGGCCGCTGTCCCGCGGGCCCGGCTCGACGCGGAGCCACACCTCGGCGAACTGCCCGGCGCCGCCGGTCTGCTTTTTATGGCGGTAGCGGGCTTCACCCCGGCCCCGGATCGTCTCGCGATACCGGATCTTGGGTTGCTCGAGCGAGACATCGACCTTGTAGCGGCGTTTCAACCGTTCAAAGAGCACCTCCAGGTGCAGCTCCCCCTGCGCCGCGATGATGAACTGGTGGATCTCGGGGTCGGTCCGGTAGGCAAAGGCCGGGTCCTCCTCGTGCAGGGCCGCGATCCCGGCCGCCAGCTTTTCCTCATCGCCCGGCGCGTTCAGCCGGAGGGCCGCTTCGGTGTAGGGCGTGGGATAACTGACCTTGGGCAGCACGATGGCGTGCCGGGCATCGCAGAGGGTGTTGCCCGTGTGCGTGTCCTTGAGTTTCACCGCCGCCCCGATGTCGCCGGCGGTCAGGGCGTCGACCTGCGTGCGCAATTTGCCGTTGAGTCGGTAAAGCTGGCCGCAGCGCTCCGTGATCCGCCGCTCGCTGTTGTAGAGTTCCAGGCCCGGGCGGATCGTCCCGGAGTAGACCCGGAAAAACGACAGGTCGCCGCTCAGCGGATCGGTCAGGGTCTTGAACACGTAGGCCACGGGCTCCGTGCCGTCGAGGCGGACGAGACACGGCTCGTCCGTGTCGGCGGCGGTGGCCCCGACGGTCTGCCGGTCGACGGGTGACGAGCCGTATGACGTTGGTCTCCCCGGAAGCGCAGAGCAGCGGCACGAACACCTGCTGCTGCACGGCGGGATGGATGCCGGTGCGCATGACATCCTCGGGCAGGCCGCCCTCGGCGAAAAATTTCTCGAGCAGTGCATTGTCGCTCTCGGCGATGTGCTCGATCAGCTCCTGGTGCAGCCGGGTGACCTTGTCCTTCCAGCTCCCCTCGGCCGGCTGCTCCTGGTATTTGCCCGACCGGTCGGTGGCGTAGCTGACCACCTCGCTGCGGAGCACGTCGAGCACCTGGTGAAAACCCGGGCCGGAATCCATGGGCACCTGCATCGGAAACACCGCGGCACCGAAGCGGCCGCGCACCTCCGCCAGCAGCCCGTCGAAATCCACCCTTTCCTTGTCGAGGCCGGTCACGACGATGATCTTCGGAATGCCGTAGGTGGTGGCGTATTCCCACATCAACTCCGTGCCGACGCCGATGCCGTGGCCGGCGTTGACCACCACGAGGGCGAAGTCGGCGACGTTCAGCGCGTTGATGGCCTCGCTGCTGAAATCGAGGTAACCGGGCGCGTCGATGAAATTGAAACGCCGCCCCTGCCATTCGCAGTTGAGCGGCGTGCCGTGGATCGAGATGTGCCTTTGCTGCTCGCCCACGTGGTAATCCGAGACCGTGGTGCCCTGGGCGATGGCACCCATGCGATGGATGGTGCCGCTGCACAGGAGCATGGCCTCGGCCAGCATCGTCTTGCCGGCGGCCGCATGGCCCACGAGGGCGAAGTTTCTGATCTCTCCCGCTCTTTGGCCGTTCATGGGATGGGTTTCCTGGTTTGGTTCCGGCCCGGCCGTGGGGCGGTGCCGGCGAAGCGATGGGGGCAAACTAACCGCGCCGGGCGCCGGGTAAAGTCTTCATCTCGCGCGTAATTTGCCTGAATCTGCGCGTCCCTTAGCGCGCCCGGGGCAAAGCCCGGCCGGAGCCGCCACCCCCTGCAACCCGCGAATGGGCCCGGTGAACCAACCGGCCGGTCAATTTTCCGGCGCGAGCAGATCGGCGAGTTTCGCGGTGGCGAGGCGGGTGAAGAAGGCCGTGGGGTCCGGCCGGGCCAGCGTGCCTCCAAGGGTGAGGGTTTCCTTGGTCTTGGCATAGTCGCGGTCATCCCGCGCCCCGTTGAGCAGGCGGAGCTTGCCGAGCTGCTCCTCCACCTTGCCGCGACCGGCAACCGAGAGCGACAGGCTCAGCGGCTGCTGCAGCAGGGGCATGTCTGTCACATGGGTCACCGTGCCCTTCCCGATCAGTCTGATTTCCGGCGCGACCAAACTGATGTCCTCCAGGGCGACGTTGAGCGACTGGTCGCGCACCAGCTTCACGTTCAGTTGCTCGTAGTGTAGTTCGCCGAGAGTCTGCGCCAGTTGATCCACGTGATAGGCCGCCCCCGCCACCTTCTCGACGACCTTGGAAGAGCCAAACAACGAACCGACCAAATCCACCGCCTTGGTGGCCAGCGAGACCTTGTTGGTCGTGCGCTGCAATCCGCGGAATACGCCCTGCCGGCCGGTCAGTGCGAAAGTGCCGTGGCTGCGTTCGAGGGTGCGGCCCAGCGTCTCGCCGCTGCCGGTGAAGCGCCCGGCCACCGTGAACACGCCCTCGAGCGTCGCCGGCTTGGCCGGATCGAGCGCCTGGAAGAGTTTGCCCGCGTCGAATTCGGTCAGGGAGAAATCACCGGCCAGGTCATAAGGCTGCGGGCCCTTGGTAAAACTGACCAGACTCTTGGCCGCGAACCGTCCCTTCTCCCCGAAAGTAGCCTCCAGTTTCTGCAGCGTGATGTCCGCCGGTTCGATGACCACCAAGCCGGTCAACCCCGACATCGTCCAGTCGGCGCCGCGCACGACTGACTTCACCTCCAGCGCCAGCCGGCCGGTGAGGCGCGACCAAGCGGGCCTGGTGTCCGCCACCACCGGCCCCGCGGGTTCCGCCCGCCGCGGGGTCGCAGCGTCCGATGCCCTGAAGACCCCGAGCACCGCCAGCACATCGGTCAATTCCACCTGCTCTCCCGTCAGTTTGCCCTCGAGCAAATAGCCCCGGCCGGCTGGGGTGAGGTCGACGGCAAGATCCAGATCGGAGCGAAAGCCCGCGCGATCAAGCAAGAGGGGTGCCTGCACGGCTATTTTCCCACCGGGTTGCGCCACGGCCCGGAAACTGAGGTTGGCCACCGGCAGTATTTCGCCGTTGGCCGAGGCCACCAGTCCGTTGACCGTCAGCCGTGCCTCCACCTGGCGAGTCGATCCAAGCGCCACGCGGACTTCCCCGCTGGCCCGGCCGGCGGAGACAAGCTGCGCGCCGGCAAAAACCGGCTGGGCTGCGAGTGCCGGCACTTCCAGCGCGAAATTCAAAGAGCCCCTGATGCCGGACGCGGAGGATTGCGTGGCCTCGGCATTGAACCGGCCTAACATGGCCCCGTTGCTGTCCGTGACCGCAAGGGTGCCCGATTCGAACCTGGCACTGGTGTTGCCCGTCAGCTCCAGCAAGGGCTGTGCCTCCACCCTCAAGCCCGTCAGAACCTGCCGGCCATTTTGCTGGAGCGAGACATTATTCAATAGGAATGGGCGCGACGCCCTCACGCTGGTTTTTTCACCTTCCACCGCCAGCACCAGCTCACCATCCATGGCCAAGCCATCCAGCTTGGCTCCCGCCAGGGTCAGGGGCAAGGCGGCCAGCGGCAGTCGCCCGATATCCAGTCGCAATAGCGTCGTGCTCCCGGGTTTTCCGCCGGTCGCCACCCGGTAGGTCGCCAGATCCAGGGTGAAGGGCTGCAATGCGGTCGCCTTGATTATGTCCTGCCCGGCGGAATCAGTCATGGCGGCCAGCAGCCGGCGCAGCTCGATTTTCCCGCCGGCCAGCGTGAAGTCCGCCTCGCCCGCGGCATGGATCCGTCCCAACGGCAGCCAGGGAGCAAGCATGGTCGGCAGATCGGCCTGGTAGTTGGCCACGATGGTGACGGACGGAGCGGGACCGACGGGCAGCGTGACTTCCGCCTGCGCCGTCAAAGCGTCGCCCGAGGGTGTTTTAAGCGTGAAACTGCCGACGGTGGCCTGCAGTTCCGTCTTCGTCAGCACGGCGTTGAAATCCACGGCGACATCGGCCTTGTGCAGCAGCAATTGACCGGCCTGGACCACGTTCAGCTGGCTCACGCGCAGCGGTTGTCCGGCCCGCAGCAGCAGCCTGTCTGACTGGCCGGTGACGGCCAGCTGGCCGGTGATCATCCCGCCGGAGAGATCCACCGCCTGCACAAACGGCCGGACCCACGCCATCGGCAGGCCGTGCAGCGCCAGGGTCAGGGCCGCGCCACCGGCCGGGTGGCGGAGTTGGAGGTGGCGTTCCTTGAGATTGATTTCCGCGGCCTGCACCGCCGACAGTTCAAGCACGGGTTGGTCGCCCGCCACCGAGACATGGAGCTGATTGAACCGGGCGACACCGTCCACTCCCGCGACATCGAATTGCGCTGCGAACTTCACCGCCCCGATGGCCCGCCAGGCCGGCTCCCAGGCCTCCAACCGGCTGATGTCCGCGCTGAGACTGCCCTGCAGGCCTGCGGCGCCGGTGAGGGGCGCAAAGGTGAAACGGCCATCGCCATGCGCGTTAAAGTCCGGCAATCCCGCGCCGAGGAAGAACGGTTCAATTTGGGCCGTGCGCGCCAGCAGTTGCCAGCTTCCGGCGTAGTCCTTGCCCCCGGCGGGCAGCGTGGCGTTGAGAGCCAGCACTTTTTCCGCCACCCCGCCAATCAGAGTGTCCACCCTGAACTCGTAGTTTTCCCCCGCCGCCGTCTTCGCAAGGCTGGCCGCGATCTTCAATTGCTCCGAGCCCGAGAGTTTCTTGCCCTCGGCCTCCACCACGGCGGTCAGGCTGACGTGGCTGAAGGTCTTTTGTTCGGTCTGCCGCACGCGCAGGCGCAGCTCGGCGCGGAGGGCGGTTACCCGGGCGGCCGTCGCGGGATTTTTCAAATCGGCCGCCAGCACCAATTCGCCCTCCTGCCCCGGGGCAATCTTCCCGCCGCTGATCCGGCAGGTCGCCTCCACCGGCGGCCCGCCGGCGCTGCCCGGAGGAAACAGAACCCGGCCTTCGAGCAAACAGTCGGCGAGCACGAGCGCGAAGGGCATTCTGATCTGGGTCAGCAGGCCCGGGGTGGCGGCGGGCGCTCCCGCGGCGGCGGCGTTGGCCCGGGCGGCGGAAAGCCGGCTGGCGTCGATGAACAAGCCGCGCCCGCTGAGCCGGCCGACCACGAGCTGGCGTTTCAACAGCAACCGCCACAGCGAATAATCCGCCTCCAACTGCCCGACTTGCACGGTAAGGCCGCTTTGCTCGAGCCGCACGCCGCCGAGGCGAAGGTGCGAAAGTCCGGCCGAAACCGTGGTGACCTCGACTTTCAGGCCCGGCTGGGCCTGCACCGCGCGCAGCAGGGCCCGGCGCTGGACAGCGGGCGTGAGGAGCAGTCCGCCCGCCACAAGGACGAGCCCGAACAAGATTCCCAGGAGTATAAGCAGCGAACGGACTGGCTTCATCAAAGAGTGCGATTATACCAATCGCCGTTACCTTTTACCCTGTTGTCATCGCGAGGTGCGCGAAGCGCGCCGTGGCGATCCAGCCCCTCGACTGGCTCGGGGCCTTGAGCTTGTCGAAACGGCTGGATTGCTTCGTCGCTGCGCTCCTCGCAATGACAGGGTATTTTCATCGGGCTCTTGGTATTAGGGGCAGCCAATGTGACGACGATGACCGGTGGGCGGCGACAGAAAACTGTCGCGGCGGTCTGCGACCGCCGACCCATCCTGCAACGGCGCTCAGAGAGCGGCCGCTACAGGGATCCAATTACTTGGCCGGCCAGGGCAGCTCGTCGGCGGGCTTGAGCTCGTCGCCCAGGCCCATGGCGCGGCGCACGAGCGCGGTGGCGACGTTGTGGCTGTAGTAGGCCTGCAGTTGGTTCAGACGGGAGGTGGTGAGATCGTTCTGCGCCGTGAGCACGTCGAGCTGCGTGGCGGTGCCGGCGGAGAAACGGGCGTTGGCCAGACGGACGGCCTCCTCGGCCTGTTCGACCACCTTGCCCGAGGCCTCGGCGAGCTCGGTGGCTTCCTGGAGCGAGGAGATGGCGCGCCGCACCTCGACATCCACGGTCAGTTGGAAATCCGCGGTGGCGAGCCGTGACTGCTCGAGCAGGGACCGGGCCTGGGCAACGCGTCCGGCGGTGGCGCGGCCATCGAAGATGTTCCACTGCGACTGCACCCCGGCGGTCCAGCCCTCGAGCGTGTCGCCAAAACTGTTCGAGCGGGGATCCTTGCGGAAATCATAGCTGCTGAATACGGAAACCTGCGGCAGGTAGCCTGACCGCCGGAGCTTCACGCCTTGCTCGGCGGCGGCTTCCAGCACGCGGAGCCGTTTGAGGTCGGGGCGCTTTTCGTGCGCGGAAGCCAGCGCGGAAAGGAGATCGTAGCTGACCGGCTTGAATTCGAGCGTGCCGATGAATTCGGGAACCTTCGCGACATCGGGCTTGTTGGCCGCCACAAAGCCGAGCGCCTGCCGCAGGCTGTCGATGGCGAGGCGGAAGCTGTTGCGCGCGGTGATGAGGGGGGTCCGGGCGTTGGCGAGAGCGACCTCGGCGCGGAGCACCTCGAAATTGGAGACGGTGCCGGCTTCATAGCGGTTCTTCACGTCCTGGAGCTGGCGGCGGAGAAGCTCGACGCTCTGTTCCTGCACCTTGATGCGCTCGCGGGTGACGAGCACGTCGTAGAAACGCTCGCGCACCGTGAACAGCACATCGTTGACGACCGACTGCATGGACAGGACGGCGGCCTGGCGGGCCAGATCCGCGCTCTTCACGCCGGCCGTGACGCCGCCCCCGGCGTAGAGCACCTGCGTGGCGCGGATGGAGAGATTCCAATTGCGGTCGTTGCCGCCGAAGGAGGCGCCGGCGAGCGCGGGGTCGTTGCGGCTGTATTGCGCCGTGCCGGCCACGGTGGGGATGCGGCTGGCGCTGACCTCGACAACCACACCCTCCTGCTGGCGGATGCGCTCCTTGGCCTGGCGGATGGCGAAGCTGTTATCGAGGGCGAAGCCGAGGGAATACGGCAGGTCGAGCGCCTCGGGCACGGCGAACTCGGGATCGGGCTTGCCATCGTTGATCTGGGCGACGGCGGGGAGAGTCGCGAGCAAGCTCGCTCCCACAAGAATGAAACAGGGCAGACGCATAAGGGTGTGCATGAGAGTGGACGGAGGGTTATTTGGCAAGGGCGGGCTCGGCGGTGGCGGGGACCAGGACGAAGACCGGCCGCGCCTGCTGGTCACGGGCGATCAGCATGTAGAACGCCGGCACGACAAACAAGGTGAAGACCGTGCCGACGGACATGCCAACCACAAGAATCCAGCCGATGCTGTTGCGGGAAGCGGCGCCGGGGCCGGTGACGAAGATCAACATCAGGTGGCCGAAGACGGTGGCGGCGGAGGTCATCAGCACGGGGCGCAACCGGGTGGCGGCGGCGCGGCGGATGGCCTCGGCCTTGGCGACGCCCCGGGCTTGGAGCGAGTTGGCGAATTCCACGATGAGAATGCCGTTCTTGGCGATGAGGCCGACGAGCGTGATGAGGCCGATCTGCGAATAGATGTTGAGCGAGGTCTTCCAGAGAAAGATCGGCAGCATGGCGCCGAAGATCGCCAGCGGCACGGAGCCGAGCAGGATGATGAAGGGATCGCGGAAGCTGTTGAACTGGGCGGCCAGCACCAGGAAGATCAGCAGGCCGGCGAGGACGAAGGCCTTCCACAGCGCATTGCCTTCGTTGCGGAGCTGGCGCGACTGACCGCCGTAATCGATGGAGTAGCCGGGCGGCAGAACCTCGGCCGCCTTGGCCTCGAGTTTCTTGAGGGCGACGTCGATGCTCGGGCCGACGCCGGTAATCTTCACGGCGTTGAGCTGCTGAAAGCGGTTCAGGGTGCGCGGCTGGACCGTCTCCTTGAGCGTGGCGATGGTCGAGAGCGGGATGAGCTGCCCGTTGGGGCCGCGGACATGGTAGTCGAGGAGTTGGGCGGCGTTGAGGCGCTCGCCGCGCTCGACCTGCGGGATGACGCGGTAGCTGCGGCCCTCGTTGATGAAGCGGTTGACGTAGCCGCCGCCCAGCATGGAGCCGAGGTCGCGGGCGACATCGCTGAGATTGAGGCCCATCGAAGCAACCTTGTCCTTGTCGATCTCGATCTCAACCTGCGGGAGATCAAATTTCAGGTCGGAGTCGGCAAAATAGAAGGTGGGTTCGGCGTTGGGCGCATTGGCCCCGGTGTTGGCGTAGAGGGTCAGTTGGTCGGCGTATTCGAGCATCTGCTTGTGGTCGGCGGTCGAGCGTAGGACGAACTCGATCGGTAACGAGCCGCCGGAGGGCAGCGGATCGGGGGTGGTGATGATGAAATTCATGCCCGCGATGCCGCCGGCGGGGCCGAGTAGCGACTGCTCGATCTCCAAGGCGGAACGTTTGCGCTCCGACCAGGGTTTGAGGATGATGCCGGAGAAGCCGAAATTGGCGCCCGTGATCTGGAACGACTGTTCATATTCCGGCACGCTCTCGAACATCTTCTGCGCTTCCGCCGCGAAGAGGACGTTCTGGTCGATCGTCGCCGTGGGCGACGGTAGCATGATGCCGAAAACCACGCCCTGATCCTCCTTGGGGGCGAGCTCCTTGTTGGCGAACATGAGGAATACAGGCAGCAACGCCGTGAGCAATACTGTCACCAGAAGTGTCACCGGCACCCAACCCAGGCTGTGGCCGATGATGCGCTCATACTTGTTGCGGAAGCGATCGAACAGTCGGTTGATTTTACCGCTGAAACCCTGGTCCTCGTGGTCGTGGTCGTTGAGCATGTAGGCGCTCATCATGGGCGACAGCGTGAGGGCGACGAAACCCGACACCGCCACGGCGCCGGCCAGCGTGAAGGCAAACTCCCGGAAGAGCGCGCCGGTGAGACCGCCCTGGAATCCGATGGGGGCGTAGACGGCGGCGAGCGTGATCGTCATGGAGATGACGGGTCCAACCAGCTCCCGCGCGCCGAGGATGGCGGCATCGAAAGGTGACTGGCCTTCGCGGATGTGGCGCTCGATGTTCTCCACGACGACAATGGCGTCGTCTACCACGATGCCCACCGCCAGCACGATCGCGAGCAGCGTGAGCAGATTGATGGTGAAACCCATCACCAGCATGAGGAACAGCGCGCCGACAAGCGACAGCGGCATGGCCACGATGGGGATCAGGACGGAGCGGAACGAGCCCATGAAAAGGAAGATGACGATCATGACGATGAGCAGGGTCTCCAGCAGGGTCTTCACAATCTCACTGAGCGCGTCCTCGATGTATTTCGAAGCATCATAGGCGATGGAGGCCTTGAGTCCGGCGGGCAGGCTGCGCTGGATCTCCGGCATGGCGGCTCGCACCCGCTGGATGACCTCGACGGTGCTCTCGGAAGGGAGCACCCAGATGCCCATGAAAGTGGCGGTCTGGCCGCCGAACTTGACCTCCTCGTCATAGCTCTCGGCGCCAAGGACGACGTCGGCCACGTCAGCCAGACGGATGATGGTGCCATTTTTCTCGGCCACGACCATCTGCTTGAACTCCTCGACGCTCTTGAGATCGGTGTTGGCGATGAGCGAGACGGAAAGCATGGAGCCCTTGGTGGAGCCGACGGCGGCGAGCGCGTTGTTGGCCGCGAGCGCGTTGCGGACCACGGCAGGGCTGAGGCCGCGGGCGGCCAGTTCGTCCGGCTTCAGCCAGACCCGCATGGCAAAGACCCGGCCGCCCAGCACATCGGCTTTCTGCACGCCCTTCACGGCGGAGAGGCTCGGCTGCACCATGCGGTTCAGATAGTCGGTGATCTGGTTCTGGTCGAGTGAGTCGGAGTAGAAGCTCAGATACATCGACGCGAACTGGCTGTCGGCGGTCTCGACGTTGATGGTGGGAGCCTCCGACTCGGGCGGCAGCTCGTTGCGCACCTGGTCGATCTTGGAACTGATCTGCGCGAGGGCGGCGTTGGTGTCGTAGTTCAGCCGGAGAAAGACCCGGATGGTGCTGAAGCCCGCGCGGCTCTCGGACTCGATGTAATCAATGCCATCGGCGCTCGCGATGACGCGCTCGAGCTGCGTGGTGATGTAGCCGCGCACGGTATCGGCGCTGGCGCCAAAGTAGAGCGTGGTGACATTCACCACCGCGCTGTCGCTGCGCGGATACTGGCGGGTGTTAAGCTGGAAGTAGGCGACGACACCCAGGATGAGGATGACAATGTTGACCACGAGCGCGATGACGGGCTTGCGGATGAACAGGTCGGTGAAACTTTTTGAGACCATGACGGGAGATTGGGAGGCTGGAAATGGGCCGCGGCTAATTCGCCATGGCTGCATCAACTCAGGTGTTGCCCGGCTTGGGCGACGGATTGTTCGTCGGCTGGACGACGTTGTTGACCGCGACGGGGGCGCCGTTGCGCAGCTTGAAGACGCCGGCGGAGACGACCTGCTCGCCGGACTTGAGACCGCCGGTGACGGCAACCTGATCGCCGCGCGTGGCGCCGAGCTTCACGAACTGCTGCCGGACGCCGAGATATTCCTTGCCGTCCGCGCCCTTCATCTTCTCTACCACGTAAACGGAATTGCCGTAGGAGGCATAGGCGATGGCGGTGGCGGGCACCACCACGAGCGAGTCAGTGGCGGGCAGTTGCACCTCGACGCGGGCAAACATGCCGGCCCGGAGCAACTCCTGGGGGTTGGCCAGGGTCGCCTGGACGGAAATGTTGCGCGTGGCGGCGTCCACCTCTGAGTTGATGGCGGTGATCAGACCCGTGAAGGGCAGCTCAAAGGCGTCGATCAAGACCGCCACAGTCTGACCGAGGGCCAGCGCCGGCAGCTGACGCTGCGGGACGTTGAAATTCACAAATATCGGGTCGAGCTTCTGCAGCGGGAGCAGCGGCTGGCCTCGTCCGACAAACTGGCCGGTGTTGACGAGGCGTATGCCGACCCGGCCATCGAATGGAGCGCGCAGCTGTTTCTTGGCAATCAAGGCCTGAAGCGACGCGACATTGGCAACCGCCTGCTTGGCGGCGGCGTCCGCCCCGTCGTAGTCCGACTTGGCCATGGCCTGGCGGGCCCACAGATCCTGCGCGCGCTCCAGGTTGATGCGCGTCAGCTCGGCGGTGGCTTGGGCGGCATGGAGGTTTGCTACTTCGACTGATGTGTCCAACTCAACGAGCAAATCGCCGGCCTTCACCGCCGTCCCGCTGTCGGCCGCGATGCGGACGATGGTGCCGTCGGCATCAGCGCTGATAGTGACGCCTTGGACCGGAGCCAGTGTGCCGATGGACTTGAGCGTGGGATGCCAGGCCACCGCCTGGGCCTCGACCGTGGAAACGGTGGTCGGGGGCACGGAATGATCCGCCTTGGACATTTCCTTGAGCTGGGCGGCCTTGATGGCCCCCAGCGTCAGAACGACGACACCGAAGCCGCCGAGCGCGATGAGATATTTCTTAAACATAAGTGGGGGAGTTTAGGATTCAATGGTTGGCCATTGAAATCAGCCGACGGCCGCGGCGGCGGGCTCGCGCCGCGGGTTGAGTTCGGCGGCCTGCTGCTGCACCTTGTTGAGCAGGCGCACCAGCGTCTTGCGCTCGGGCTCGGAAAGCGGGGCCATGAGCTCAGAGATGAGCTTGAAGTGACCGGGCAGGAATTTCCCGAGAAATTTCCCCCCTTTCGTGGTAAGGCGGACCGAGATCGTGCGGCGGTCGGCGGGATCGGGCCCGGTCATCGTGGCGCGGGTGACGCCGGCGGCGTCCGCCAGCTCCGCCGGGGTGCGCGGACCGGGGATGCACAAATCCGGCGCCATCGGGCTGGCCGGGCGCGGCTGCCCGCCCTGCCAGAGCAGCATCAGCACACCAAAACGTCCGTGCGAAATATTATGGTCGCCCAGATTGCGGTCCGTGACGCCGAAAACCTCGTCACTGGTGCGCAAGAGGTGCAGGAACGCCTCGGCCGCCGAAGGATCGAGGTCGGGGAATTCCTTCGCCGCCTCCAGCAGGCAATCGTAGCGCGGCAGGTCTTTTAAAAGCAGGTAAGGCATGAGTAAGGCGGCTGACAGTTAGCCTCCTAATGAAAATCGCAAGCAGAACTTTATAAAACCAGACAGATGGATAACCCCGTCAAACTACAGATGAGCCTACCAGACGCTCTTCTGTGGAAAGCAAGCTTACTAGATGGCTTACAACAACTTGGCTGCGGCAACTACTGATTCCGCCGTGATACCAAGCTCCTTCATGGCGATGTTGCCGGGCGCGCTGAGGCCGAACCGGTCGATCCCGACCACCTTGCCGTCGAGACCGACATACTTGCTCCACAAGCTGGTGACTCCGGCCTCGATGGCCACCCGTTTGCGGCACGAAGACGGCAGAATCGCCTCGCGATATTCCGCCGGCTGGCGGTCAAAGCGGAGGAATGAAGGCAGGGAGACGACGCGGGTGCCGGCACCGAGCGTCTTGGCCGCAGCTACGGCCCATTGCACTTCGCTGCCACTCGCGAGCAGGATGTGGGTGAGAGGTGCGGTTTCCGAAATTAGGACATAGCCGCCCTTGAGCACACCGGTGCGGCGGGTTTGCGGCGAGGCGTCGTTCAGCATCGGCACGGCCTGGCGGGTGAGCGCCAACAGCGTCGGCCCATCGGCGCGTTCCAGTGCGGCGGCGAAGGCGCCGGCGGTTTCCTCGGGGTCGGCCGGGCGGATGACATCGAGGTTCGGTATCAGCCGCAGGGCGGAAACGGTTTCCACCGGCTGGTGGGTCGGGCCGTCCTCGCCCACCCCGATGGAATCGTGCGTGTAGATATAGATGACCGGGAGCTTGGCCAGCGCGGCGAGACGCATCGAGGGCCGCGAATAATCGGCGAACACGAGAAAGGTCGCGCACGAGGCGTGGAAGATGCCGTCGTAGGCCACGCCGTTGCTGATGGCGGCCATGCCGTGCTCGCGGATGCCGTAGCGCAGGTTGCGCCCGGCGCGGTTGGTGCGGTCGAAATCCTTGTCGGCGGCGATGTAGTTGAGCGTCGAACCGTGCAGATCGGCCGAGCCGGAGATCAGCAACGGCACCTCGGCCGCGATGGGCTGGAGCACGTCCCGGCCGGCGGCGCGGGTTGCGAGTTTGGCATCGGCCGGGAACAGCGGGATTTTCTCCAGGAGATGCGCGGCGCTGGGCTGCTTGCCGGCACCGTCGAGCAGCGCGGCTTTGTCGGGATGGGCGGCGCGCCAGGCGGCGAAGGCCTTTTTCCATTTCCCATGGGCGCGCTTGAGGCGCTTCTTGTGGTCCGCAAAATAGGCGCGGACATTTTCGCTCACGTAGAAATGATCGGCGGGCAGACCGAGGCCTTGGCGAGCCGCGTCGGCAAACTTCGCCCCGCCCTCGCCGTGGCCCTTCGCCGTGCCGGCCACCTCGGGAATGCCTTTCGCGATGACGGTCTTGGCGATGATGAGCTGCGGTTTGCCGCTCTTGGCCTTCTTGGCCTTGTTGAGCGCCTTGAGGATGGCGCCCAGATCGTGGCCGTCGGCCAGCGTCTGCACGTCCCAGTGCATCGCCTTGAAACGCAGCGCGGTGTTCTCGCTCTGCGTCTTGTCCGCCATCGCGTCGAGCGTGACGTCGTTGGCGTCGTAGATGAGGATGAGGTTGTCTAGGCCCTGGTGGCCGGCGAACCCGACGGCCTCCATCGCCACGCCCTCCTGCATGCAGCCGTCGCCGGCAAGGCAGATGACGTGGTGGTTGAAAATCTCGTGGCCCGGCGCGTTGAAGCGCGCCGCCGCCATCTGGCCGGACAGGGCGAGGCCGACGGCGTTGCCGATGCCCTGCCCCAGCGGACCGGTCGTGCACTCGACGCCGGGAGTCTCGTGAAATTCGGGGTGGCCGGGCGTCTTGCTGTGCAGGACACGGAAGTTCTTTACCTCGTCGAGCGAGAGGTCGTAGCCGCTCAGATGCAGCCAGCTGTAGAGAAACATGGAGCCGTGGCCAGCCGACAGGACGAACCGGTCGCGGTTGAGCCAGTGCGGTTCATCGGGGTTATGCACCATCGCGTGGCCGTAGAGCACGGCCCCGATCTCCGCCGCCCCGAGGGGCAGCCCGAGGTGGCCGGAGGAACACTGGTGGACGGCGTCGATGGCGAGGCCGCGGGCTTGGGAGCAGGCTTGGGCGAGGATCTCAGTGTGAAGTTTCATGGAAAAGAAGTGGAGGCGATGCGTGCTGAATCAATTACGCCGCGCCCAGACGGCGTGCAAAGCCCAATTTGGGGCTTACCAATCCCCTGAACAAGCCCGGGCCTTTACCGGCCGAGTATTTTGTGGGAGCGAGCTCCAGGGTATTCCAACAATTCCGCTGCTGCCCGGTTTTTGTGGGAGCGACCTTGGTCGCGACAGTCGCGTGCAAGCACGCTCCCACAGATTCAAACCAAGCCGGAGCATTCTGCTGGCCAGCAGAACGGGGTATTGGACCCAAAGGGAATAAAACAAACTGGCGAAAGGCTCAGGCCTTGGCGGCCGCGGCGTCGTAGCGCTTTTCCTTGACGGCCATGGCGGCCTTGCCGGAACGGTCGCGGAGATAATAGAGGCGGGCCCGGCCGGGCTCGGAATCCTTCTCGACCTCGATCCTCTCGACATTCGGGGAGTTGACCGGGAACACGCGCTCGACCCCCTCGCCATAGCTGATGCGGCGGACGGTGAAGGTCTCGTGGATGCCGCTGCCCTTGTGGGCGATGACGACGCCGGCGAAAACCTGCACGCGCTCCTTGTCACCCTCGCGGACCTTGGTATGCACGCGGACACCGTCGCCGACTTTGAACGGCGCTACTTTATGTTTCACCTGGTTGGCGGTGATTTCCTGGATGATGGGATTCATGGCTGGTTATTTGAGTAAATCGGGTCTGACCTGCTGCGTTTTTTCCACCTGTCTCGCGTGCCGCCACTTCTCGATCTCGCCGTGGTTGCCCGAAAGAAGCACTTCCGGCACGGACATGCCGCGGTAAACGGCGGGACGCGTGTATTGGGGAAAGTCGAGCAACTTGCTGGTGAAACTTTCCGTCGTCAACGACTTTTCTTCCCCGAGCACCCCGGGGATGAACCGGGCCAGCGCGTCGATCAAAACCGCCGCCGCAAGTGTGCCGTTGGTAAGCACATAATCCCCGATGCTGACCTCCTGATCGATGACTTTTTCCCGGATCCGCTGGTCGATCCCCTCGTAATGGCCGCTCAGCAGCACCAGATGTTTCTGCTGCGCCAGCTCCAGCGCCAGCGTGGGTGACAGCGGGATGCCGTCGGGAGTCAGGTAAATGCGCCGGCAGCCGGGAGTCTGGATCTGCTCGATGGCGTCGAAGACCGGTTCGCATTTCAAGACCATGCCCGCCCCGCCCCCGAACGGCCGGTCATCGGTGGTGTTGTGCTTGTCCTTGGTCCAGTCCCGGAGGTTGTGGATCTTGATCTCGAGCAGTTTCGCCTCCTGCGCACGGCCCAGCATGCTCTCGGACAGGAAGCCGTCGAGCATGGCGGGAAAGAGCGTCAGGACGTCGATGCGCATGGTGATTTGTTAAACGCGGAGAACGCGGAGGGCACGGAGAAAACAGGCAGGGCCTAAAATAGAAAACCCCGGATTACTCCGAGGTTTGTCAGGCAGGGACTTCGCGTTCTCCGCGATCTCTGCGTTAAAATGCTCAGGCCGGGGTGGTCGCCGCCGCCGCGCGCTTGGCGCGCTTGATCATCGAGTGCATGGTGGCGGATGGCTTGGCGCCTTTGGAGACCCAGTAGTCGACGCGGTCGAGCTTGATGGTCATCGGGTTGTCCTTGGCGCGCGGGTTGTAGGAGCCGATCTGCTCGACGGCGTCGCCATCGCGGCGGGAACGCCCCTCGGCGACGACCACGCGGTAATGCGGTTCGTTCTTGGTGCCGACGCGGGAAAGGCGGATTTTCAGGGCCATTTGAGTGTGTCTGTTAGCTTGGCGGGAAGCGGGAGTTGGGTTGGAAAAGGGGCAGAATGGACGGAACAACTTTGCCCTTGTCAAGCCCCCAGTGCCCCCGCTGCATTCGACCCTTCACCCGCCCAACTTATGCTCAAAGCCGGCATCGTCGGACTGCCCAATGTGGGCAAATCCACCCTCTTTAACGCCCTCACCCGCAGCCGCAAGGCCGAGGCGGCCAACTATCCGTTCTGCACGATCGACCCCAATGTCGGCGTCGTGATCGTGCCGGATGAGCGCGCCTACGTGCTCCAGAAGATCGCCAAGACGAATGTCGTTGTGCCGGCGGCGATCGAATTCGTGGACATCGCCGGCCTGGTCGCCGGTGCCAGCAAGGGCGAGGGTCTCGGCAACCAGTTCCTGGCGACCATCCGCGAGGTCGATGCCATCGTGCAGGTTGTCCGTTGCTTTGAGGACAGCGATGTCGTCCACACCATGGGCGGCGTGGATCCGGTGCGCGACATCGAGGTCATCACCACCGAGCTCGTGCTCGCCGATCTCGAGGCCGTCGCGAAGCGCGTGAGCAAGACGCAGAAGAACGCCAAGGCCGGCGACAAGGAGGCGATCATCGAGCTGGCGTTTCTCCAGAAGCTCGAGCCCCACCTCAACGCCGGCAAGACCGCCAATACTCTGCCCGCCACGCCCGAGGAGGTCGCGTTGATGAAACTCTTTCAGCTGCTCACGGAGAAACCCGTGCTCTTCGCCTGCAACGTCGCCGAATCCGATCTCGCCACCGCCGAACAGAACAAATTTGTGCAAAAGGTCGCGGAGTATGTCCGCACGCACCACGACGCTGCCTATGTGCCGATCAGTGCGAAAATCGAGGCCGAGCTCATCGACCTCCCGCCTGAGGGACTCCGGCGTGTCCGCGCTGATCAAGGGCACCTACACCCTGCTCGGGCTGATGACCTACTTCACCGCCGGTGAAAAGGAAGTCCGCGCCTGGACCATCAAGCAGGGCTGGAAGGCCCCGCAGGCGGCGGGTGTCATCCACACCGATTTCGAAAAGGGCTTCATCAAAGCCGAGATAGTCTCTTACGAGGATCTCACCCGCCTCGGCAGCGTCGCCGCCGCGCGCGAGGCCGGCAAATACCGCCTCGAGGGCAAGGAATACATTTTCCACGACGGCGACGTCGCGCTTTTCCGGTTTAATACTTAGGGCTCATACCAATTACCATTTGGTTTCAGACTTTGTAGGGCTGCCGCTTGCGGCACGCCTCGCAGGGAAAAGGTGCGGCGCAAGCGCCGACCATACAGTCCAGAAGCAATGGGTAATTGGTATCACTCTAAACGTTCGCGCACCAATCACTCGTCACTGGTATCGCGACCGCGTATCGGCGTAGTGCCCTTGACCTGACTTCGCAGACGAGGCCATCAACCACTTTTCTACCCCGCAGACTTGGGTCGAACGCGTTTTACACGTTATTGCATAAAATCCTGCATGGTGGGATTATGGCCGCTAATCTCCTGCGCATCACAATGCTAAGGAATCCTGTCACTGTGTCGTTAAGTTTAGATCGCGCTCCAAGCCCAATGTAAGTCGAGCTGGTTGGGATTGCTTTTTGGGGGTAAATACCTATTCATTTGCTTTGTTGAAATCCAACTAATCATGTTCGCCACACTCCATGTCATCCAGCCAGCTCTCCTGCTCGGCAGGAGACTATGGTTGGTTTTGGGTGCGAGCATTCTAGTTGGCGTTGCTCCGCTGGCGACAGAAGCTGCCACGATTGTCTGGGAAAATTCCGGCACGACGTTCAGCACCGGCGCCAATTGGGTCGGCGGAGTCGCGCCCGCCAACAACCTCACCACTGACATCGGCTCATTCCAGGCTGCGACGGCCAGCTTTAATCCCCGGCTCACCGCCAGCCGCAGCATCAATGGCTTGGAGTTCACCAGTGGCACGGGAGCTTGGACGTTCTCGGGCAACTCCGGCACGCGAGTCCTCACCATCGGTTCCGGCGGCATCGTAAGCAACGACGACTCCACCCAAACTTTCAACCAGGCAAACCTAGGAATCCGGCTTGGGGCCAACGCCGCTTTCACCTCGAACAGCACCGGCGCCCTGCTTTTTGGCGCTACCTTGGCTTCCTTCAATCTGCAAACCTTCACCCTGACGCTGGCCGGCTCGAGCACGAACGCGAGCAATTCGATAGCCGAACCCATTAGCGGCACGGGCGGAATCACCAAGTCCGGCACCGGCACCTGGACGCTCTCCGGCGCGAGCACTTACACCGGCGTCACGACGATCAACGCCGGCACGCTGAGCGTCGCGACCATCGGCGCTGGCGGCGTGGCCGGCAACCTCGGCGCGGCCACCACCGCCGCGACAAACCTCGTGCTAGGCGGCGGCACGCTGCAATACACCGGCGCAACGGCCTCGACCAACCGCAACTTCACCCTGACCACCGGCACGACCAGCACCATCGACGTCACGACCAACAACCTGACCATTTCGGGTGCCAGCGCCAATACGACCGGCGGTCTCACCAAGGCCGGGGCCGGCACCCTCACCCTCTCCGGCGCCAACCTTCACACCGGCACCACGACCGTCAGTGACGGCACCCTGGCCTACGGGGCTTCGAACGCCCTGTCCACCGGCGGGGTGACCGTGAGCGGCGGCACCCTGTCCATGGGCACCTTCTCCGACACCGTGGGGGCCGTCACGCTAACCAGCGGCAGCATCACCGGTTCGACCGGCGTGCTCACCGGCACGAGCTACGACGTGCAGAGTGGCTCGGTCACGGCCATCCTAGGTGGAGCCGGTGTCGCCCTCACCAAGACCACCGGCGGAACGGTCACCCTTTCCGGGGCCAACACCTACACCGGCGCCACGACGATCAGCGCCGGCACCCTCCAGCTCAATGCCTCGAATGTGCTTTCCGATTCCACCGCCGTCAGCGTCGCCTCCGGGGCCACCTTCAACGTCAACGACCAGACCGAAACCATCGCCACCCTCGCCGGTGCGGGCGCGGTCAGCCTCGGCGCCGGCGCCCTCACCACCGCGGGCAACGCCGACACCACCTTCTCGGGCACCCTGAGCGGCACGGGCAGCCTGACGAAATCCGGCACGGGCACCCTGACCATCGGCAGCGACCTCGGTTTCGGCGGCGACCTGAACCTGACCGCGGGCACGCTTCAGTTCGACGTGGACAATGCCTTCACCGGCACCACGACCATCAGCGCCGGCACGCTCCGGTTGTCCAGCTCGACCCTCACCTTGGGCACCCTCAATGTCACGGGCAACAGCACCATCGATTTCGCCGGCACCGCGAGCACCCTCAACGTCACGACCTTCAACATCAGCGTCGGGGTGGTCCTGAACATCATCAACTGGACCAACGCCACCGATTATTTCTTTGCGCAGAACTGGTCCGGTGCCGTGGTCAATACCCGCGGCAGCGCGCCCATGAACCAGGTCGTCTTCACCGGCTTTACCGGCAACGACACCCAATGGCAGAGTTACGACGACCAAGTCACACCTGTCCCCGAACCCGCCACTTATGGTGCGCTGCTGCTCGGGGCCCTCACCGGGTTCTTCGCCTGGCGTCGCGGCCGCCGCGCGGGATCAGTGGCCCGCGCCGCCGGCCACGCGCAGGTCGCGACGGGTCTTTAGCGCGACGGCGATCGCGGTGCCGATGGCCCGGGTCATCGTCTCCAGCGGCAGGCTCGGCTGATCCGGCTTCGCCCGCCCTGTCGAAGACCCTGAGCGAGTCGAACGGGAGCCAAGTCGAAGGGCCTGTTCCGGCAGAAACGGCACGTGGATGAATCCGCCTCGCGGAGCGAGCCCTGAGCCCTGTCGAAGGGCGCGTTGCTTTGCCAGTTCGTGCATCAGTCCGTAAAACAGGTGATTGCAGACAAAGGTGCCGGCCGTCTGGGAGACACTGGCCGGAATGCCCTGCCGCGAGAGTGCCGCCACGATGGCCTTGATCGGCAGCGTGGACCAGTGGGCCGCGGGACCGCCGCGCACGACCGGCCGGTCCACCGGCTGACGCCCCGCGTTGTCCGGCATCCGGGCGTCGTCCACATTGATCGCCACCCGCTCGGGCGTGATCTCAGCCCGGCCACCGGCCTGACCGACGCAGATGACCAGCACCGGCTGAGTGGCCCGGATTTGCTTTTTCAATTCCAGGATCGCCGCGCCAAACACGCACGGCAGCAGCGCGCCCGACACGCGGTGCCCGCCGATGATCTGGCCGTGCAACTGTCGGGCGATCTCGCCCGATGGATTGACCGGCTCGCCGCCAAACGGCTCAAACCCGGTGAGCAGCACCGTCCGCTTTCCTGTCATCCCGCGTTTCCGTGATGGGGTCGTCCTGCTCATGTCAGAAGCGATAGACACAGGCATACATCACGACGACATTGAAAATCCAGATGGCCGCCGCGAACGGCGCCTGCGCCTTGATGACGGCGAAGTCGTCCTTCAGCTCCAGCAGCCGCACGGGGACGAGGTTGAAGTTCGCCGCCATCGGCGTCAGCAGCGTGCCGCAATAACCCGACAGCATGCCCAGCGTGGCCATGATGGCCGGGTTGCCGCCGTGCGCCGTGACAATGAACGGCAGCCCGATGCCCAGGGTCATGATCGGGAACGCCGCAAACGCATTGCCCATCAGAATCGTGAACAGCGCCATGCCCGCGCAATACGCCACCACCGCCACCAGCGGAAATTGCACCGGCAGGGACGCGGCCACGATTTTCGCCACTTCCTCGCCGACCCCGGCTTGGGCAAAAATCCCCCCGAGACCCGCGAGGGCTTGCGGCAAAATCAGCGCCCAGCCCAGCAGCTCCAGCAGGCGCCCGCCTTCCGTCACCGGGGCGACCGGTGTGTCCTTGGTCACCCACAGGGCGGCGGCGAGTCCGGCCAGACAACCGAGGCCCAGCGCCACTTGCGACCCGACGACAAAGCTGCCGGCGATGGCCGTCACCGGCACCAGCAGGATCGGCCCGAGCAGACGGTTGCCCAATTGCGCCGCCCGTATTTCCCGCCCGGCGCCGCGGGCGGGAAAATCGGGCGCCGCGACCTGCTTGGTTGCCACCAGCGCTCCCATCGCCAGCGCCATCCAACCGGCCAGTTCGTGGGGCAGGATTTTGCCCGCCCCGATCGTGCTCGCCAGCAGCAGCCAGAATGCCGCCGAACCCCACCGCCGCGGATGCGCCGGATTCAGCCCGATGCGCACCGCGACCGCCGCCAGGAAAACGCCGATCAACCAGAAAAAATGTTCCAACGACAATCCGGAGCTCATTTGCCACCGTCCTTCTGCTTGGCGAGCCAGCGGTCCAGGGCCCGATACCGCCACCAACCCACGAGCAACACCCACAGCGCGGTCGGCACGCTCCACAGCTTGATGTCCGCCAGTGACACCGGAACGCCCGCCGCGTCCAGCATGCCTTTCACCAGCAACAGCGCGCCCACCGCCACGAGAATGTCATCCGAGAAGAAATTGCCCACGTTTTCCGCGGCGGCGCCGTGGGCGCGCAGCCGCTCGCGCCCCCCCTCGGTCAGTTCGCCGCGGCCTTTCGGCGCGCCTTCCGCCCGAAGCGCCCTGGCGGCACCTTCGGCCATCGGCACGATCAGCGGCCGGACCATGCCCGCGTGGCTGCCGAGGCTGATGCCCAGCACGCTCAAGCCTCCCCGCAGGGCCTGGTAAAGCCAGTAGACCTTCCCGGCGGTCGCCGTCCTGGTTTTGCGCATCAACCACGCGATTCGTTCCTGCAGGCCGTGTTTCTCGAGGAGGCCGACCACGGGCAGCATCAGCACGATGGGCAGGATCAGCCCGCGGTTCTCCACAAAAAACTTCCCCATCATGGTGACTGTCTCACGCAGGGAGAAACCGGCGGACACACCGGTCACCAGCCCGGCCACCAGCACGACCACCAAGGCGTTCACCCGAAAGCCAAACCCGATCGCGACCAGCAAAATGCCGAGCAGTTTGATCATGGGGACGATGTTTCTTCTGTCATTCTGAGCGCAACGAAGAATCCAGCGGCACAAACGCCGACGCATATCATCCTGGATTTGAGCCCTGTCGCCTGCGGCTCGGTAACTTCACTCCGTTCAGAATGACCGGCTGTCTGGAATCCATCCGGGCTCATCCGTTAAATCCGTGGTCAAAGTTTTTCACCTCGATTCCCGCCGCGGTCAACTCGCCCCGCAGCCGCCGGGCAAACTCCACCGGCTGCGGTCCGTCACCATGCAGGCAGACGGTGTCAGCTCGGATGATCACATCGGTGCCGTCCGTCGCGCGCACTTTCCCTTCCCGCACCATCCGCAGCACCTGGGCCACGACGGCGCTCTCATCCGTGATGAGTGCGTTCGGTTGCGTTCGCGGCGTCAGCGAACCGTCGGATTGGTAGCTGCGGTCGGCAAAAACCTCGCTGGCCACCTGTAGACCGCAGGCCCGGCCGGCCTCGATCAGCTGGCTCCCGGCAAGCGCAAATAATATCAGCCGTGGATCAGCCTCGTAGACCGCCGAGGCCACCGCCCGCGCCAGCTGCTGGTCCCGTGCGGTCATGTGGTAGAGCGCGCCATGGGGTTTCACATGGCGCACCGAAGCCAGAGCCTGCAGCCGTCGCGTCTGATCAAGCACCAGCCCATGCACCTCAGCCGGACTCACCGGAATTTCCCGCCGGCCGAAATTCACCCGGTCGACCAACCCCGGGTGGGCTCCGATGGCCACGCCGTGTTTTTTCGCCAACGCCACCGTCGCCCGCATCGTGGTCGCGTCACCCGCGTGGCCCCCGCTGGCGATGTTGGCCGAGGTGATGAGCGGCATGAGTTCTGCGTCATGGCCGGCGTCTTCCCCGAGATCGCAGTTGAGATCGATGCGCCACATGGTTTCAGACAGTAAGCCGGGCCAGACCCAGCCGCACGCGGTTCAAGTCGCGCTCCCGCGCCAGATAAAGGTCATGGGCGGTTGCAATGGTGGTTTCCACAAAGCGCACCGGGTCACCCGGCCGCATCTGGGCAAACCGCCCGAGATCCGCGGTCACCACGGTCGCCAGCCGCGGATAGCCGCCGATGGATTGCCGGCTCGGCAACAGCACGATCGGCTGGCCCGTCGGCGGCACCTGCACGACACCGGCGTTGACCGACGACGAGATCATCTCGCGCGGATTCGCCAGCGCGAGCTCCGGCCCCAGCAACCGCACGCCCATCCGGTCGGCTTCCTTGGTCGCCCGCCATTCCGCCGAGAAGAAAGCCCGCAGCGCGTCCTTGGTGAACCAATCGCATTCCGGCCCGCGCAGGGCTCGCACGGTGCCTGGTCTGGCGGGCTTTCCCATCACGTCGGGCCGGATGGTCCAGGCGACCGCACGTTTCCGCCCTGCAACCAGCGTCGCCAGCAGCTGCTTCGCCCAGGGCGTCGGTTCGAAAAGTTTCAACGCGTCGCCGGCCGCGAGCGTCCGGCCCTGATGGCCGCCGATCCCGCCGCGCCGGTAAGTCGAGCGGCTGCCCATGACGAGTGGCACGTCGATCCCGCCCGCGATGGCCAGCCACGCCCGCAGACCGCTGCGCGCCAAACCGAAACTGACCGGCTCACCCGCCGCGATGCGCACCGCGCGATCGCGTGGCAGCGGTTCGTCATTCACCCGCGCCGCAAAGTCAGCTCCGCCCCACGCGACCAGCACATCCTGGTCAAAAACCAGGTCCGGCCCGGTCTGCGCCATTTCCAGCAGCGCGGCATTGTCGTCGTTGCCGACGGACAGGTTGACCGCCCGCGCGGCGAACCCGTCGAGTGCGCCGCCCACGACAATGCCGTATTGCTGGTAGCCGGGCCGGCCGAGATCCTGCACCGTCGTCAGCAGGCCGGAGTGCCGCACGGTCAGCATCGGAGGCCTCCGCTACTGAAAGCTCCAAATCCCAAGCTCCAAGCTCCAGGGAAACAGCAGGCAAGAAACTTCCAAGCCGGGAACCGTTCTTTGCAGAGTTTCGCTAATTGGTGATTCATTGGAGCTTGGATGTTGGAGCTTGGAGCTTCGCCTCTTGCGCCTCCAGTTGAACGAACTCCGCCGGCGTGATGGCGCGAAACTTCACCCGATCACCCGCGGTCAGCAGGACGGGCGGATGCTGTTCGGGTCGGAAGATCCGGAGCGGCGTGCGGCCGATCAGGTTCCAACCGCCCGGCGTCGCCAGCGGGTAGATGCCAGTCTGCTCGCCCCCGATGCCGACCGAACCGGGTGGCACTGACATCCGGGGTTTGGCATGTCTCGGCGTCTGCAATTCCTTCGGCAAACCGCCGAGATAGGGAAAGCCCGGCGCAAAGCCGATGAGATGCACCAGATACTCCGCCTTGCCGTGCCGCTTGATGACTTCCTCCGGCGTTAGTTTTGCCTGCGCCGCCACCCGCGCGAGATCGGGGCCAAACTCGCCGCCGTAGCACACGGGTATCTCCACCAGCCTGGATTTCAGTTTCTCGGTTTTGGGCGGATTCTTCAGCCGCTCGCGCAATTGCGCCGCGAGCCAATCCGTGATGTTCTGCTCCGGTGCGCCGGCCTGCACCGCCGCCCAAGGATCGTAGAAGACCGTCACCGTCGTGTAGGCCGGCACGAGTTCGTTGACCGCCGGCAGCGGTGCCGCCGTCAGCGCCCGCCAGGCCGCCTGCACACGCCGGTGCGTGGGCTCGTCGATGACGTCCCCCACTTCCAGCACCAGGGCGTTGTCGCCCAGCGGCGTGATCTGCATGACCACTTGCTAAGTGCTGGCGGACGATTCGCAGCCAAAATCTCACGGGACCTCTTGCTGCCTGTCTTTGCAGGTCGGGGTTTATCCCCGACAGATTGCGTGAGGGTGTCGGGCATAAAGCCCGACCTACACCAAGACCCAAGGCCAGGAATCTCGCAACCAATCATCCAGCGCCGTCCGGCTGATGGCTGCCACTTAGGGTTGCAGTTCTCCGGAGAACACTAATGTGGGGCCTGCCATGCCCCCCCGTCCCCTGCTCTGTGCCGTCGTGTTGCCCCTGCTCCTGCTGGGCGGTTGCCGTGACCGTGAGATCACGGCCTACCGCGCGCCCAAGGATCCCGTGGCCGCCGCGCCCCTGCCGCCACCCACCACCGACACCCTGCCGCCCGGTCATCCCCCCGTCGGGGCTCCGACCACCCCCGGGGCCGACACCATGGCCAACACCGCCGTGCCCACCGGCAGCAACAGCCTGGTCTGGACCGCTCCGACCCATTGGACCGTCAAGCAGGCCAGCGCCATGCGCAAAGGCAGCTTCGCCATCAAGGACGGCGACACCGAGGCCGACATGGCCATCACCGCCTTCCCCGGCGACACCGGCGGCCTGCTGGCCAATCTCAACCGCTGGCGCGGCCAGGTTTCCCTGCCGCCTCTCGCGGAAAACCAGCTCGAAGCCAACCGCGAGCACCTCGACATCGGCTCCTTGCACATCGACCTCGTTGATTTCGCCGGCACCGCCAACGGCGTGCCGACCCGCATCATCGGTGCCGTCGTGCCGCTGGAGGGCGAGACCTGGTTCTTCAAACTCACGGGACCTGACGCCCTGGTGGCCGGCGAGAAGGCCGCCTTCCACGAGTTTATCCGCACCGTCCGCCCACGCTGAGCATGCATCCCGTTATCCGCCAATTCCGCGACTTCTTCGTCTCGCTCAAACTGACCGTGGTGCTCCTCGCCTTGTCGAGCATCCTGATTTTCTGGGCCACGCTCGCGCAAGTGCAGCTCGGCATCTGGGGCGTGCAGGAAAAATTCTTTCACACCTTGTTTGTCCTCGGGAAAATCCCCGGCACCGACCTGCCTGTCCCGGTGTTTCCCGGCGGCTACTTTCTCGGCGGTCTGCTGCTCATCAACCTGCTCGCCGCGCATATCTACCGCTTCCGGCTGGAATGGAAAAAGGCCGGCATTCAGCTCACCCATCTCGGCCTGATCCTCCTGCTGCTCGGCGAGCTCGTCACCAGCCTGCTCCAGGTGGAAAGCAATATGCGGATCGAGGAGGGCGGCACGCAACACTACTCCGAGAGCTACCGCATCAACGAGCTCGCGATCCTCGACACGACCAACCCCGGCTTTAACGAGGTCGTCGCCATCCCCGAGGCCGTGCTCGCCGACGGTGGCGCCATCCAGCACCCCAAGCTGCCCTTCCAGGTTCGCCTCAAGGACTATTACCCCAACGCCGCGCTCCAGCTGCGCGAAGGCCTGCCCAACGCCGCGCCGTCACTGGCCACGGTCGGCGTCGGTCCTCGCATCGCCGTCACCCCGCTCCGCCTTACTTACAAGCAGGACGAACGCAACGCCCCCGCCGCGCACCTCGAGCTCGTCGGCCCCCAAGGCTCGCTCGGCACCTGGCTGGTCTCGCCGATCCTCAGTGCGCCGCAGACCTTCGACTACGCCGGCCGCACCTGGGAAATCGCCCTGCGCTTCAAACGCTACTATCACCCCTTCAACATCACCCTGCTCGACTTCGCCCATGACCGGTATCCCGGCACTGAAATCCCGAAGAATTTCTCCAGCCGCATCCGCCTCAAGACCGACGATGGCCGGGGCGACCGCGAGGTGCTCATCTTTATGAACAATCCGTTGCGGCATGCCGGGCTGACCTTCTACCAGGCCAGCTTTGAAAGGGGCGACAAGGTCAGCATCCTCCAGGTCGTGCGCAACCCGGGGTGGGTGGTGCCCTACGTCTCATGCATCATAATGGGTCTCGGGCTTCTGCTCCAGTTCAGCATCCACCTCGTCGGCTTCATCCGCCGGCGCGCGGCAACCACCTGAATTCAAACGCGGAGAACGCAGAGCACGCGGAGATAAACATGAGCGCTAAACCCATCAACGATCTATCACACGAACTCATTGGAGCGGCCATCGAAGTTCACCGGGAACTTGGTCCCGGACTTCTTGAGTCGGCCTACGAAGGCGCTTATTCGCACGAACTCACTCTGCGCCAGATTCCACATGTCCGCCAAAAGCTTATGCCTGTCACCTACAAGGGCGTCCAAATCGATACCGGATATCGCATCGATATTCTGGCCGAGGAGCGCGTTGTCGTAGAATTGAAGGCCGTGGAAAAACTTATCCCCATCTACAGTGCCCAGCTTATGACTTATCTTCGCCTCGGTAAATATCCGCTCGGTCTGCTGATGAATTTCAATGTGCTAAAGCTCGTCGACGGCATCGAGCGTGTTTCCAACAACGCCCCCAATCTCTCCGCGTCCTCTGCGCCCTCCGCGTTAAAATCATGAAGCGTTGGCTGCCTATTCTCGTTCTCCTTCTCG
The DNA here is from genome assembly GCA_001464505.1 of Verrucomicrobia bacterium Ga0077533. Classification (GTDB taxonomy): domain Bacteria; phylum Verrucomicrobiota; class Verrucomicrobiia; order Opitutales; family Opitutaceae; genus Lacunisphaera. The sequence goes on from LNEH01000074.1 coordinate 27,878, forward strand.
CCGCCGGCTGGCTGGCGTCGTCGCTGCGCCCCCAGAAGAACCCGGGCGCACAAGACCTCGCCGCCTTCGGCCGGCTGCCGGTGCTGGTCAACGGCCGCCTCAAGCCGCTCGACACCGTCGCCCGCACCTCCCTGCTTGTCATGCAAGGCCGGCAGCGGGTCAGCGATCCGGCCAATCCCGGGCCGCTGGTCGCCACCCCGGCCGAATGGCTCGCCGACGTGCTTTTCAATCCGGCCAAGGCCGATACCTACCCGACCTTCCGCATCGACTCGCCCGATCTGCTCACGCTGATGGGCATCACGGAGGGCGACACCAGGATCAGTTACGACAGTGCGGCCAAGCGGATGATGGCGCTGGTCGGCTTCCTGCCCTCGAGCCGCTCCCGTTTCACGTTCAAGCAGCTTGAGCCCAAGCTCGCGGAACTCGACCGCCAGGCCCAGCTCGCCGAGCCGACCGAGGTCCAGCTGCGCACTCCTTTCCAGAAAGCCGTCATCCAGTTGCGCGACCGCGTGCTGCTCTACCAACGGCTCAAACACAGCGCGCAGACGCCCGACAGCGCCGATTTCCTCAGCGAGCTGGTGCAGTTCCAAAAAGCCCTGCCCGCCGGCGTCGCGGCGGTCCGGGCCCGCCAGAAGGGGGAGCCGCATGACACCGACGCCTTCAAGGCCATGATGACCATGGCCGGGCGCTACGATTTCATGGACAAGATGGGATACCTGCTCACCGTGCCGCCCGCCAGCGACGAGCCGAACCCCACCGCGTGGAAATCCGTCGGCCACGCGCTGCTCGAGGCTTTTGAGGGCGGCAGCATCAATCCCAACGTCATGGCCTACGCCGCCCTGGGCCGGGCCTACCGCGACCAGCAGCCGACGCAGTTCAACGAGATCGTGCGCCTTTACCGCGACCAGCTGGCCAAGCGCTTCACCCCGCAGCTGCGCAAAAGCGACATCGAGGCGCGCTTCAACGCCGCCGAGCCGTTCTACAAAAGCACGCAACTCTACGCCATCGCCTTCCTGCTGGCGATCTTCTCCTGGCTCAAGTGGCCCGCGGTGCTCGGCCGCGGCGCCTTCTACCTCACTCTGCTGGCCTTCATCGCCACCACCGCCGGCATCGCCACCCGCATGTGGCTCGAGGGCCGCCCCCCGGTCACCAACCTTTATTCGTCCGCCCTCTTCGTCGGCTGGGGCTCGGTCGGGCTCTGCCTGATCCTCGAAAAAATCTACCGCAACGCCATCGGCTCCGTCGCCGCCGGCGTGATCGGTTTCGTCACGCTCCTCATCGCCCACCACCTCTCGCTCAGCGGCGACACCCTCGAGATGATGCGCGCGGTGCTCGACACCAACCTCTGGCTCGCGACGCACGTCGTCGTCATAACCATCGGCTACTCGGCCACCTACCTCGCGGGTTTCCTGGCGCTGATCTACATCGTGCGCGGCCTCTTCACCCGCTCGCTCGACCCCGCCACGGCCGACGCCCTCACCCGCATGGTCTATGGCATCGTGTGCTTCGCCACGCTGTTCAGCCTCGTCGGCACCGTCCTCGGCGGCATCTGGGCCGACCAGTCCTGGGGCCGCTTCTGGGGCTGGGACCCGAAGGAGAACGGCGCGCTGCTCATTGTCATCTGGAACGCCATCATCCTGCACTGCCGCTGGGGCGGCCTCGTCAAGCAGCGCGGCCTCATGTGTCTCGCGGTCTTTGGCAACGTCATCACGAGCTGGAGCTGGTTCGGCACCAACATGCTCGGCATCGGCCTGCACAGTTACGGTTTCATGGACGCCGCCTTCTGGTGGCTCCTCGCCTTCGTCGCCACCCAGGTCGCCGTCATCGCCCTCGCCCTGCTCCCGCTGGAAAAATGGCGGAGTTTTCGGGTGTAGGTTGCGTGCTGGCGCGCAACGTTGCCTGCGAGCAGGCAACCTACCGCGCCGTCCGGATATCCGTGGTCTTCAATCCCGACGACGACGCCAAGGCCAGTTGGCGTTCATCGGCCGAGACAAATCGTTCGCAGCTCAGCTCACAAGCCGCCGCCACATGCAGGATATCCAGGCTCCGGCACAGCAGCCGCGCGGAATGGGCACGGGAGAGCTGGACGGATTCGTGAAAGATCTTCGGCCAGTCCAGCGGTGTCTCCGCCAGCCGGTGTGCCTGCCGGTCGTCCTCGATCTGCTCGCGCAATTGGTCCGCTTCCTTCGCCACCAGCAATTTTCGGCCGGTTAATACTTGGAGCGCATTGCCCAGTTCCAGCGCATGCAGCCAGGTGAACGGCAGTTGAGGCCACGCCTGCGCCTCCCGGCGGGCCCGCGGAGAGAATTCCTCGGTCACATAGAGCTTAACCAGCGCGCTCGAATCAAAGTAGGTTTTCACCGGTCGCCTCGGTCAGCCAGAATTTGCCACGCCGCCCCCGGGGCCACCACGCGCTTGCCCAGCACCCGCTCGGCCCGGGCGCGCAGATCCGGCCAGGGCTTGTGCGCGACCGATGGGCGCGCCGGAATGAGTTCCGCCACCGCCTGTCGGCGGCGCATCACCCGCAAGGTGGTCCCCCGTTGCACCCGGGCGAGTGTGTGCTTGAGGTTTTTTTGCAGGTCCCGGACTGAAATTGTTTCCATGCCGGACAATTTGCCGGACATACCAATGATGTCAACCACCCGGTTTGCCCCAATCCGCTCGCCCTCATCGCCCTCGCCCAGCTCCCGCTGGAAAAGTGGCGGAGTTTCCGGTGTTGATTTAGGCGGCGCTCGCCGTAACGAATTTGGCTGTTTCAGCCAGCCGTGCGGGCGCTTTGATTCCCGCCTCTTTGAACAAAGCCTTGAGGGTAAAGGATCCCGCGCCGACGGACTCGAACCCAATCTCTCGTCCGTCAGCCGCTACGTCAACGGTCACAAGTGGCCACTCGTGCTTGACGATGGTGCGCGCGATCTTAAGCCCACGCCGTAAGCTGACATAGACCGCATGCGGTGTCTTAGTGTCGAAACGGATTTCGACCGTAAGCCGCTCAGTTCCGGGAGATGTCAGGGCCTTCCTCATAGGTCGTTATCAGATGCAGCACCTTGCCAACCAGTTCGCCGATGACAACTATCTTTCTTTCTTGGTGCGCCTTTTCGAATCGCCGGATCGTGCCACCAAATTGCCCTCTGCCTAAGGTCTTCTCCGAACCAGTGCGAACCGTGTCCTCGACCAGTGGCATGGGAATGTCCCGCTCGGCTTGTCGCTCCATAATATGCAACCCGAGGCGCAACTCGAAGTCCCGCGGGAAGTTTCCTTTGGGTGGCATAATTAATTCAGCAGCTCCTCGGCGTGGGCCAGCGCGCTCTTGGCGCTGCGATCACCGAGCATCCGGGCCAGTTCGCCGACGCGAACCTTGCGGTTGCCATGGATCGGCTCGATGGCGACTGACGCGCGGTCGCCGCTCTGGTCCTTGGTCACGACAAAATGATTCTGCGCTTGCGCCGCTACCTGCGGCAGGTGCGTGACGCACAGCACCTGGTGCCGCTCGGCGATGCCGGCCATCTTCTCGCCGACGATCCGGCCGATCTCGCCGCCGACATTGGCGTCCACCTCGTCGAACACCAGCAGCGGCACATCATCAATCTCGGCCAGCACGGCCTTCAGCGCCAGCATCACGCGCGCCAGTTCGCCGCCCGACGCGATGCGGTGCAGCGGCAAAACCGGTTCGCCCACATTGGGGGAAAAGAGAAATTCCACTCCGCAGTCGCCATGCGGCCCGAGTTCAGGGAGTGGCGCCAGCTTCACCTGGAAATCGGCCTTCTTAAAACCCAATTGGCCGATCAGCTTGGCCCCGGACTTCGCCAGTTGCCCCGCAGCCTTCTCGCGGGTGGCGCGCAGTTCCACCGCGGTTTTCTTCGCCGCCCGGTGCCCCTCGGTGATCTGCTTCTCCAGCTTCGCAAGCGAGCCTTCGATGTCGCCCTGCACGTCCAGTTTCAGCCGCATCTCGTCGCGCGCGGCCAGCACGGCCTCGACCTTCGCGCCGTATTTGCGCTTCAGTTCGAGCCAGGAGTTCATCTTGCCCTGCAGGGCCTCGGCCTGCTCGGGATCAAAGTTTAGTGACTGCGCCAGCGAGGAAAACTCAGTCTCAAGGTCGCCCAGCTCGACCGACGTGGACAGAAGCCGGTCGGCGAGCGGCTTGCTGGCGGCATCGAGCGATTCCAACTGCCGGGCCTGCCGGAGCAACGCCGCGAGGCTTCCGAGCAGCCCGTCTTCGCCGCTGAGCCCGTGGCTCAGGCCGGTGGCAAGCGCGGTGATTTCCTGGGCGCTTTGCTGCCGGGTGAAATCGCGCTCCAGCGCGGCCATGGCCTCCTCGGTCAGATCGAGGGCGTCGATCTTGCCGAGCTGCACTTTCAGGAAATCAATCTGGTCGGCGGAAAGTTTCTCCGCGCCGAGCAGCCGCTCGCGCTCCTCGGCCAGTTCGCGCCAGGCGCGGTAATGCAGCGTGTATTTCTCCCGCGCCGCCCCGTTTTTGGCAAACAGGTCGAGCAGCTCGCGCTGGCAGCCTTCCTTCAGCAGCCGGCGCGGTTCACCGGGACCGTGGAAGTCGATCCAGTGCTCGCCCAATTCCTGCAGCGCGGCGAGCGTGGCCATGCTGCCGTTGACTGATGTTTTAGGCGCCTTGTCGCGCGGCAGGCTCCGTTTGAGGATGAGCACGCCGTCGTCACATGGCGGCAAGTCGAGCCGCGTGAGCGCCGCGTCGAGCCGGCGGCTGTCGGAGAAGAACAGCGCCGCCTCAACTTCGGTCGCCGACGCGCCCTGCCGGATGATGGCCTTGTCCGCCCGCGCTCCGGCGAGCAGCGAGAGCGCCCCGAGCAGGATGCTCTTGCCCGCCCCGGTCTCGCCCGTCACCGCGGTGAATCCGGCCTCGAATTCCAGCTCAACCTCCTCAAGCAGGGCGAGATTGCGGATGCGGAGTGACTGGAGCATTTTCCAACCACGAATGGACACGAATTAGCACAAATTCAAGCATCGCGGCGGTCCGAGCCGGTTATTCGTGTGTCTTCGTGTTCATTCGTGGTTTTCCACCTGAATTATTCTTGCACCACCCCGCGCGAACCGTTCACTCCTCGCCTTCGCGGACCTTTAGCTCAGTTGGTTAGAGCGTTTCCTTGACATGGAAAAGGTCACTGGTTCGAGTCCAGTAAGGTCCACCATCCTACGCCTTCATGCAATGAAGGTGGAGGATGTCCTCCGAAGCCTTGGCGTAGGAGGACATTGATGCGGTTTCGGCCGAGGCTTCGGATGGCAAGCCACCCGCCGGGCCCTTCCTGATTAAGGGGCTTTCTTTTTTTACCGACCCATGTGCTATCGCTACACGCTGACCGACCTGATGGCCGTGCGGGCCATGTTCGAGGCGGCCGGATTGCCCGCCGATCTCGTCCCTGCGGAATTCAGTCCGCGCTACAACGTCGCGCTCACGAATTTGATGCCGGTGGTCTTGCACGACGGCCACGTGCGAGTGTCGCGCCTGCGCTTTGGCTTCACCCTGGCAGCCCGGGCGCAGGGCGAGAAGGCGCTGCTGGCCAACGCCCGGGCAGAGACTGTGCTGACCAAGCCCGCCTTTCGTGATGCTGCGCGGCATCGCCGCTGCCTCATACCAGCCGACGGTTTCTACGAATGGGAAAAGCAGGGCCGCACCCGCCTGCCCCATTATTTTACGCTGAAATCGGGCGGTGCGTTTTTCTTCGCCGGACTCTGGGTGCCAGAAGGCCCGGACCGACCCGCCGCCTTTGCCATCGTGACCACCACACCCAATGCCTTGCTCCAGCCCATCCACGACCGGATGCCGGTCATTCTCGGGCCCAACAGCGGCCCGGCCTGGCTGGGCCACGAACCCTTGGATCCGGCCCGAGTGGCCCGATTGTGCCGGCCGCTGGCGGCCGACATGATGTCCGCCCGCCGGGTGGATCCCCGGGTGAACAACGTCCGCTACGAATCCCCCGACTGCGTGGCGCCGGTCTGAGCTGCGAAACTCGCCTTTGCGCTGGACGAGTCCCACACCGGCCCTCAATACCTTGGGCTCGTGGCCACACCTCCGAAGCACGACGCCAAAACGATCGACCAGGCGATCGCCCGCGTGGCTTCCGCGATTTCCCGACGTCACGCCAGTTCCGCCCACCTCCTGCTGCTGGGCATCGCCAACGGCGGCATCATCCTCGCCCAACGCCTCGCTGCGCAGTTGAAAAAATCCGGCCTGAAACCAGGGCTCGGCACCATCGACATCTCGTTTCACCGCGACGACATCGGCCGCAATCCCATCCCGAAGGAATTTTCCCCGACCATCATCCCACACGACGTGAACGGCGCGACCGTCATCCTCGTGGACGACGTGCTCCACTCCGGCCGCACGGTGAAGGCCGCGCTCGCCGAGCTCTTCGACCACGGCCGGCCCAGTTGTGTCGAGCTCGCCGTGCTGGTGGACCGGGGTGGCCGCCGATTGCCCATCGCCGCGACCTACACCGGTCTCACCCTCGTCGCGGGTGATACGGAGAAAATCAAAGTCCGCCTCGACGCCGCGACCCCGGCCCGCGATACCCTTCTCACCGAATCAGTGGCCTCCGAATCGAAATCGTCGCGCCTTACCCCTGTCACTTGAGCCCTCAACCCTTTCACTCTCACTTTCCCTCTCCCCTCTCACTTCCGCATGCCCTGGCATCGTAAACATCTTCTGACCATCGAGGAGCTCAGCCGCGCCGAGATCGAGCAGTTGCTCGCCACTGCCGGCGCGTTCCGCCGCATCCTCGAACGCAAGGTCAAGAAGATCCCCGCTCTCCGCGGCAAGACCATCGTCAACCTCTTCCTCGAGCCGAGCACCCGCACCCGCCTCTCCTTCGAGATGGCCGCCAAGCTCCTCAGCGCCGACGTCATCTCCTTCGACGCCGCCTCCTCCAGCACCAGCAAGGGCGAGACTCTGCGCGACACCGCGCAGAACATTCAGGCGCTCAACGCCGACATGATTGTGCTGCGCCACTCCGCCAGCGGCTCCCCGCTTTACCTAAGCAAAGTCCTCGGCATCCCGGTCATCAACGCCGGCGACGGCGCGCACGAGCATCCCACGCAGGCGCTGCTTGATGTGTTCACGATGCGGGAAAAACTCGGCAATCTGAAGGGCCGCAAGGTGGTCATCCTCGGCGACATCCTCTTCAGCCGCGTCGCCCGCTCCAACATCCACGCCCTGACCAAGCTCGGCGCCGACGTCACCATCGTCGGCCCGTCCACCCTCGTGCCGCACTGGTTCGAGGCGATGGGCGTCAAGGTCTCGCACCACCTGCGTTCCGCCCTCGCCGACGCCGACGTGGTCATGCTCCTCCGCATCCAACACGAACGGCAGGGTGTCAGCCACTTCCCCTCGCTCGGCGAATACACCAGCATGTTCGGCCTCAACTACACCCGCGCCGAGTGGATCAAACCCGACGCCATCATCATGCACCCCGGCCCCATCAACCGCGGCGTCGAGATCGACAGCGACATCGCCGACTCCCCCCGCAGCGTCATCCTCCAGCAGGTGACCAACGGCATCGCCGTCCGCATGGCCGCCCTCTACCTCTGCGCCGGCGGCCAGCCGGAAAACGTGCTCACACCCGTTTGAAACTCCAAGCTCCACCCACCAAGCTCCAAAGAATTGCCAATGCCAGAAGCTCCAAACACCATTCAGTATTTTCCTGTTTTGACGCTTGAAGCTTCATTGGAGCTTGGATGTTGGCGCTTGGAGCTTTTACCCACCTCATGAGCAACTTGGTCATCAAAGGCGGAAGAGTCATCGACCCCGCCTCGAAGCGGGACAAGGTCGGCGACGTCTTCATCGCCGCCGGCAAGTTCGTCAAGTCTCTCACCGCCGCGCAGAAAAAAGACGCCCGCGTCATTGACGCCAAGGGCCTCGTCGTGTGCCCCGGCCTCGTGGACATCCACGTGCATTTTCGCGAGCCGGGCCAGACCCACAAGGAGACCATCCTCACCGGTTCGCAGGCCGCCGCCGCGGGCGGGTTCACCAGCGTCGTCTGCATGCCCAACACCTCGCCCGTCGTGGACAACGCCGGCACCGTCGCCCTCATCAAGTCCGTCGCCGCCACGGCCCCCGTCCACGTCTATCCCACCGGGTGCATCACCGTCGGCATGAAGGGCCAGCAGCTCGCCCCGCACGGCTCGCTCCAGAAAGCCGGCATCGTCGCCCTCACCGACGACGGCCTTTGCGTTCAGTCCAATGAGCTCATGCACCGCGCGGTCGAATACGCGAAGATGTTCGACCTGACCATCCTCGACCACTGTCAGGACGATTCCATGACGGAGAAGGCCGTGATGAACGAGGGCGTGGTCTCCACCCGTCTCGGGCTCAAGGGCTGGCCCCACGCCGCCGAGGACATCATCGTCGCCCGCAACATTATCCTCTCCAAATACACCGGCGCCCACATCCACATGCAGCACATCACCTCGGCCCACTCGGTCGAGCTCATGCGCCGGGCGAAGCAGGACGGCATCAACGTCACGGCCGAGGCCACGCCGCACCACCTCGCGCTGACCGAGGAATCGCTCGGCACCTACGACACCCACTTCAAGATGAATCCGCCGCTGCGCACCGAGGCGGACCGTCGGGCCATCATCGCCGGCCTGCGCGACGGCACGCTCGACTGCATCGGCACCGACCACGCGCCGCACGCCCCCGAGGAAAAGGACTGCGAATTCGACTACGCCCCCAACGGCATCATCGGCCTCGAGACCGCCCTGCCCGTCTGCCTCGACGTTCTCGTGCAGAAAAACAAATTCAAGCTGCCGCACGTCATCGACCTCATGACGCGCAAGGCCGCCAACATCCTCAAGCTCCCCGCCGGCACGCTCGCCCCCGGCGCCACGGCCGATGTGTGCATCTTCGATCCCGCCGAGACCTGGCTCTACAAGACCTACGGCGGCTTCAGCAAATCCATCAACTCCCCCTGGGATAACCGGCAGCTCACCGGCCGCGTGAAGACCACGATCGTCTCCGGCAAAGTCGTCTACGCCAATGGCAAGATGGTGTGAAGGATTGATCGGATCGCACTATTAAGGTAAAGAAAAACTCATGCCCATTACGGACCCAGTTCAGAGAGTCGATTACATAAGACGCATGGTATCGTTAGTAGACCATTCATCGACTGCATCCAGCATGTCGCCCGCGTTTGATAATATCCGAAGTGATCTCTCAGTGATAAAAACCGATGATGTTAGAAATGAAGCTGAAAGATTATTTCGATGGGTAACCGGATCAATCCACGTCCTCGAACGAGATCCAGCAAATTACCCGAAAACACTTCGAAAGGCGCTTGGTGATTTAGCAGACTACTTGGAGGTTCATGACAAAAACTCCTAACAAGCGTTAGCCGACATCCGCCTACCAAGAAGCTTCGGTGAGCCATTTTTATTATGAATAGAACCGCGAAAATAATTCTCGTTGCTGCGATAAGCGGCATGTTATTCGCATCCGGGCCTGGATGCTCGACGCCACGTATCAATTCTGGTGTGATCCAAGTCTCGCCTGGAATATACATGATAGCCACGTCTGGGCACTTCACGACGGACCTCGCGACACTGAAGGAGGTTGTCTTCCGTGATGCGAATGCTTTCGCGAAATCTCAAAACAAAGCAATGATATCGATCTCAACCAAGGAAGTAGAAAGGACGATGTCGCAGAATCCATCTTTCGAACTTCAGTTTCGACTTGCAGAACTCAACGATTCGTCGACTGCGGGTGGGCATTTGGTCCCTCGCGCCGACGTTGTTATCGAAAAGACGGAGGAAAGGAAGCCTGACCTATATACTGAACTCATGAAGCTGGATGACCTCCGAAAGAAAGGTGTCATCACGGAGGAAGAATTTGCTGCGCAGAAGAAGCGGTTGTTCGAGAAGTAAAGATGACCGAACAAGGCGGCACCGATATACAAAATACTCTTCCCATGGAATCTGGCGATCGACTCCAGATTATCCGCGATGTAATCTACCTCGCTGGTCAGATGCTTCATGCGGAGCGCTGTGTAGATCGAGTCGGTTATCTCGTGTTCTACTATGAGCGATGGGCACCTCCGAATGCTGTCCGACTGACATCCGGCGAGGAGAAATTCTTTAGTAATGCAATTCTTGAGACGTTCTTAGTGAGCTACCGAAATTTACTGGACTTTTTTCATCGTCCCAAGCGCCAGAGAGGAAATCCTCATCGGGATTCCATTGCTGAGTTCGATTTTAATTTTCGGAAGGAACTGGTGCCGGATACCGATGGTGAATTCTCCCGAGTTTCCAAGCATTTGGCTCATCTGTCCGAAGTTCGCAGAGTCAGGGATAGCAATGAGACTTGGGATCTAACCTCTACTTTGATCGCCTGTCGCCCGACCATTAAAGAATTTCTAGCCCATTGCGTAAGCAATTACTCCGAGCTATGCACGCCGCTTCAACCACAAATCACTCACCTCGTAAGCGAATTAGAGCTTCTCGGAACGACAGAGCATTTCATTACTCACAAGCACGTGAGTGCGAGCCCGTTTATGGCGCATGCCGCAGCGACTAGCATTTCGATACCACCGCCAGTAGGCCGATCCTAGGACGTCAGGCCTGATTCTTGACCAGCAGCCCGCGAGCCCGGCCCCCACCACCCGGCCCCGCGGACCCCGTCTCTCCGCCGCCGATTGCCAAGCTTGCCCCGCCGGCCCGGCCATCAACCCAGTCCGAGAAACGCCCGCACCTTGCGTTGGATTTCCTGCCGCCGGTTGAAAGTCACCGCTCCGGCGCTGCGCAGGATGGCGCTCTTTCGAGCCACAAAGACCAGCGAACAGTCCACCAGCGTCAGAAACTCAAGCCCCTCGGCACTGTTGAGAACGACGTGGTGGGCTCCGACGCTTTGGGCCGGCTGCTTCTTGGTGCCGACCAGCACGTTTATCCGGTCCTGCTTGGTGTCATCCAGAATACCCTCGTGGGAGAGGACAATGCCAGGATGCCCCGTCGCGTCGTTCGGTTCGACCCGCACAAACACCACATCCCAGCGCCGCAGCTTCACAGGGTTTCCCCGAAGGTGTTGTGTAGTTTGATCTCCGCCGCCGTGAGCTTCAGGCTGCCCGGCGGGGCCGGGGGCACATCCTCGTTCAGTTCATAGGGCGAGATCTGCACGGCCCCTTCGCGCGTCTCGACGATCACCGGATTGCGGGTCTTGAGCACCTTGCGGGTAACCCGGCCGAAACTCGCCCGGGCTTTGGCAGCAGTCAGCGTTTGCATGAATCCGAACTAATTCCTGTCCGCCGATGGGTCAAGGGCAGGCTTGAGGTTCTTTCCCGAAAACCCGGCCGCCACCACCCGGCCGCGCAGACCCCGTCTCTCCGCCGCCGATTTCCCAAGCTTGCCCCGCCGGCCCCTCCTCCAAGCCCCCACCGCGCAGTTGCCTCCGGCCCGAAAATCTGCACCGTTCCCGCCATGAGCATGACCGTTGACCAGATCGTCCGGGAAACCCGGGCCTTGCCCGATGACGTGGTGGCCGAAGTGGTGGATCGCATTTTGTTGGAGATGCATGGCCGTCCTGATGCCGCACAGGCCCAGGCTTGGTCAGAGACAGTGCAGAGGCGCGTGGCGGAAATCCGCAGCGGCCAGGTCGAGGGCATCCCCGGCGAGGTGACGGCGGCCAAAATCCGCCGGATCGTGGGCCGGCGAAACCGCACGCCTTCCATCCGGAAGCCGACGCGGAGTATGCCGTAGCAGCCGAGCAATACGCCGGACTGGGAGCTGACTTGGGCCGACGCTTTTACGACGAAATCGAACGGCTGATCGCCATCATCAAGGAAGGTCCTCATCGCTTCCGGGAGTATGACCCTCCGGCACGGCGGCTGCTGGCCAAGGGCTTCCCCTTTGCGGTGGTTTACCTGAACGAGCCGGATCGGATTTGGATCGTGGCCGTGATGCCGCTGCATCGTGATCCCGATTACTGGAAACACCGTTTGCCTTGAAACCTGCTGAGCCCGTAGGTAAGTGCTCATTGTCCGATGAAACCCGAAGACAGCTATCGCTTGTTTGTCCGCTGGAGCGAGGAAGACCGCGCCTATGTCGGCCATTGCCCCGATCTCTTCCCGTGGGGCGGCGTGTGCCATGGCACCACCGAGGAGGCCGCCTACCGTAAACTTCACATCGGCTACTTCCGGCGCCGGCCGGCGGACTACGCGCAGGCCAATCGCGCCCTGATCAACCTCGCCCCAGTGCGTTGACAAAACAGGCTGCTCACACCTTTCAGTGGATCGTCGTTGAACTCAGACGGCTGAAGAGGGGGAACCACTAATGAGTTTCGCCAAAGGCGAAACTTGGTTCATCTCCTCCGACTAATCGTCTCCGGTCCAGGTCTTGGGGTCTGCTGATCGCAGACCGGGAGCAATCTCGCCGGCAATTAGCCGACACCCCGGATCCCCGCAGCGGTGACGATTAGTCAGCGCACCTCTTCATGGATTCATCCTTTGATGAATCCATTAGTGGTTCAACCCTCCGAACGGCTGGCGCTGGGCTGATCGCTTTCCACTGAAACAACGAGAACCCTGTTTTATCTGGTGCCCAAGACCGCATGCACTCCACCTCTGGGCAGTGTCAGCCTCGAACGCCGCCGGCTCATTGGCCGCAAGATCAACGAAGTGCTGCGCCTGCCCCGCTGAGAGACCATAGAAGTCGAGCGGGTTGCCGACACGCGTTCGGCCCGACAGGCGAACTCAAGTAAACCACCCGGGTCTTTCGGGTTGGTTTTTGCGGCGGAGCCCGCCAAGGATGGGGGCGCCTTCATGCCCACCGAGCCCGCCCAGTTAGCCATCGCCCTCTTCGAAATCTGTCTGCTGCTCTCCGGCGCCGGGCTGGGACTCTGGCTGGTGTTCAGCCCCGTCGCCCGCGCCCGCTGGCTCAGCACCAACGCGTTGCCCGCCAACCCGGTCGCCCTTCCTGATTTCATCCTCATGGCGGTGCTGATCTTCCTCAGCGGTTTCGGTTTTCAGGCGGCCGCCCAACTCTGGCTCGGTCCGGTCATCGCCCGCTCCGCCGACCAACAAGGGCTCGCGCTCTTTGCCTACAGCGTGGCCAACTACACGGGCGCGTTCGTAGCGTGGCGGCTGCTTTTCCCCTCGTTGCGCCGCACGTGGCTGATCGGCTCGGAGCCGGTTCCGCCGGTCCCATCACCTCCCGCGCTTCCGTGGGATCGGGTGATGCGCCACGCCGCCGGCACCCTGCTGGTCGCCCTGCCCGCGCTCATACCGGTAAGCCTCGGTTGGACCGCCCTCCTTGAGACAGTGAATCTTCCCCACACCCCGCAGGACGTCATCGCGATTTTCACGAACACGCGTTCACCCTTTGTCATCGCCGGCATGCTGCTCGTGGCCTGTGTGCTCGCTCCGATCTACGAAGAGCTGCTCTTCCGCGCCGGGCTTTACCGTTTTTGCCGGCACAGGCTGGGTCGCGGCTGGGCGCTCGTCATCAGCGGTGTCTGCTTTGGCGCGCTGCACGGCAACTGGGCCGGCTTCCTCCCCCTGGCCATGCTGGGCATGGGACTTGCGCTGGCCTATGAGGCCACGGGTTCCATCCGCGTTCCGATCATCGCCCACGGCTTGTTCAACCTGAACACGGTGCTCATTCTGCTGTCGGGCCTGCCCCACACTATGCGATGACACCCTTCACCTCCAGTCGCGTCCAGTCCGTCACCGCCCAGGGAGAGCGGCGGCTGATTGCCGGCATCCGCCGGTGGCTGGGTCGGGCGTCGCCCGCGTCACCGTTCGGCATTGGCGATGACTGTGCCGTCATTCCGCCGACCAAGCATCGCCAACTCGTCACCACCGACCCCGTGATCCACGGTCAGCACTTCGATGCGACCGTGCCGCCGCGCGCGGTGGGTGCCAAGCTCCTCAAGCGCAACCTGAGCGACATCGCCGCCATGGGCGGCCGGCCGGTGGCCGCCGTCGTTTCCCTGGCCTTGGGGCCGAACACCAGCCTCCGCTGGTTGCGGGAATTTCATCTTGGTCTCGCCGCCTGTGCCCTTAAGCACGGCGTGAAGATCGTCGGCGGCGACATCACGCAGGGACCGGCCGGTTTCTTCGGCGCCTTTCTCACCTTGCATGGCGAATCTGCCGGCCGCCGACTCGTCACCCGCAGTGGGGCCCGATTGGGCGACCTCATCTATGTCACCGGCACACTTGGCGGGAGTCTGCTGGGGCATCATCACCAATTCACGCCCCGGCTCGCCGAGGGCGCGTGGCTGTCCGAACGCGCGGATGTCCGCGCCATGATGGACGTGAGTGATGGCCTTGCCAAGGACCTCGACTCACTCACGCCCGCCGGACTGATGCCCGCGCTGCAAGCTTCAGCGATACCCATCAGTGCCGCCGCCCGCCAACGGGCGAAGGCCACCAAACGTTCTCCGCTTTTCCACGCCCTTGGCGACGGCGAGGATTACGAATTGCTGGTCGTCGCGCGGGCGCTGGCAGACACAACGCGGTTCGAGTCAGCGTGGCGCAAGCGATTCCCCAGGCTGAAGTTGTCCCGCCTCGGCCGTTTCGTGAGCAATAAAGTCCAATTGCCAGCCGGGGCGTTGCGCCTGAGCGACTATCAAGGTTATGAACACCTGCGCTAATGGTGGAGCGCGTTGACCCCAACGCGCGTTGAACGTCTTGAGGCCAAGCCGTTCCACCCCAACTCTCAGACATGAACATTCTCGATCAACTCAAACACGGCGTCACCACGGAATCCGCCGGGCAGACCCGCGCGTTGGCGGCGGAGCTGGCCGCCGCGCTGCCACCCGACACCGTGCTCGCGCTGCACGGCGACATGGGCGTGGGCAAGACCACCTTCGTGCAGGGCCTGGCGCAGGGACTCGGCGTGAAGGAGCATGTCACAAGCCCGACCTTCGCCATCTACTCGGTTTACCAAGGCACGGCGCCTGCCCTTCGGAGCCCTGGCGAAACAGGGCGCAAACTGGTCCACCTCGACGCCTATCGCCTGGAAAGGGAAACCGAAATCGAAGCTCTGCTCCTGGAGGAATATCTGGTCAGCCCGTGGTGCCTGGCCGTCGAATGGCCGGAAAAAACCGGCACCTGGTTGCCCAAGGAGGCCTGGCACTTGGCGCTGTCGATCGTCGAAGGAGACAAACATCGGCTTCAGCTACTGTAGCGGCGGTCTGTGACCGCCGAACGACGGCGCTCACCCGCTCGGTTTGAGCGGGCTTGGAAACTAATTTCAGGCTGTGGCCTCAGGCTTGGACTCCGCCGCCGGGACGACCTCCGGAGCTGGGGCGGCCGGTTCCGGCGATGCGGGCTCGGCAACAACCTCGGCCGGTTTGGCTTCGATCGCAGCAGGTGCCGGGGCCTCGGGAAAGTCGACCGGGTCGTGCTCTTCGTCGCCAGCCTCGGCTTTCTTCGCAGCCTGCGGAGCCATCGGCGGCGGGGCGAAGAGCTTGCCGTCGGAAAACTCGGTCACATAGCCCTCCATGACCAGCCAGCGGAGGTCGTTGCTCATCTTGCGGAGCTTTTCGGCCTGTTCGGGTGCCAGAGCCGCAAACGGAGTCTGCGACGGCGTTGATCCCTCAGCCGGCTTGCCAGCCGGCTTGTCCGCCATAGCTGTTCCAGCGACGGCGGAAGGCTCGGCGGAGGCAGGGGCGGGTGGAGGAACCTCGATCGCGAGGAAACTCTTCGGGAGGTTTTTCACGTGCACCATCGGATTCTTCTCAATGAAATCGATGAGCGCGGAGATGGTCTCGGAGAACACTTGGCCCGGGACGCGGAAGCGGCGCTTGACGGCACAGACGTAGGAGACGCCGCGCGAGCCCTTCTTGAAGATGGTGAAGCCCTCGCGGCGCAGGCGGCCGCGGAGCGCATTGGCGGTGTCGAGCGGGAAACGGCGCTGGCGCTCCACGTGGCCCTCGAGGGCGCGGCGAATTTCGCCGGGCGGCAGTTTCTCCAGGAGCTTGCCGTGAAACCGGACATTTTCGACCGCGCGCACAACTTTGTCCCGCGCGTTGGCGAGCAGGTGCAGGCGGGCGTCCTCGATGTTGTCGAAGGTGAGCGGCGCGGGGGCGTCGGGGACCGGCGTGGTGGCGGCCGCCGCAGCGGCTTGTGGTTCGGTCGGCTTGCCCTCCGTAGCTTCAGCGGAGGAGGGCGCGGTCTCGGCAGAGACGGTCGGCGCCGCAACCTCCGTTGGCGGATGGGTGACGGGTTTGACCACCGGGGGCTTCCAGGTGTAGCGTGTCGCCTTCTTCATCTTTTCCATCCACGCCGCGATGACCTCGGGCTCGCGGACGGAGATGATGCTCTCGCGGAAACGCTCAAACGGCATGCGGCCGAGCTTGGCGGCGTGATGCTGCTGCAGGATCTGCTGGTAGCGATGGTGATTCGGCGGCCCGAGCAGCTCGCCGGTGATGCCGCATTTGTTGATGATCGGGAAATTGCCCTTCGGGGCTTCGACCTCAACTTCCTGCATGTCGAAGAAAGCGCCGAGATTGTTGGTGAGCGCGTGCTGGATGGCGGCGTCCTCGGTGTCGAACGGGAGGTGGTCCGGCAGCGACATGAACATCGGGTTGGGCTTGTTGGACCCGGGCTGTTTCGCCGGCGCGGCGCCCTCGGCAACCGGGGCCGGACGTTCGGGGCGTTCCGGGCGGGCCCGCTGGACCACGACGACAAAGCGGTCGTTCTTTTCCAACACGGCCTTGGTGATCTCGAACAACTGGTAGGTGCGGCACGAGGCGCGCACGGCTTTCACCAGGGCGGCGAAACCGGTGTCCTCGGGGTAGCAGGTAGCCACAAAATACGGGCTGACGTAGGGCGCGCGGTCAAACTGGTGGCCGCCTTCGCGCCGGTCGTGACCTTCCCGACGCTCACCGCCCTGGAACTCGCGGCGCGGCCCGTCTTCGCGGCGCTCAAAACGGCGGCGCTCGCCACCTGGCGGCTGGCCTTCCCGGGCCGGAGCTCCGGGCGCGGGGCCCGGACCGCCCGGCGCAGGGCCGGCGGGCTTGCGGAAGACCCGGCGATCGCGCGCCGGCGCCCCGTGCCCGCCGCCGTCGTCGCGGCGGGGTGGCCGGTCGCCGCGGTCGTTGTCGCGATCGCGACGGCCGGGGGAGACCGGCTTCACCTCGGTCCATTGGGTGCCGAAGTTAAAGGTCTGCAACTGGCTGAGGTCGATTTTATTCAACCCCTGCTCGTTGGGTTCGTTCGCAGGCTGGGAGTCGTCCATGTAAGGGCGGAAAACGGGCGTGGTTACCCGGTAAGTCTCGGAGGATGGCTTGGTGTTCCGCTACGTCAGGTCGGACGCGCGGTAAAGTGGTAGTTTTCCCCGAGATGAAACCGCGAAGCAAGCGCATTTCGGGGCTTTACAAGCTCCGGTCGATTTACCTAAGTCACCGCTCCTATCGTTGGAACGCTCGGGTGGTGGAATTGGTAGACACACACGTTTGAGGTGCGTGTGCCGTAAGGCGTGCAGGTTCGAGTCCTGTCCCGAGCACCAGCCTTCGCTCCGGCGGAGCTTCGGCTGGCAGGCCAGCCCGCAGAAATGGAAAAGATCCCCGCCGCGCGGCGGCGAAGGCTGCCGTCCGTAGCCTTGGCGTAGGACGGCTTTTCCCTCACGCTGTCGTCATGACTTACGTCTACCTCATCGAAAGCACCTTGCAGAGGCAGCAGCATTACGTGGGCGTCACTCCCGACCTGAAGCAGCGCTTGACCGATGACAACGATGGCAAGTCGCCGCACACCCGCAAATTCAGGCCGTGGAACCTGGTCGCCTACATTGGGTTTGCCGACGAACCGACGGCGCATGCTTTCGAAAAGTATCTCAAAAGCGGCTCGGGGAAGGCGTTTCTTCGGAAACGCTTCCTTCGCTCCAGCGGAGCTTTGGCTGGTAGGCCAGCTCCCGGTAAGCGAAGTTACGGCCGTGAGTGGTGGCGAGGGTATGTCGGGAATCCCGTCCAACGCATTTGACCGCAACTCTTTTTTGGGGAAGCTTCTCCCGCTGCCATGACCATGACCCCCGACGCCATCAAACAGGCCCTGTTGCAATCCTATGCCAGTGACGGCGGCATCAACCATCTCGATGGCGTCAACCTGCCCTCGCAGGACAGTGTGGCCGAGCTGGCCCGCAACTTCATGCACGTGCTTTTCCCGGGTTATTTCGAGAACACGAGTCTCGCGAAGAGCGATGTGCCCGCCTGGCTCAATGGCATGCTGTCCAAAATCGACGCGCAACTCACCACCGAAGTCGAGAAGAGCCTGCTTTTCGCCAAGGATCCCGCCCCGGCGGCCAACGCGCGACGCATCACCACCGCGCTGCTGGCCAAACTGCCGGATATTCGCCGTGTCGTGCAGACCGACGTCAATGCCGCCTACACCGGCGACCCGGCGGCACGCTCCGTTGAGGAGATCATTCTCGCCTACCCCTGCGTGCTGGCCATCTCGCTCCAGCGCATCGCCCACGTCCTCTACGGGCTCGGGGTGCCCTTGCTGCCGCGCATGTTGACCGAATACGGCCACGAGCGCACGGGCGTTGATCTCCATCCGGGCGCGAAGATCGGCTCCCACTTCTTCATCGATCACTGCGTGGGCGTCGTCATCGGAGAGACCGCCGCGATCGGCAATCACGTCAAACTCTACCAAGGCGTCACGCTCGGCGCAAAGTCCTTCGAGGTCGATGGCGCGGGCAACCCGGTCAAGGGCGTCAAGCGCCACCCCGACATCGGCGACCACGTCACCATCTACGCCCACGCGACGATCCTCGGCGGCGAAACCCGCATTGGCGAACACACCGTCATAGGGGGCAACGTCTGGCTGCTCGAGTCTGTCGCCGCCCACAGCGTTGTTTATTTCAAGGGCGACGACCTCGTCATCCGGCCGCGCCGCGCCCAGGAGACGGTCTTGGGAGGCGACTGGACAATTTGAGCGGGCCGCGACGCGATCAGTCGCGCCGAGCAGCCCCGGGCGGTCAGATGTGATACATCTCGGCTTCGCGATGCACGGAAAGCGACTCCAGGGTGTAACTGCCGGCGCGCTCGGCCACAAGTTGGCGGAGCTCGGTCCAGACTTGGCGCATCCGGCGGCCGGAGCGACCGCCGTGGTTGCCACTCAGTTCGAGCAGTTCGCCCTCGGTGGCCTTGATGATGTCGCGGAGGGTGATGCGATCAGGAGCCCGGGCGAGGAGGAAACCGCCTTGCACGCCGCGTTTGCTGACCACGAGCCCGCCGCTTTTCAACTCGCCGAGGAGCTGGGCGAGAAAGTTCGCCGGCACTTCCTCGATTTTTGCCAATTCCTCGATGCGGGCCAGCTCGCCGCGGCTGTGGCGCCGCGCGAGTTCGCAGAGTATCCGGCAGGCGTATTCGAGTTTGACGGTGATTTTCAAGCCACCGCAGTCAGGCAGCCGAGCAGGCAGGCGGCAATGCTTTTGGCACGCTGGCGACTCAGGTTAGCGCATGCCACAGGGTGCGCACACTGAGTGTGATCACCAGAGCACCGACCAGGACCATGAACGGCCGGCGCGGCACCCGGCCGCAGAGCCAGGCGCCCAGGGGCGCGGCGAGCAGCCCGCCCAGCGCCAGCGCCACCATGATTTTCCAGTAGCCCAGACCGAGAGTGGCCAGAAAGACCGCCGAGGAGGCCAGCGTCACGAAGAACTCCACGGCGTTCACACTGCCGATGGTCGCGCGCACGTCGTTGCCGCGGGCGAGCAAATTGGAGGTCACGATCGCGCCCCACCCACCGCCGCCGATGGCGTCGAGCAGCGCGCCGCAGAAAGCGAGGGGCGTGAGGTGCGTGGTGACCTCCCGGGGGACGAAATCACGAAATGCCTTGGCTATGATATAGAGGCCGAGCAGCAGCAGATAGCCTGCAATCCAAGGTTTGATGGCCTCGCCGGAGATGGCGGTGAGGACGTAGGCGCCGATGAGGGCGCCCACCACACCCGGCAGGAGCAGCCGGCGAAACAGGGTCTTGCTGATGTTGCCGAAGGCGCGGTGCGACAACGCGGACGCGCCGGTGGTGAAACACTCGGCGGCATGCACGGTGGCGCTGGCGGCGGCGGGTGGCACGCCCACACTCATCAACAGGCTCGAAGCGGTGATGCCGAATGCCATCCCCAACGCACCATCGACCACCTGTGCGAGAAATCCGGCGGCGAAATAATACCACAATTCGGATGTCATATGGTGTAGTCGGTGGGCTCGGAACAGAGAGTTTGGGTGGGCGGGTGCAGCATACCAGCCCCGACGGTGGCGTTGGTGCCGGGTTCAATCAAGAGAAAGGAGCCGGTCAGGCGGTTGGTGGCGTAGCCGTCAAAGAATACCGGGCGGGCGGTGCGCAACCGGATCTCGCCGAGGTCATTCAAGCCGAGTGCATCGGGCGCGATCCTGGTCTCGAGTGAAGCGATGTCGAGCCGGTGCTCGATCTCGGTGACGACCGCCGGCACCGTATTGGTGGTATGCTTAAACAGGAGTTTGTGGCCGCGCCGCAGCGGGCGCGGATGCATCCAGCAGATCCGGGCATGCAGATCGGTGCCGCCACCGGGTAGATTCTCCAGACCCACGAGCATGCTGCCGCGGCTGATGTCGATGTCGTGTTCCAACCTCAGGGTGACGGATTGGGGGCAGAACGCTTCCTCCACCGGGCCGTCAAAAGTATGGATCTCCTTGACCCGTGTCCGCAGTCCGCCCGGCAGGGCGACGACCGCCTGGCCCCGGCGCACGATGCCGCCCGCGATCTGCCCGCTGAATCCGCGGAAGTCGTGGTGTCGCGCGTCGCCTGGCTGGTTGGGCCGGTTGACCCATTGCACGGGCAGCCGGAAATCCTGTAGGTTCCAATCGCTGCCAATGTGGACTTGCTCGAGATGCCCCAGGAGCGTCGGACCCGCATACCACGCTGTATGAGGCGAGCGTTCGACGACATTGTCGCCGTTCAACGCGCTGAGCGGTATGAACTGCACATCCTTCATGTCGAGCCGCGGCAGAAACGCCTCGAATTGCGCCCGGATTTCCAGGAAGCGCTCCTCGCTCCAGCCGACCAGATCCATCTTGTTCACGGCCACCACGAGGTGCGGGATGCGCAGCAGCGCGGCGATGGCGGTGTGGCGGCGGCTTTGCTCGATCACCCCGGTGCGCGCGTCAACGAGGACGATGGCGAGGTTGGCCAGGCTCGCGCCGGTCACCATGTTGCGCGTGTATTGGACGTGCCCGGGAGTGTCGGCGATGATGAACTTCCGGCGGGGGGTGGCGAAGTAGCGGTAGGCGACGTCGATCGTGATGCCCTGTTCACGTTCGGCCCGCAGGCCGTCGGTGAGGTTGGCCAGGTTGATCCGGCCGCCGCCGGACAGGTCGGCCGAACGCTCGAGCGCCTCCAGTTGATCCTCCATGAGCGACTTCGTGTCGTAGAGCAGCCGGCCGATGAGCGTGGACTTGCCGTCGTCGACGCTGCCGCACGTGTTAAAACGCAGGATGTCGGCCACCGGCTGCGCGGACAGGGGCATGATCATGGCGTGCTGCATTGGTGAATTAGAAATAGCCCGCTTTCTTGCGGTCCTCCATCGCCGCCTCGGAAGCGCGGTCGTCGGCGCGCGCCCCGCGCTCGGTGACCCGCGCGGCCGCGACTTCGGCGATGATGTCGTCGATGCTGCTGGCTGGCGACTCGATCATGCCGGTGCTGATGATGTCCCCGATCGTGCGGACGCGCACGACGAGTTCCCGCACTTCCTCACCGGGCTTCGGCGGCGCGAGGCCGTTGACCGGCAGCCACTGCCCGCCCCGTCGCACGCACTGGCGCCCGTGGCTGAAATAAATCGGCGGCACTTCCAGCCGCTCGCGGCGGATGTATTCCCACACGTCCACCTCCGTCCAATTGCTGAGCGGAAAGACCCGCATGTTTTCCCCGGGATTGAGCCGGGCGTTGTAGAGATTCCATATCTCCGGGCGCTGGTTCTTCGGGTCCCACTGGCCAAAGCCGTCGCGAAAACTGAAGAACCGCTCCTTCGCCCGCGCTTTCTCCTCGTCGCGCCGGGCGCCGCCGATGCAGCAGTCGAAGCGATACTCCTCGATAGCCGCGAGCAACGTGGGGATCTGGAGACGGTTGCGGCTGATCTCACCGTTCGCCGGGACGGCGATGCCGCGTGCGATCGCCTCCTCGACGCGCCGCACAATGAGCCGGGCGCCCAACTGCGCGGCCCGGCGGTCCCGAAATTCATTCAATTCGGGAAAGTGGTGACCGGTGTCCACATTCAGCAGCGGGAACGGCATGTCCGAGGGGTGGAACAGCGCCGGCCGCTCGAATTCGCCCGCGACCTCGCGCATGATATGGATCGCCTCCGTCTCCAGATGGGCGAGATGGTCGAGATGATAGCCGCTCATGGCGCGTTGACGGCAAGCTGATCGGCGGCGGCGCGGCCCCACACGGCGTGCAGGCCGCACTCGCGTTTCTCGTCGGCTTTTGCCGGATCGAAGTAATCCCACTCGTTCGGCAGTCCGTGAGTCGTCAGGTAATCCTCCAGATCCGTGTCCTTCCATTCGAAGACCGGACTGACTTTCAGCACGTTGAAATTCCCGTCGCGCGACACCAGGTTGAGGTCGGCGCGCTGGGGGTTCTGGGTGCGGCGCAGCGCCGTGATCCACACGGTCGGCGCGAGCTCGCGCATGCCGCGCTGGAACGGCTCAAGCTTCATCACCGCGCTGAACCGCTTGAGCCCCGCTTCGTCAGCCAGGCCGGGCACCGGGCCGTGCAGCGCGTCGCGGTGCGCGGGCGTGAGCTTCGGCAGGTAGGTCTTGAGGTTCAGGCCCAGCAGCGTGCGCAGCTGCTCGGCGTGGAGGTAGGTCGCCGGTCGATTGTAGCCGTGGTCCACCCAGAGGACGGGGATGTCGGGCTGAGCCTGCGTGGCGAGATGGAGAACCACGGCTTCGTAGGGCCGAAAGTTCGTCGACACGAGCGCTCGTCCCCGGGCTTGGGCCACCGCCCAGCGCGTGACCTCGATCGGCGATTGCAGACGCAACGCCTCGTTCCAGCCAATAACAGCCTCCGGTGTCATGGTGTTCAGGCTGGGACAGGAGTTGCGGCTAGCCCGGGAAGAATCACCCGGGCGGCAAAGTCGCCGAAACGCTCGCCGGCGCTGCGCTCCTCGCGCCATCGGATGAGCAGCGGACGCAGTTCGGTCTCAACGTCATCCTCCTTGATCATCTCCTTGAAGACCCGATTGAGCCGCGTGCCAGCCGCATTGCCACCGAGCCAGAGTTGGTAGCGACCGGGCGCTTTGCCGACGAAGGCGATCTCGGCCATATAGGGCCGCGCGCAACCGTTGGGGCAGCCGGTGGAGCGGATGACGATCTCCTCCCCCGCCACGCCGACCTCCGCCGCGAGCCTCTCAATGCGGTCGATGAGCCCGGGCAACATGCGCTCGGATTCGGCCAGCGCGAGGCCGCATGTCGGCAACGCCGGGCAGGCCATCGAGGCGGCGTGGAGCACGCTGGCTTGATCGGTGCTCTTAACGCCGTGTGCCTGGAGCAGCTCTTCAATCCCGGTCCGGTCGCCAGCCGCGACATTGGCGAGGATCACATTCTGATTGGCGGTAAGCCGGAACTCGGTCTGCGGGAACTTTTCCGCCACGGCGAGCAACGCCGATTTCTGGCGGCGGCCCGCGACATCCTTGATGCGGCCCGTCTCGACAAATAGCGCGAGAAAATGCGACCCGTCGCTTGCCCGATGCCAGCCGAGCGGATCCCCGGTGGTGGTGAAGCGATAGGAGCGCGGCGGAGCGAGGGTGAGTCCGGCGCGCTGATTCACCTCGGCGCGCATCCAAGCGACGCCCCGTTCCTCGACGACGTATTTCAAGCGGGCGTGCTTGCGATTCGTGCGGTCGCCAAAATCCCGGTGGGTCGTCAGCACGGCCTTGGCGATGTCGACGAGATTTTCGCGCGGGAAGAAGCCGAGTTCACTGGCGAGGCGCGGATAGGTGACCGCGTTGCCGTGGCTGCGGCCCATGCCGCCGCCCACCGTAAGATTGTAGCCGACCAGCTGGCCGTCCTCCACGACGGCGATGAAGCCGAGATCGTTGGTGAAGACATCCATGTCGTTCGACGGCGGAAGGACGAAGGCGATCTTGAATTTTCGCGGCAAATAAGTCTGCCCGTAGAGTGGATCGGTGAAACCGGTGTTTGCCTCCTCACTGAGATTGAGCTGCACGCCGTCGACCCAGATCGCGTGATAGGCCCGCGTCACCGGCGTGAGGGCATCGGCGACCCGCACGCAGTCGGCGTAGAGCTGTGTCCGCGCCGGCGTATCGGTGGGAGTCGGCGAGGTCATGACATTGCGGTTCACGTCGCCACAGGCCGCCAGCGTGGAGAGCAGCGCGTCGTTGATCTTTTTCATCAGCGGGCCGAGGCCGGACTTCACGACGCCGTGAAACTGGATGCTCTGGCGGGTGGTGAGACGGAGTGTGTCGTTGCCGTAGCGGGTTGCGAGATCGTCGAACACGATCCACTGCGCCGCGGTCATGACCCCGCCGGGGATGCGGCCCCGGATCATCATCTGGTATTTTTTCCCGGTTTTCCTCAGGTCACGGTCGTCCTGTTGGTAAATGCCGTGGAATTTGATGAACTGCTCATCGTCCTCGGAAAACCGGTCGGCGGCAGGGTCTGCAAGGGTCGCCGCAATGTTGCCGGCCAGCGTCGGGATCCGCTGTTTAAGGTGCTCGTTCTTGGTTGGCTGGGCCGCGACGGATTGGGACATGACACAGAAACCCAAACCGTGGCTTGACCGGGGGCAAGATATAAACATGTCATAGGTCATGTCCTTGCTATTGTTTAATAACCCGAGCGTCCCCCATGCCGGCTTCGTCTGGCTGGTCGGTGCCGGACCCGGTGCCGCCGACCTCATCACGCTGCGAGGACGCAATGCGCTGGCTGAAGCGGAAGTGGTCATCCATGACGACCTCGCCGGACAGGTATTGCTGAGTTTCTGCCCGGTTGGATGCCAGACCATCTACGCTGGCAAGCGGGCCGGACACCACAGCGCCACCCAAGACGAGATCAACCGCCTGCTCGTCGCCCACGCCCGGGCGGGAAAACGCGTCGTGCGGCTGAAAGGCGGCGACCCTTCGGTCTTCGGGCGTCTCGGCGAGGAACTCCAGGCCCTGCGTTCCGCTGGTATACCCTTCGAGATTGTGCCGGGTGTCACGGCGGCCTGCGCTGCGGCCGCCGCGGCCGGTGTCAGCCTCACGCAACGCGGCCTGGCCTCGGCCGCGATTCTGGCGACAGGTCACGAATGTGCCGGAAAATCCGGTCCCGCCCTCGACTGGGACGCACTCATCCAACCGGGTGCCACCGTCTGTGTTTACATGGGCACCCGCAGTCTCGGCGCGCTCGCCGAGCACCTCCTCGCGAACGGCCACGACGCGAAAACCCCGCTTCTCATCATCAGTAACGCGTCACTACCCTCGCAAATTATCCGTTCGGGCACACTGGAGACCGCGCGAGAGCTGGCCCGCGAAGCCCAGGACACACCCTCATTGATCCTGATCGGTGCAATCGCCGCCCAAAATCGTGGGCTGTTCGCCGTCAAACAAATCACGGAGGCCGCTTATGTTTGAAGCCCTTCTTCAGCGCTGGAATGCCGCCTGGGTTCGAATCATCGAGCGTCTGCCCCCATCGGACCACACCATCACAGCGGAACTGCCCCCGGAAGCCTTTGGCGTGAAGTCGGTCCAAGCCGGTCCGCCTAAATCTACCTTGCCGCCGCTCGCCAGCGGTCAGCGAGGATCCCGATGAGGAGTGGATGCGCTCCGACCAAAGGCGTTATGTGAGTGCGCAGTCCCGCTCTTGTCGCCTCGGCTTGCCGGCAAATCTGCGCCACATCGCCATCCGGACCCGCATGCCGGCCCGGCAATAGGAATTGCAGCGCTACCACCACCTCACCGCTCCACTGCGGCTGCACCAAGAGGTTTTCCAGCAGCGGTTCGTTGAAATCGTATTCGGACCCCGGCCGCCGCTCCATGCTGCAAGCTGTCACGCGCTTCTCCGGCCCAAGTAACGTCTGCAGCTGGCCCGCCAGCGCGTCGCGCACGGCAGTCACTTCCCGCACCGGGCTGCCGTGGTCAACCAACGCTACCCGCCGGGAATTCACTGCCACCGCCTGCACCTGATCGGCCAGAATCCGAGCAAGCCGGTCATCATTTTTTTGAAACAGAGGCGCGGCGACTCGCACCCGCAGGGCGGGATGCTTCTCCGTCCAGAACGCGATTCGCCCTGGCAAATAATCGGTCAAGGCACGGCTCGACCCGAAGAAGAGCGGCACCACGATAAAATCGGTTTGTCCTCCCGCGAGCCTCTGGACGAGCGCGGTTTCGAATATTTCCGCAGGAACCCCGTCCAATTGCCCGACGGCAACCGCACTGGCATGCAGAAGCGACACCGGAACGAAGGCCTCGCCAATACGATCAGTCAAGGCCCGCGCGATTCCGCGCAAAGCCAGAGTGGCGGCCGGTTCGAGTGAACCATTATCAACGAGGAAAGTGACTGCCCCGTCCATGGTCACTCCCGCTGCCGCTGCGCCAGCGCGCGCGCCACCTCGGCGGCGAAGCATGGGCCGCGATAGATCAACCCGGTGTAGAGCTGCACCAGCGAGGCGCCCGCATCCAGTTTCTCGCCCGCCCCCGTCTCGTCCATGATGCCGCCCACCCCGATGATCGGCAGCCGGCCGCTCGTGGCCCGGGCGATGTAATTGATTATCTCCGTCGAACGCCGCCGCAACGGCGCCCCGCTCAGGCCGCCGGCCTCGTTGACCGCAGCAAACGGACCGGGCCGCGCCAAGGTGGTGTTGGTGGCGATGATGCCATCCAGCCCGAGGTCGGCGATCACTTGCAACACGGCGTCGATCTGGGGAAACGAGAGGTCCGGCGCGATCTTCAGCAGCAGCGGCCGGCGCGGCTTGCCGGCGGCGGTGCGCGCCTTGTTTTCATCAACGAGGGCGGCGAGCAACGGCGACAGCCATGCCGCGTCCTGCAGTTCACGCAGGCCCGGCGTGTTCGGGCTGCTGACGTTGACCACGACGTAGTCCGCATGATCCGCGAGCAGACGAAAGCTGCCCAGGTAGTCTTCCGTCGCCTGATCAAGCGGCGTGACTTTGCTCTTGCCGAGGTTGATGCCGAGCGGGATCGAGCGCCGGCCCGGGCCGGGCAGCTGCGCCAGCCGGCCCGCGAGCGCGGCGGCTCCGCCGTTGTTGAAACCCATCCGGTTGACGACCGCCCCTTGCGCGGGATAACGGAAGGCGCGCGGCCGCGGGTTGCCCGGCTGGGCGTGAAAGGTGACCGTGCCGACCTCGACATGGCCAAAGCCCAGCGCGGCGGCGGCGGGCCAGGCCCGGCCATCCTTGTCGAAGCCCGCGGCCAGACCGACGGCGTTGGGGAACTTCAGGCCAAAACACTCCACCGACCGGTGCCGGGCCGGTGACAGCCGGTTCATTCGCTCCAACAGGGCGCACAACGGCCTCACCCGCCCGAGCAGCGCGAGGGCGTCGACACCGAGCTCATGGGCCCGCTCGGGCTCGAGCCGGAAGAGCGCCGGTTTGAGAGCGTTTTGATAGAGCCAGCCCATGAGCGCGGACGATGCCCGCCCGCCGGCAACTTACAAGCCCCCGCCGGGCCAAACCGGGCCCTGCCGGCGAATTTCTCCGTCCGCAACGGACCGGAAAAGATTTTCCAGCTTTTGGCGTTTCAAGATTTGACAAGGCCTCCACCGGGCCCATTTGGTGCAGCGAATTCAGCAACATCCTTATGGCGAAAGGTTCCCCTCAACTCGAATGGTGCATAGTGCGGCTCGGCGAAGACCACAACTGGTGGGTCGACGAGATCAGCGATCCCGTGCACTGGGACGTGGACGGCCTCAGCATCATCGACCCGCGCCAAGTGGACCACATCATCGAGCTGATCGACCCTCTGCGCGAATACGGCTTTGACTC
>LNEH01000075.1 GCA_001464505.1 Verrucomicrobia bacterium Ga0077533
ACGGTCAGCGCACCGGGCCCGGCGGGGCTCGAAGGTTCCGGGTCTCACACGAGCCCAGCGCGCTGACAAAGGGATCTCTAACAAAAGATTAAGGCCCGGGAGCCGCGAAGCTCCCGGGCCAAAATCGGGGGTGGGTGCTCGCCACGCACTCTTCCCCATTCGCACAACATTGGGCGCCTCGCTTTCGCGGGCCGTGTGCTTCCCGACGCCACTCACCGCGGCATGCGATGGTCTCGGTCTCATAGCGGGACCGTCCCGGCCTTTTCAGGCCGGAATCTATCGAGTGAGGCCTCTCCGCCCGGTTCGGTTCCATCTGCCGATGGTGAACTCGCCGGACGGGTGTTGGCACGCCTGCAACGTCTGCATTTCGCACCAGCACCTTGCCACAGGGACGGCCCCGGCTTTTGGCCGGGCGTTGGCCCCGTGTAACGGGTCTGACCTCTTATCTCTCAGGTTGCTTTCGACTTGCAGTTGGGTGACGCGGTTTTACGCGCCGCCCCAAGGAGGAGGTTTTGCGAGCTTTGCCAGACTCGCCCGCTCCCCGCTGCGCCGTGTCCCTTCCGCGCCCCGCCCTTTCGAGCCGGGCCTTTTGGTGGGGTGGACCCACCGGAACACTGCGCTGCGTCCTGGTTATACAGTAGCAACCGAAACCCTCTGGGTAACTGCATCAGTGCAAGGCCCGAAACTGGCCTTGGACCTGACTCGACTCGGGCGCGGTTTCTGAGTTCGCGCCTCGTCGCACAGTTCCTTTGTCGCAAAACTGGATCGGCTGCGACGCCGTCCAGAGGAACTGGTGATATTTGCCTGCCTGTGGCTCGCGCCACTGAGGGGAGGACGTCACCAATTAACGCCATCCTTTCCCCGGTTGCCCGGGATTATCCCAGCCGCGCTCTCGGCGGGTTTTTCATGCCGCCGCACTGCGACTGTTCTATCAAGGAACGGGGAAAAGATGGGCCGGCCCGCGCGGAAAGTGAAGGGCTTCTTCCTCCCAACTTGTTCACCGGCTGGCGCCGGGTTTTTGCAATTGGACGCGTGAATAACTTGTGCCCAACCGCTTGCTCCCCGGTTGTTCACAACGGCGCACGGCGGAGCTGGCACTCTGCTGGACAAGCACGGCTTTCGATAAGGCTTGGGGCAACGAATCCCCGGCAAAAAAGAGGCGAGCGATCCTTTGATAGGCAGTTCCCTCAGGCGCACAAGGGCAATCTCGAGGTTCTTGATAACTCTATTCGCCGTGTTGATATCGTCTTGGTTGTTGGCTCGTGCAAGCAGCTTGCCAGCCTCTTTCTGAGCTTCGCAAACAGCCTCACGAATAACTTCCGTAGCACTACGTTTTTCAGTCTCTATTGGCATTTTGGTATTTTGTTGCGAGGCGGCTGTAAGGATAGCTTACGCATGCTTGTCGTTTTGCCAACATGATATCTCGCATGCGCACCCAACATACATTGCAACTTCATCGCTGAACCAGAAGGAGCTTTAGCGGCGAGTTGACTCTCATTCCGTCATTTGGCATCCCAGTTTCATGACTCGGCTTACTCTCAAGTGGCTCATCGTGTTGGCGCTGATGAGCGGATCGGCGAATGCCATTGAGCCGTCACTCGTCGAGAAAGCACAAAAGGGAGACGCGGTCGCCCAGAATAATCTTGGGTTGAAGTATTACAATGGTGACGGTGTCCCGAAAGATAGCACCGAAGCTGTCAAATGGTATCGCAAGTCTGCAGAGCAAGGTAACGCAAACGCGCAACTCTTACTCGGCGCAATGTATGCCACCGGCGATGGCATTCCTAAGGATAGCAACGAAGCGGTGAAATGGGTTCGCAAAGCCGCAGAGCAAGGCAACGCGGACGGCCAATACTGCCTCGGCGCAATGTATGATCTTGGAATTGGTGTCCTCGAGGACAAAGCCGAAGCGGCCAAATGGTATCGCATGGCTGCGGCGCAGGGAAACGCGAGCGCCCAATCCAATCTCGTCAAATTGCTTGTCGTATCCGCACCCACAAGTGTGGCCAATAAATCAGGAATGGCCGACGGAATCCCTGAAGCCATAATTTATGTGGTCGTAGCGGGAGTCGTAGCCATGGGGCTATTTTGGCTAATTGCGTCTCGCCGCCGAGCTGAAACGCCAGCTCAGTTGGGCCGTCAGTGGTTCGCATGGTCTACGGCGATTGTCACTGTCACTCTCCTGCCAAAATTTATCCGACAACTTGAACGGGAGTCATTTATCTCATGGCTTATCGGCGTGGTTGTTCTCGGAGGTTTGGTATTCTTGATTGGTTGGCTTTACGGATGTTTTAGGTTCAGTAACCAAGAGTCATCACCCGCGAGTTCAACTGCGCCGAAGGTTTCGGTTCCGACTATTCAGCCGGCGGCGCAACCAACGGTGCCACAATCCGCTTCCCCTGCTATACTGTCAGACGGAGGTCGGAGACTCGCCGAGTTGAAGGAGATTTTCGAGCGGGGGCTGATTACGAAGCAGGAGTATGACTCCAAGCGTGAAACCATCATAGCGCAGTTGTGATTGGAACTAAATCGGTAGTCCCTTGAAAGCGCACCCTACAAACCGAAATTAACGACTTATTGTTAGCAGATGAAACCACAAGCCATCGAGCTTTTCGCCCAAGTGAGGGTCGCCGAGCAGGCGCGCTTTGCGCAATGTAGCCTACAGGCGAAAGGCGAGGTGCTGGCGCACGACTCCATGAAGGGATATATCGGTATCAGCACTGGCACGCTTCTATCTGTGATAACCGAACGAGCCACGTCGTTGAGTGCTGAGTTAGGGAAGATTGTCGATGCAAGTGACAGTCCACCTTCAGAAGATCAAGCTGCTAAGCTTATCAGCGACTGCCTCGCCGACCTCGATTCATTCGCCGCTCACGCTGAGTCCGTGCTCGACCAAGTCAAAAAGCCTCATGGCAATTCATCGATAATCGCTCGCTACTCGACGCGTTCAGGCTACACTACACTGCGGCAACAGCACATCAATGGCATCAAACTCATCTTTATGAAAAAGGCATCGAGCAAAAGTGCGTCCGCCACCATGCACAATGAATTCCATCTAAGCGGCCCTAACTCCCGCATCACCTTTGGCACGGACGCCTCCGTCAACTTAATCTCCGCCGAACAGTTGTTTTCAAATCTGCGTGCCGCCGCAGAGGGCAAGATTAGTGACCAGGCACAACGGACGGCCTTGGTCCAAGCGATCGGCCAGATGGAGAAGGCTCAGCAGAGCCAACCGGCATTGGTTAAGGCCTACTCCGAATTCATGGCGCTGGCCGCCAACCACGCTACAGTGTTTGCGCCTTTTTTCCCGGCACTGGCTGAGCTGATTACGCGACTTGTCTAAAACTCTCGCAGGCGCAACAGCCTGATAACATTGGCAACGGTGTGAAGGGTGGCGTTGTCTACGGTTTCGCTGGAATTGGAGTGATGCTGTCTCAGCCGTGCGGCAGTGGTCTTGTCCTTGCGAACGTTCTCGGCTTAAGCTGTATCAAACCCCCTAAATGTCTGCGCCCCGCGAACTGCCCATTTACGAGCTTGAAGACCGTGTCCTCGCGGCCGTGAAGGGACAAGGTCGGCTTATCGTGTCGGCGCCCACCGGCTCCGGCAAATCGACCCAGGTGCCGCAGATGCTGCTCAACCACGGCCTGCTGGGCACGGGTGAGGTCGTCGTGCTCCAGCCGCGCCGGCTGGCGGCCCGGATGCTGGCCAAGCGCGTGGCCGAGGAGGTCGGCACCAAGCTGGGCGAAATCGTCGGCTACCAGATCCGCCTGGACTCCCGTGTGTCCAAGGCGACCCGCATCCGTTTCGTGACCGAGGGCATTCTGCTCCGGCAGATGTCCTTCGACCAGTCGCTGCGCGGCATCAGCGCCCTCATCTTCGACGAGTTCCACGAGCGGCATCTCTACGGCGACATCTCCCTGGCCCGCGCCCTGCAGATCCAGCAGTCCACCCGGCCCGACCTGAAGATTATCGTCATGTCGGCCACCTTGGATGCGAAGCTGTTGCAGGACTACCTTGCACCGTGCGAGGTGCTGACGTCGCAGGGCCGCACCTTTCCGGTGGACATCGAATACCTGCCCAAGGCGGTGGATTTTGAGCACGACCCGGTCTGGGTCGTCGCCACCCGCGAGTGCGAACGCATCGCCGCGACCAGCACGGGCGACATCCTCGTCTTCATGCCCGGCGCGTTCGAGATCAGCCGGACGGTGCAGGATGTGCAGGGCTCGCATGCTCTGCGCGGCTTTGTCTGCTATCCCTTGCACGGCGAGCTGCCGCCGGAGCAGCAGGATCGCGCCGTGGCCCGCTACGACACCCGCAAGATCATTGTCTCGACCAACGTCGCCGAGACCTCGCTGACCATCGACGGGGTGACGGCCGTCGTGGACTGCGGCCTGGCGCGCGTGGCCCGCTACGACCCGCACCGCGGCATCAACACCCTGCTCATCGAGAAGATCAGCGTGGCGTCCTCCGACCAACGCGCCGGCCGGGCCGGCCGCACCGCCCCGGGCGTGTGCGTCCGGCTCTGGACCGAGCGGGAGCACGCCCAGCGCCCGTTGCAGGAACTGCCCGAGGTCAGGCGCCTCGACCTCGCAGAGGTGGTGCTGACCCTCAAGGCCGCGGGTATCGACGACATCGTCAATTTCCCGTGGCTGGAAAAGCCCGAGCCCAAGGCCTTGGAGCGGGCGGAGACATTGCTCGCTGATCTGGGAGCTCTTGCACCGGTGGGAGGGGCTTTACGCCCCGACGTTTCCGCGGGCGAGTCGGGGCATAAAGCCCCTCCCACCACAATCACTCCCGTCGGGAAGCGCATGCTCCGTTTCCCGATGCATCCGCGCTACGCCCGGATGTTTCTCGCCGCGCAGGACTACGGCTGCGTGCGTTCGGTGGCACTGATGGCGGCGCTGACGCAGGGGCGGAATTTCCTGCTCCGCAACGTGGACAAGCGCGCGGCCGAGGCCAGAGAGGAACTTTTCGGCGAGGAGCACGAGTCGGACTTCTTTCTCCTGATGCGGGCTTGGCGCTATGCGGACAAGGCGGGCTACAACGCCGACGCCTGCCGCCGGCTCGGCATTCACGTGCAGGGCGTGCGGCAGGTCGGGCCGCTGTTCGAACAGTTCATCGAGATCGCCCAGGCCGAGAAGCTCGATATCGCGGAAAAACGGATTGATGGCGTGGCCGTCCGGAAGTGTGTGCTGGTCGGTTTCAGCGACCATCTGGCGCGGCGACTCGACAAAGGCACGCTGCGCTGCGAACTGGTGCACAAGCGTCGGGGCGTGCTGGCCCGCGAGAGCGGCATCGACCAGGCGCCGCTGCTGGTCGCGGCGGAAATCACCGAGATCGAGAGCAGGGGAGAGGTGAATGTGTTGCTCAATCTTTGCACCGCGATCGAGGAGCCCTGGCTCAAGGAATTGTTTCCGGAGGACTTTGTGGATGCCGGCGGAGTCGTTTACGACGAGACGGCCAAGCGGGTGCTGGCGCGGAAGGAACGACGTTTTCGCGACCTCGTGCTCGAATCAAAGCAAACCGCCGAGGAGCCCGCCGAGGGTGAGGCGGCGGTGCTGCTGGCCCGGGAGGTATTGGCCGGGCGCATCGTGCTCACGGAATGGAACGAGGCCGTGGAGCAGTGGATCATCCGGGTGAATTGTCTCGCCAAGTGGTGGCCGGAGTTGGAGGTCAACCCGATCACGGACGCCGACCGCGCCACGCTCATCGAGCAGATATGCTACGGCAGCTACGGCGCGCGCGAGTTGAAGGACAAGCCGGTCATGCCCGTATTGCGCGACTGGCTGCTCGCGGAGCAACTGGCCGTGCTGGATGAATACCTGCCGGAGAGGCTGGTCATGGCCAATGGCCGCAAGGCGCGTCTGACCTACACCAAGGACGGTCCGCCGGTCTTAAGCGCCCGCATCCAGGAACTCTACGGTGTGAATTCCAAGTTCACCCTCGGCCACGGCCGCGTGTCGGTGAAGATCGAGGTGCTCGCGCCCAACCAGCGCCCCATCCAGGTGACGGACGACCTGAGCAACTTCTGGCGCGAGGTCTACCCGAAGCTCAAGCCCGCGCTATCGCGCCGATATCCCAGACATGAATGGAGATAGAAAATGTCATTGCGAGAAGTCCAGTCTGCTGCACGACGACCAGTCCTCCGAAGCCTTGGCGAAGGAGGAAGCAATCCATCCGTTTCGACAAGCTCAAGGCCCCGAGCCCGTCGAGGGGCTGGATCGCCACGGCCCG
Source organism: Verrucomicrobia bacterium Ga0077533 (assembly GCA_001464505.1). Classification (GTDB taxonomy): domain Bacteria; phylum Verrucomicrobiota; class Verrucomicrobiia; order Opitutales; family Opitutaceae; genus Lacunisphaera. The sequence continues at coordinate 6,235 of LNEH01000075.1, forward strand.
CTCCTGCGGGCCTCGCGATGACAAGGCATTTTGAAGCGCGCCGTAGCCTTTTCAAAACGGGCTGATGAGCGGGATGGATGAACGTCCGTTGCGACGGTAAATCTTGAAATCACGATCCAGGGTCCAGATCTCGGATTCAGGATGCAGCTCATTCATGCGAACAAGACAGGCATCGGCAAAGGACATGGGCAGATCGGCATAGCGGGCGAGGAGGCTGCGAATGGCGGCTTGTTCACGATTAAAATCAAAGGCGACGCGAAAAAAACCGCTTTCGGCCATGCTAAGAAGATCGTTCGGGTCGCGGTGCTGACGTTTGAGCAAGAAACAGGCCTCGGTGAGCACGGCGTCACAGGTCAGCAGGGGCAGAGGGGCGCTGCGCAGGGCTTCGACCACCCAAGCATGGTCTTTCTCGGCTTCCTCCAAGAGGGCGATGAGCGGCCCGGTATCGACGAGCCAGATTTTCACCGGCCAAAACCTTCCATATATTTTGGATTGGTGGCGTAGGCGCTGAGAGCGGGCTGCCTCTTCGGGGCGACCCCGTAGGCTCGCAGGGCCTGCCGCACCAACTGGCCTTGCGAAACCTTTTCCTGCCGGGCTCGGGCCCGAAGGGCGGCTCGCTCGGCCTTGGAGATACGGATGGACAGCGTTTCGACGTGCATGAGACGCAGGCAAGACAATTACCGGTCAGAAGCAAGACAAAACCCTTTCCAAGTGACCGACGACCTGGGCAACTTCTGGAAGGTGCAAGATACCAAGATCAAGACCGAGTTGTCCCGTCGCTATCCGCGGCATGAATGGTGGTGACTGGAGGAACACCTTGCCGTGGGCCCGGGACGGAACCGGCATGGTTGCCTCAAGCAAGAGGCTTGCTGGCCTCGATTTTCTTGTCGAGCAGATAGCGGTGGGTGCCGGGATGAACCACCCACAGGTGGTCAAGTTTCAGGTCAGCCAGAGCCACCCGCATCGATTTGGTGGTGGCGGGGGTGTCGGTGAACTTGAATTCAAAGCCCAGCCGCCGGCCTTGGCGGATCAGGAACAGATCCAGTTCCGCGCCCGCATGGGTCTGCCAGAAATAGGTGTCCCGCGTGGGGAAACGGCTGATGACCTGTTCCAAGGCGAAGCCTTCCCACGAGGCCCCGAGTTTGGGATGGGAGAGCAGGGTGCGGCGATCCGGGATGCCCATCAGGGTGTGATACAGGCCGCTGTCCCGCAGGTAGATTTTCGGCGCCTTGGTCTGGCGCTTGCCGAGGTTCTCGAACCACGGCGCCAACTGGCGCACAAAGAGCGCCCCGGTCAGCGCATCGAGGTAGGTGCGGGTGGTCTGATCGCTGACCCCGAGGGAGCGGCCGAGTTCGGAGGCATTCCAGGTCTGGCCATGGTAGTGGGCCAGCATGGTCCAGAAGCGCCGGACCGCCGCCGCCGGCAGGTTGAAACCAAACTGTCCGAGATCCCGCTCCACAAAGGTGCGCACAAAATCCTCCCGCCAGGCCCCGCTCCGGACTTCGTTGGCGGCGAGGTAGGAACGCGGGAAGCCGCCGCGTTGCCAGAGGCGCTCCACCCGGGCCGCGCCGATCTCCTCGATGGTGAAGCCCGCCAGATCAACGAAGGTGATACGGCCGGCGAGCGATTCGGAAGACTGGCGCAGCAATTCCACCGAGGCGCTGCCCAGGACCAAAAAGCGGGCGGGCCGGGGACGCCGGTCCGCCAGCACGCGGAGCACGGGAAACAGGTCGGGGCGCCGCTGCACCTCATCCAGCACCACCAGTCCGCGCAAGCCGGCCAGGGCCTGCATGGGCTGGTCCAACCGGGCGAGGTCGGACGGATTCTCCAGATCGAGGAACGTGGCCGGCCGGCCGGCGGCCAACTGGCGAGCCAGGGTGGATTTGCCGCACTGCCGCGGCCCGAGCAAGGCCACCACGGGACTCGCGGCGAGGGCGCTCCGCAGTCCGGTCAGGGCGGAATTGCGAGGGATCGTGGGTTTCATCTTCCTCGCATATACGAGGCAGCACCTCGAATATGCAAGGAAGTAATCGCCCCCAACCAGCGTCCCATCCAGGTCACCGACGACCTTTCAAACTTCTGGCGCGAGCAGTATCCAAAAATGAAAACCGAACTCTCCCGCCGTTATCCAAGGCATCCACCTACGCCAAGCCTATGGCTGACGAGACGGCGGACAGGTGAGTGGAGATAGCGCGCCATCCGCCGTCGCCCCATTCGACAGGCTCAGGGCTATGGCGGGACAAGCGAGGACGGCACCGATGATGGCCAGAATGATGCCGACCACCACCACCAGTATCGCCAGCATCATGAACCAGTGGGGGACAAAGCGGGTCGAGGTGGGCGGTGGTGGCGGTTTGCTGCGAAGCTTCGGGAGGATGGGAGTGGCAAGCAGCAGCAGGAAAAACACCGTGAAGACGCCGAAAAACCATATGCCCGAATCCCCGGCCTGCCACATCATCCACGTCATGTAGCCGGCACCAAGGGCGCAGAGCAGAAAAACTGCGGGTAGAATCCAGCTAAGTTTCATGGCGATGCATGGAAACTGACATTCCGAAGTTCAAACCTTGCGGGTCAGGTCGCCGTCGGTCTGTTGCAGGGCGGTGGGTTTCCGGTGGCGATACTTCTCCTGTTCGCTTCTGAATTCCGGGTAGATTCTGGCCGCC
>LNEH01000076.1 GCA_001464505.1 Verrucomicrobia bacterium Ga0077533
AGATGGCAGGTATCGCGGACAATAACGCGGCCAGGCAAAAAGCGAGGAAGGCGGCCGAGGGTGACATGACCATCAGACCGATCAGGAGGATCAGAGCCGCCATGCCGGTCAGAGCCCGCGCTGAAGCAGGTTGCATGACTTTCATGCGGGTAAATTGCCGGGGCCAGGGCCGACTGTCAACGCGCCGTTCCCGGTGGCTATGACTCTACGGCCCGATAATTTCGCTTTCGTGCCGGCATATACCTGCGTATTTCTATCGCGATGGCGGCAACCAACAAGGCGTTCGACCAGCTCAACAGCCTGCGGGCGGAAATCCACAGCCTGGGGCATACCCTGGGCCGCACGATCGCGGCGTTGGAGGGCGAGAAGACCCTCGGGACCGTCGAGACGCTCCGGACGCTGGCGAAGAGCAGCCGCGCGGGGGACGCCGCCGCCGCGCGCAGCCTGGCCCTGACCGTCAGCCGGCTGTCTCCGGCCGAGGCACTCAATCAGGCGATGGCCTTCACGCTCTATTTCGAGCTGGTCAACCTGGCCGAGGAAAACTTTCGCATCCGGCTCCTGCGCGAGCGCAATCACAGGCACCGCACCGCCCTCGCGGCGGGCGAGGCGAGCGAACCCATGCGCGAGTCCATCGAGGCCGCCGTGCGGGAACTCAAGACGGCCGGTGTGTCCAAGGCCCGGATGCAGAAACTGGTCCGTCAGCTCGCCATCGAGCTCGTCTTCACGGCGCACCCGACCGAATCGAAGCGGCGCACCATGCTGGAGAAACTGGCCACGCTTGGCGACATCCTGCGCCGCCACACGCTGGAGGAAATCCAGCAGGCGCCCGACGACATAAAGCGGGAGATTGTCTCGCTCTGGCTGACCGACCGCAGCCGCACCGAGCGGCCCGAGGTGACCGACGAGGCGCGCACCGGCCTGTGGTATTTCGACCGGACTCTCTTTCATCTCCTGCCGCGGCTGCACGAGGACCTGCAGGCCGCCCTCGACCGGCATTATCCCGGGGTGAAGGCGCCGCGCCGCTGGCTGTCATTCGGCTCGTGGATCGGCGGCGACCGTGATGGCAATCCGGGTGTCACGGCGGAGGTCACCGCGCAGGTGCTGCGGATGAACCGGCGCATGGCCATCAGGAAACTGACGGAAACACTCTACAACCTGGCCGGCTCGCTCACCGTATCCGACCGGCGCGCGAAATTTGCGCCGGTGATCCGGCGCAGGGCGGAGCAGTGTCGCAACTCCTCCGAGCTGATGGCGCGGGTGGGGCAGCGTTATCCCCGCGAACCCTATCGCATCATCCTGAGCAGCCTGCGCGAGCAGCTCATGGCGCAGGCCGACGCGAGTCTGATGGACCCGACCGAGATGAAAGCAGGTCGGGTGACTGCCGCCGAGGTGCGCGAAATACTTGCCACCATCGACGCCGATCTGCGGCACGGCCGGGCCGCGCCGTTGACCGGCGGAGAATTAAAAGACGCGCTGACGGCGGTGGATGTCTTCGGCCTGCACATGGTCCGGCTGGATTTGCGGCAGCACTCGGCCTGGCACGCCAAAGCGGTGGCGGCGGTGCTGGCCCGGCCGGATTACGAGCAGCTGGATGAGGACGCCAAACAAGGTTTGCTGACCGAGGCGCTGGCGGAGGCCAAGGAACTGTCCGGTAAGCGTCTCGGAAGTCTATCCAGCGATGCCCGCATCGTGCTCGACCCGCTGCGGCTGGCTTGGCGCGCCCAGACCGACTACGGCACGGATGCGCTGGGCATTTATATCATCAGCATGACGAACGGGGTTTCGGATGTGCTGGAGGTGCAGCTGCTCCAGGCGCTGGCCGGGGTGCGGCTGCCCATCGCACCGTTGTTCGAGACACTGGACGATCTTCAGCGGGCGCCGACGATTCTCGCGCAGCTCTATGCGAACACCGCCTACGCGCCGGTGCTGACCCGGCAAGGACGGCACCAGCATGTGATGCTGGGTTACTCGGACAGCAACAAGGACTGCGGATACCTGACGGCCAACTGGGCGCTCTATCAGGCGCAGGATGCCATCATGGCAGTGTGCCGGCAGCACGGCGTTAAGGTGACGCTCTTCCACGGTCGCGGCGGCAGCATCGCGCGCGGCGGCGGCCCGGCGGCCAAGGCCATCCTCGCGCAGCCGGTCGGCCTGAAGGACGGCGGCATCCGGGTGACCGAGCAGGGGGAGGTGCTGTCCACGCGTTACCACGACGTTGATCTCGCCCACCGCGTGCTGGAGCAAATGGCCTATGGCGTGCTGCTCGGGGCGAACGAGGCGCAGAAAGGTGCGCGCAAACTGCCGCCACACTGGCTGCAGGCCATGGAGGAGATGAGCGCGGCCTCATTGTCAGCCTACAAAGCCTGCGTGCATGACGATCCGGAGTTTCTTGCTTTCTGGCGGCAGGCCACGCCGATCGACGAGATCGGCGAGCTGAACTTCGGCTCGCGCCCGACCTACCGGCGCAAGGGGAGTGTAAGTGTCGCCGACTTGCGCGCCATCCCATGGGTTTTCTCGTGGATGCAGAGCCGGTTCAATTTTCCGGGCTGGTATGGTCTCGGCCGCGGACTCGACGCCATCCTGCGTCGCGGGTCCGACGGCGAGAAGCTGCTGCGCGAGATGTATCAGCAATGGCCGTTTTTCCAGACCGCCATCGCCAACGCGCAGCTCACGATGTGCAAGGCCGATATGTCCATCGCCAGCATTTACGCCTCGCTGGTGGAAGATCCAGGCATCCGTGAGCGCGTGCTGACCCGCATTCTCGAGGAGTTTCGCCGGGCCGAAAAGGCCGTGCTGACGGTGACAGGGCAGGGCGAGTTGCTGGAGAATGAGCCCGTCCTCGCGCGCTCCATCAAGCTCCGCAATCCCTATGTCGACCCGCTCAATTACCTGCAGGTGGAGATGATCAGGCGCCATCGCGGTCGCCGGCTCAAGAAGGCGGACCGGGAGGGCATCCGCGCGGTGCTGGAGCTGACGGTCAACGGCATCGCCGGCGGCTTGAAGAACACCGGGTGAGGGCCTGGATTCCTCTGAGATTGACCACTAATGAGTTTCGCCAACGGCGAAACTTACTGTGTCCCCTCCGCCTCATCGGCTCCGGAGTAAGATAGAGGAGTCTGCTGATCGCAGATCAGGAAACAGCCTGCGATTAGCAGGCCCCAATATCAAATCGCGGTGCCGATCAGGCACCGCACATTTTCAAGGATTCATCCGTTGATGAATCCATTTAGTGGTTAATAATCAGTTCCCCACCGCTACTTCTTCCCGTTCTGCTCGATGTTGAGGTAGGTCTTGGCGAGCATCTGGGATTCGTAGAACTCGACGAGGCGCACGCCCTCGCGGGGCTTGATCAGGTCCTTCTTCGTGGCGTGGTCGATCTGCTGCTTGATCTTCCGGCAGAGCTCCTCCCACTGGTATTGCACGGTAGAAACCGTTGGGCTCGTCGTCCTCAAGGAAGACATGGACCTCGTTGACGCGGCCGAAGAGGTTGTGCAGGTCGCCCATGATGTCCTGGTAGGCGCCGGTGAGGTAGATGCCGAGGTAGTAGGGCTCGTTGTGGTTGAGCGGATGCAGCGTGAGGTAGTCCTTCACGTCCTGCAGGTCGATGAAGCTGCCGACCTTGCCGTCGGAGTCGCAGGTGATGTCGACGAGGATGGCGTTGACGGTGGGCTTCTCCTTCAGCCGGTGCAGCGGCGTGATGGGGAAGAGCTGCTTGAGCGCCCAGCTGTCGAGGAGCGACTGGAAGACGGAGAAGTTGCAGACGTATTGGTCGGCGAGGAGTTTCTTGAGGTCGTGCAGTTCCTCGGGCTGGTAACCGGACTTGGTGCCCTCCAGGTCGATCTTCTCGCAGATCTGCCAGAAGATCTGCTCGGCGGCGGCGCGGTTCTCAAGGTCGAGGTAACCGAGGTTGAAGAGTGAAAAGGCCTCCTCCTTCTTCTGCAGGGCGTCGTGAAAGCGCTCGAGGCGGCCGAGCTTGGCCTTGTTTTTCAGCAGGATGGCGAGATCGTCCACGATCTTGTGGCGCGCCTTCGGCTGGTGCTGCTTGCCGAGGGACTCGTGCTTGTTGATGCGCTCGAAGACCTCGACGACGAGCATGGAGTGGGGGGCGGCGACGGCGCGGCCGGACTCGGTGACGATGTCGGGCACCTTGACGCCGGAGGCCTCGCAGATCTCGCGGATGTTGAAGACCACATCGCGGGCGTATTCGCCGAGCGTGTAGTTCATCGAGGACTCGAAGTTCGTGCGCGAGCCGTCGTAGTCGACGCCGAGGCCGCCGCCGACGTCGAGGTAGCCCATGGGGAAACCCATCTTGGCGAGCTGGCAGTAGAAGCGCGCCGCCTCGGTGACCGCGGCCTTGATCGTGATGATGTTGGGCACCTGCGAGTGGCGGCCTTGAGCTTCTCGACGGCGAAGAGGATCTCGGCGGTGTTGAGGCCGAACTTGGCGTTGTCGCCCGTGGACATGGCCCACTTGCCTTCGCCGCGGGTCTGGAGCTTCACGCGGAAGCCGATCAGGGGTTTCACGCCGGTCTCCCGGGAAATCTCGATGATGCTGTCGACCTCGGACAGCTGCTCGATGACGATGATGATCCTTTTGCCGAGCTTGCGGCCGAGGAGGGCCAGCCGCATGTAATCGTGGTCCTTGTAACCGTTGCAGATGATGAGGCGCTGGGCGCCCTCGTGCATGGCCAGGGCGATCATCAGCTCGGGCTTGGAGCCGGCCTCGAGGCCGAAGTTGAAGTCCTTGCCGGCGGAGACGATCTCATCGACGACCTCGCGGAGCTGGTTGACCTTGATGGGGAAGACCCCGCGGTATTCGCCCTTGTAGCCCTCCTCCTTGATCGCCTTGTGGAAGACCTGGTTCAGCTGGGTGACCCGGTAGCGCAGGGTGTCCTGCAGGCGGATGACCAGCGGGGCCTTGAGGCCCATGCTCCTGGCCTCGTCCACCACATCCATCAACCGGATGTTCCGGCCGTCGGCCAGGGGCTGCACCTGCACGAAGCCCCCGGAATCGACCGAGAAGTGATTGGCGCCCCAGCGCTTAAACCCATAGTGTTCCTCGGACTGGGCGGCCGACCAGGTGGATGCGGATTTGGTCTTCAATTTGCAGGAGCAGAAATGACGGGGTTAGGCTTGCTTTTTGGAATGCGGCTGGGCTTATTCGCCCTTTTCAAATTTTTCAAAACACCCGCAGACGCAATGACTAAGTTACCCGTTCTCCTCGCCCACTCGCCGGCATGATGGTGCAAATGGCCCCGCTGATCCTCATGTTTGCCGCCATGTATTTCCTGCTCATCGCGCCGCAGCGCAAGAAGCAGAAGCAACACGAGAAGATGCTCACCCAGCTGCAACCCGGCGACGAGGTCGTGACCACGGGTGGCATCTACGGCACCATTACCAGCGTGAAGGACGACCGCTTTGTCGTCCGCATTGGCGAGAATAACGCCAAGGTCGAGGTCGGCAAGGGCTTCATCAGCACGGTCGTCAAGAAAGCCGACGCGGCCTGAGTGGCGTCGCGCCCGACCAACCCGTCCGGCCTACTTCGCCAAGCCTACGAAGGCCAAGGAGGCCGGGTTCCACCCGCCGCCCGGTCCAATTTAATCTCTTGAAACTGACGCTGTCCGCCGCCCTCGTGCTGTGGGCCGTGTTCACCCTCATGCCGCTGAAGGACCAACCTTTCGGCGACTATGTGAAGCAGGAAGCCTCCGCCAAGCCCGCCGAGTTCGCCAAGCTCATGGGCGAGGTCGCCACGCGCGTCCAATCCGGCCGCGCCCCCAGCGTGTATGTCGCCCTCAAGCAACTCGGCCTCGAGCAGAAGCTCGACCTGGCGCAGTTCTTTCCCGAGATCCAGCTGGAGGCGTCGCTCAAGAACATCGAGAAACGCAACAACATCCTGCTCGACGAGCTGCTCCGCCGCTCCCGGGGCCGGCTCCAGCTCGGCCTCGACCTGAAGGGCGGCGTCGCCTTCACCCTGGAGGTCGATGAGAGCGCCCTCAGCGCGGATGCCCCGCACATCCGCGAGGAAAAGCTCACCAAGGCCATCGAGATCATCGGCAACCGCATCAACGGCCTCGGGGTCACCGAGCCCATCATCCGCCCGATCGGGGCGAACCGCATCGAGGTCCAGTTGCCCAACGTCTCGACCAAGGACAACCCCGAGATCGTCAACAGCCTCCGCAAGCCCGCGCGCCTCGACTTCAAGATGGTCCATCCCCTCATCGCGCCGCCGCAGGAAGCCCCGCCCGGCTACGAGCGCCTGACGCTCGACATCGAGGCCCGCACCGGGGGCGAGAGCCACACCGAGGAACTCTACGTCAAGACCCGGCCCGAGATGACCGGCGAGGGGGTGGCCGACGCCTACCCGACCATGGACGAGTTCGGCCGCTTCCGCATCATCCTCAAGTTCACCGACGCCGGCAGCAAGCATTTCGCCGACGTCACCAAGGCCATCGCCGACGAGGGCCAGCGCTCCGGCCGCCTGGGCCGCCTCGCCATCGTGCTCGACGGCAAGCTCTATTCGGCTCCGACGGTCAAGGAGCAGATCAGCGGCGGCAGCGCCGAGATCTCCGGCTCCTTCACCCAGCGCGAGGCCGTCGACCTCTCCAACGTGCTCAACAACCCGCTCGACCTGCCGCTCTCGATCAAGGAGCAGTATGAGGTCGGACCCTCGCTGGCCGAGGATGCCATCGCCTCCGGCCGCCTGGCCTTCATCATCGGCACCAGCCTCACGATCGCGTTCATTCTCTTCTTCTACACCCTCGGCGGCCTGGTGGCCGCGGTGGGCATGGGCATCAACGTGCTGATCGTCCTCGCGGTGATGGTCAACTACGGCGCCACCCTCACGCTGCCCGGCATCGCCGGCATCGTGCTCACCCTCGCGATGTCCGTGGACTCCAACATCCTCATCTTCGAGCGCATGCGCGAGGAGCTGAAGCTCGGCAAGTCGCTTCCGGCGGCCCTCGAGGCCGGCTTTGACAAGGCTTGGTCCGCCATCCTCGACGGCAACCTCACCACGCTCATCACCGCCGCCATCATGGTCGTGCTCGGCACCGGTCCGGTGAAGGGCTTCGGCGTCACGCTCGTCATCGGCATCTTCACCACGATGTTCGCGGCGGTGGTCGTCTCCAAGCTCATCCTCGAGCTGCTGATCCAGCCCGGCTTGATCCGCAAGCTCCCGATGTTCTCCGTGCTTCAGAGCACGAACTTCGACTTCCTCAAGCGCGCCAAACCCGCCTTCATCGCCTCCTGGCTGATCATCGCCGTCGGCCTCGGGGTGGTCGCGATCAAGGGCAAGAGCGTCTACGGCATCGACTTCCTGGGCGGCGACACCATCGCGCTCTCCTTCGCCCAGCGCGTGGATGTCGGCGCCCTGCGGGCTGCCGCCAAGGCCGCCGGCTTCGAGGAGGCCAACCCGGTTTACCAGAAGCAGCTCGGCTCCACCCTCGAACTGCTGAAGGTCACCACCAACTTCGACCAGGGCGCCCCGCTCGTGATCGCGCTCCAGCAGGCCTTCCCGGCGGCGCAGTTCAGCAACGAGGGGGTCAACCGCATCGGCCCTTCCGTCGGCAAACAGATCCAGTGGAACGCGCTGAAGGCCGTCTTCTGGGCCCTCGTGCTCATCCTCCTCTATGTGGCCTTCCGCTTCGAGTTCGGCTATGGCATGGGCGCGGTCATCTCCACCATCCATGACGTCGTGATGACCATCGGCATCTTCGTGCTCTTTGACCGCCAGTTCAACGCCTCGATGGTCGCCGCCATCCTCCTCGTCATGGGCTACTCGATCAACGACACCATCGTCGTCTTCGACCGCATCCGCGAGGAGTTGAGGCTCAATCCGACCGGCACGCTGCGGGACATCATCAACCGCTCGCTGAACCTCACGCTCTCGCGCACGATCATCACCGGCGGCACCACGCTGCTCACGGCGATCACCCTGATCAGCGTGACCACCGGGGATGTCAACGACATCGCCTTCACCCTGCTCATCGGTGTCGTCACCGGCACGTTCTCCTCGCTCTTCATCGCCAGCCCCGTCTTCTACTGGTGGCACAAGGGCGATCGGAAGCACGTCGAGGCCCACCAGGACATCGCGCCCAAATACGAGTGGGCCGGCTCTTCCCGCGCCTCGGAATAATTCACCTTGTCATTGCGAGAAGCGAAGCGACGAAGCAATCCAGCTAGATTGCCACGTTCGGCTCCGCCTCACTCGCAATGACAGACTAAAAGCGATGCGCTGGAATTACACGCCGGTCCACGTCGAGAGCGTGGTTGCACTCGCGCGCGGCACGGGCACGACGCCGGTCGTCGCCGAGCTCCTGCTGCGCGCCGGGCTGACTGAATCCACCGCAGCCACGCGGTTCCTGCAGCCCGTCCTGGCGACCCTCGGCGACCCCTTCCTGCTGGCAAACCTGGAGGTCGCGGTCGACCGGCTGCTCCACGCCCTCCGCACGAAGGAGCGGGTCGTCGTGCTCGGCGACTACGACGTGGACGGCGTGTGCAGCACCGCGATTCTCGTCAGCCTGCTGCGCCGCCTCGGGCTGGATCCCACCTATGTGGTGCCGCGCCGGCTGGAGGAGGGTTACGGTCTCACCCGTGTCTCCATCGACCGGACATTGGAGCGGGGGAAACCGGACCTGTTTATCGCCCTAGATTGCGGCACCAATTCGCACGCGGAAGTGGCCTACCTGCGCTCGCTGGGCGTGGACGTCATCATCGTCGACCACCACCGCTCGACCGAGCCCGCCGCCACCGGCGCGGTGTTGATCAATCCGCACGTCAATCCTGTGCCGGGTGACGACGCCTGGCGCTACCTCTGCACCGTCGGCCTCGTGTTCAAGCTCGCCCACGGCCTGTTGAAGAGGCTGCGCGCGGAGAACCATTCCGTGGGGCTGAGCATTGTGCTGAAGGACTACCTCGACCTGGTCGCCATGGGCACGATCGCCGACCTCGTGCCGTTGCAGGGCGAGAACCGCATCTTTGCCCGTCATGGCTTGCGCGTGCTGGCCGAGACCCGCCGGTCGGGTCTGCTGGCCCTCATGCAGGTCTCCGGCCTCAAACGCGAACAGGGCCTCGTGCCGAGCGACATCTCCTACCGGCTCGGACCACGCATCAATGCCAGCGGCCGGCTCGCGGACGCGGCCCTGTCGGTGGACCTGTTGCTCAGCGAGGACCGGACTTTCTCCGACACCACCGCCCGCCAGCTCGACGAGCTGAACCGCGAGCGGCAGGACATCGAGCGCGAGATCACCGAGCGCGCCGAGCGTTACGTGGAGGAAAATTTCAGCGCCGCCAACGGCTTCGTGCTCTTTGACGAGGCCTGGCACCCCGGCGTGGTCGGCATCGTGGCCGGCCGCATCTCGCGCAAATACAACCGCCCGACCATTGTGCTCGGCAACGAAGGCGAGTTCGCCAAGGGCTCCGGGCGCGGCATCAACGGTTTCAACCTGGTGGAAATTCTGGCCGCGTGTTCGGCGTGCCTCGAGAGCTGGGGCGGCCACCCGATGGCGGTCGGCATCACCTTGAAAAAACCACGCCTGGCTGAGTTCCGCGCCATGTTTGACGAGAGCATCCGCCGGGGCCGGGAAGGTGAGGCCTGCGAGCCGGGTCTGGAACTGTCCGGCTGGATCGAGGCCACCCAGCTCAACGAGCAACTGATGGGCGAATTGGAACTGCTCCAACCCTTCGGCATGGGCCACCCCGAACCGGTGTTCGGCGTGCGCGGCATCCGTTTGCGCAACCGGCCCGATGTATTCAAGGAGCAGCATTTCCGCTTCGCCGGCGAGGATGCCAACGGTCGCCGGGTCAGCGGCGTAGCCTGGAAGATGGCCGACCGTCTGCCGCCCGTCGGGGCGCCGTTGGAAATGGCGGT
>LNEH01000077.1 GCA_001464505.1 Verrucomicrobia bacterium Ga0077533
CGGCGGGGGCGCTGGCTTGAATGTAGGGTCGGCGCTTGCCGACGGACCGAGATCATCATGCGTGGTTCGCGGCCCGGTGACGAGCGCCGGCCCTTGTTGCTACAAAGTTCCCGCCCGAGCAAAACCACGCTTGTCATGGGCTCGCCACTGGGCTTCGTGTGGGCTGACGAACACCACCCCACATGTTTGAAACCCTGCTGAAGTCCTTCCAGCACTCTCCCTTGTCCCTGTGGGGCCCCTTTTTTGTGCTCCTGCTTTGCGGGCTCGGACTGCCTGTGCCGGAGGACATCGTCCTGGTGACGGCGGGGGCGCTGGCTTGAATGTAGGGTCGGCGCTTGCCGACGGACCGAGATCATCATGCGTGGTTCGCGGCCCGGTGACGAGCGCCGGCCCTTGTTG
>LNEH01000078.1 GCA_001464505.1 Verrucomicrobia bacterium Ga0077533
CTTCTCCGAGAAAAAGCAGGCGAAGGTGGAGCGCCTGTTTGACCGCTACCACGTATGGGTGCTGTTTGTGGGCCGTTTTCTGCCCGGTCTGCGGGCGCCGATTTTTTTCACCGCCGGCTCCACCCGGGTGAAGTTCTGGAAATTCTTTCTGCTCGACGGGTTGGCCGCGCTGATCAGCGTGCCGTTTTTCGTCTGGCTCGGCCACTGGCTGTGGCTCAAGTTCCAGGACGACATCGTGCAGCTCGACCGCGTGCTATCGCAGACGCAGGCCTACACGATGCTCGGAGGCCTGCTGCTGGGGTCGATGCTGGTGCTGACGATCCTCATTCAGGTGCGCCGCGTGCGCGCCCGGCGTGATTCCGACTGGGACAATCCCTAAAGACGCGCTTGTCATGGGCCGGATCACTGCCTTCTTGGTGGTGCTTCCGCCGGCGGGCCAGCTTGCCGGCGTGCGTCCCGCCCGTGAACCACCTGGATCTGATCCTCACCCTGACCGGCGGCCTGCTGGCCGCGCTGCTGCTCGGCCTGCTCACGAACCGGCTCGGGCTTTCCCCGATCGTGGGCTATCTGCTCGCCGGGGTGGTCGTGGGGCCGCACACGCCCGGTTTCACCGCCAACAAGGAGATTGCCGATGAATTGGCCGAGGTCGGGGTGATCCTGCTGATGTTCGGTGTCGGATTGCAGTTCCACTTCAAGGAGCTGCTGGCCGTGAAACGCATCGCCGTGCCGGGAGCGGTGGTGCAGAGCCTCGTGGCCACGGTGCTCGGGGCGGTGGTCATGCACTTTTTCGGGTGGACGTGGACGGCAGGCATCGTCTTCGGGCTCGCCATCTCGGTGGCCAGCACCGTGGTGCTGACCCGCGTGCTGGTGGACAACCATGAGTTGCACACGCCGACGGGCCATATCGCCATCGGCTGGCTGGTGATGGAGGATATTCTCACGGTCTTCGCGCTCGTGGTGCTGCCCGCGCTGTTCGGGCCCGGGGCGCAGCAGGGTGGCAGCCTGGTGCTGGTCCTCGGAGTCGCGGGGCTAAAAATCGGCCTGCTGGTGGCCTTCACTTTCCTCGTGGGCGGCTGGGTCATTCCACGGCTGTTGGGCTATATCGCCAAGACCGGCTCGCGGGAACTCTTCACCCTGGCGGTGCTGATGGTGGCGCTGGGCATCGCCGTCGGCTCGGCCCAGCTGTTCGGCGTGTCGATGGCCCTTGGCGCCTTCCTCGCCGGCATGGTGGTGGGGCGCTCCGAGTTCAGCTTGCGGGCCGCGACGGAGGCGCTGCCCATGCGCGATGCCTTCGCCGTGCTGTTCTTCGTGTCGGTCGGCATGCTGGTGGATTTCAAGGCGCTGGTGGATTCGCCGGGCCTGGTGGCGGCGACTCTCGCGATCATCCTGATCGGCAAGCCCGCGGCGGCGCTCAGTCTCGTCTTGGTGATGAAATATCAGTTGCGCGTGGCGCTGGCCGTCGCGGTGGCCCTTGCGCAGATCGGTGAGTTTTCCTTCATTCTGGCCACGATGGGCCGGCAGCTGGGCATCCTGCCGGAGAATGCGCTGAACATCCTCGTGGTGGCCGCCATTGTCTCGATCACCATCAACCCGCTGCTCTACCGCGGCGTGGATCCGCTGGAGGCCTGGATCCGGCGCCGGCCGTGGCTGAACCGCTGGCTCCAGCCGCGGGCTCCCGTGGAGGCCGCCACCACCGGGACGCCGCCGGCCTCCTCCCGGCATCGCGCCGTGGTGGTGGGTTACGGTCCGATCGGCCAGACCGTCGCCCGCCTCATGCGGGAAAACGACATCGAGCCCACGGTGGTGGAACTCAACCTGGAAACCGTCCAGCGGCTGCGCAGCGAGGGCGTCCGCGCCGTCTATGGCGATGCCAGCCACCCCGAGACCCTGCAGGAGGCCGGGGTGGCGCAGGCGCGCTTCCTGATCCTGAGCGCCTCAAGCATCCGCGCCGGCCGCGAGATCATCCGCGAAGCCCGCCAGCTGAACCCGCGGCTGGAGATCCTGGCCCGCACGGCCTACCTGCGCGAGCAGCCGGAGCTGCGGGCCGGCGGGGCCGACGAGGTCTTTGCCGGAGAGGGGGAAGTGGCATTGTCCATGACCGAGCACATTTTGCGCGAGTTGGGCGCCACCGAGGAACAAATCGACCGGGAGAGCGAACGCATCCGCAACGAGCTCTTTGAAAAACCCGTGTCCACGACCGGTCCAGCAGGAGGAAATACGGGGAAAAACGCCTGATAAATTCTGCTTGAAGTAACTCCGCGAACTACACTTATTCACCCCTCCTTCGTGCAGCTGTAGCTCAATTGGATAGAGCATCTGACTACGGATCAGAAGGTTTGGGGTTCGACTCCCTACAGCTGCGCCACTTTCCAAACCCGCTGCTTTCAACGAGTAGCGGGTTTTGTGTTTCATGGGTTGAGCGAAGTGGCAACGCCGGTGGCAACAAGTGCGTGATGGTGTGCCCTTGTGCAGGATTGGTTGAAAGCATTGACGCGCCTCTCTGTCTGGGTAGGTTCTGGAGCCATGGAGATCACCTTCCGAGTCGAGCACTGCGCCGCGACAGGCGGATTTGTCGCGCGCTGGGATGATCCGCGCTCAGGCGGTATCACCACGCAGGGTGACTCCTTGGCCGATCTACAGAGCATGGTAGCAGATGCGGTGAGTGGATATTTCGATAAGGGGCAGGCACCCACGCGGGTGCGGCTGCATTTCGTCCAAGATCCTGTCATTGCGGTCGCGTGAAGCTTCCGCGCGATGTAAACGGCGCGGCGGCAGTGAAAGCTCCGCGGCGGCTCGGCTTCGAGGAACGCCGGCAGACCGGATCGCATGTGATCCTCCGCAAAGACAGCCGCACCGTGGTCGTGCCGCTGCACCGTCCGATCAAGCCTGGCACCTTGCGTGGACTTATCGAACAAGCGGGCGTTGAGCTGAAGACCTTTTGCGACGAGCTCTGAGAGTGACCCCTCCCCGGTTTTCCAATTTCGCGGCCGCGCCATGGCCTTTACGCCGCCGCCGGGTAGGGAGACGGATGGCCTGCTGGCCACGCGGCGATTTGGTTTTTCAACGCCGGAAATTCTGGTTTGCTGGCCGGATTCCAATCCCTCCCCTTTCCCCATGAGGCAACTGCTCGAATGCGTCCCGAATTTTAGCGAAGGCCGCGATCCGGCCATCATCCGTCAGATCACCGACGAAATCCAGTCAGTCGAGGGCGTGAAGCTGCTTAACGTCGACCCCGGCAAGGCCACCAACCGCACCGTCGTCACCTTTGTCGGTGAACCCGCTGCCGTCTGCGAGGCGGCATTCCGCGCCATCCGGAGGGCGGGCGAAGTCATCGACATGTCGAACCACAAGGGCGAGCATCCGCGCATGGGTGCGACGGATGTATGCCCGCTCGTGCCCATTGCCGGCATCACGATGGAGGAGGCTGCCGCACACGCCCGCCAGCTGGCTGAACGGGTCGGCCGTGAGCTGAACCTGCCGGTTTATCTTTATGAGGCGGCACAGCCCAACCCGGCCCGTCGCAGCCTCTCCGTGATCCGCGCCGGCGAATACGAGGGTTTCGCCAAAAAAATCCTGCTGCCCGGGTGGAAACCCGACTTCGGCCCGGCGGCGTTCGACGCCAAGCGGGGCGCGACCGTCATCGGCGCACGCGACTTCCTCGTCGCCTACAACATCAACCTCAACACCACCTCGACCCGCCGCGCCAACGCCGTGGCCTTTGACATCCGCGAGGCCGGCCGGCCGAAGAAGGACGCGCAGGGCAAGGTGGTCAAGGACGCCAGCGGCGCGCCCGTCACCATCCCCGGCAGCCTGAAGGCCGTGAAGGCAATCGGCTGGTTCATCGAGGAATACGGCATCGCCCAGGTTTCGATCAACCTGACCAACATCGCCGTGACGCCCGTGCATGTGGCCTTTGACGAGGCCTGCCGCAAGGGCGCCGAGCGCGGCCTGCGGGTGACCGGCTCCGAACTGGTCGGCTTGGTGCCGCTGCAATCGCTGCTCGATGCCGGGCGCTACTTCCTGCGCAAGCAGCAGCGCTCCGTCGGGGTCTCCGAGGCCGAGTTGATCAAGATCGCCGTCCGGTCGCTTGGCCTGAATGAACTCGCGCCGTTCAAACCCGAGGAGCGCGTGATTGAGTATCTGCTCAGAGACACGACCAAGGGGAAACTGGTGCGCATGGATCTCCGGGCGTTCGCGGACGAGACCGCCAGCGAGAGTCCGGCCCCCGGCGGCGGCTCCATCGCGGCCTACGTCGGCTCGCTCGGGGCCTCGCTCGGCACCATGGTCGCCAACCTTTCCGCCCACAAGCCCGGCTGGGACGGGCGCTGGGAGGAGTTTTCCCAATGGGCCGAGCAGGGCCAGAAGATCAAGGCCGAGCTCCTGACGCTGGTCGACGAGGACACCGCGGCGTTCAACGCCATCATGACGGCATTGGGATTGCCCAAGGGCAGTGAGGCCGAGCAAGCCGCGCGCGCCGCCGCCATTCAATCCGCGACCCGGAAGGCCACCGAGGTGCCATTCCGCGTCATGCGGCTTTCCGCCGAGGCCCTGCCGCTCGCGCTGGCGATGGCGGAGAAGGGCAATCCCAATTCGATCTCGGACGCCGGCGTGGGCGCGCTCTGCGCGCGCGCCGCCGTGCAAGGAGCCTATCTCAACGTCCGCATCAACGCCAAGGGCCTGACCGACCAAGCCTTCGCCGCTAAGATCGTGAGCGATGGCGCGGTGATTGAGAAACACGCCCTCGACCTGGAGGCCAAGACCCTCGCCCTGGTCAACGCGGCGATGTGACGCGCGCGCCGTTGCAGATGACGGTCTCGACCGGGTTGCCGCCGAGTTCGTAGGCGAGCTGGCGTTCGTCCTTGTGGTGGAGCAGGAGTAGGTCGGCCCGCTGGCCGGGTTCAATGGTGCCGCGGTCGCGGAAGCCGAGCAGACTGGCGGGATTCACCGTGGCGGCGGCAATGGCCTCGGCGGGAGTCAACCCGCAGAACCGGACCGCCAGGGTGATGGCCAGCGGCATGGAGTGCGAAGGTGACGAGCCGGGATTGCAGTTCGTCGCGATGGCCACGGCGCCGCCCTGACTGACCAGGCTGCCGGCGCGCGCATACCGCCCGTCTACGTGAAATGAAGTGCAGGGCAAAATGACACCCATGGTGCGCGACTTGGCGAGGGCGGCCAGGTCGGCCTTGGTGGCGGCCTCGAGATGGTCCACACTCAGCGCGCCCAGACGGATGGCCTCAGGGATCATGCCCAGGGAGGTGAATTGGTCGGTGTGGACGCGGAGCGGGTGATGCTTCGCGGCCTTCTCAAAGAACCGCACGCAGGCCTCCAAGGTCCAGGCCCCGTCCTCGCAAAAGGCGTCCACCGTGATGCCGGGGAATTCCCGGGCGACAGCAGGCAGCATTTCCTTAACGACCATGCGGGCGTATTCGTCGAGGCTGCCCTCGAAAGCGTGGCCCAGCAGCGCGGTGGGGACGATGGTGCCGGGCCATTCGTGACCGGCGCGCACGATGGCGCGAAGCATCTTCAGCTCCTCCTCCGTCTGCAGCCCGTAGCCGCTCTTGATCTCCACCGTCGTCGTGCCTTCGCGCAGCATGGCGTCGAGACGCTCCTTGAGATGCGCGGCGAGCTGTTTTTTCGTCGCATCGCGCACGGCGCGGACGGTCGAGTGGATGCCGCCACCGGCCTTGAGGATTTCGAGATAGGGCACGCCGCGCAGCCGCTGCTCCCATTCGTCGAGCCGGTCGCCGGCCCAGCAGGCATGGGTGTGGCAGTCCACAAACCCCGGCATGAGCACGCGGCCTTTGGCATCGATGGCCTCGGTGTCGGCTGCGGCCTCCACCTTGGGGCCCACGGCGGCAATCTTCCCGTCGGTGATCAACACTTCGCCGGCGGAAATGATCCCAAGATCCGACAAAGACTTGCCGCGGCGCGGCCGTTCGGTTCCGGCGAGGGTGAGAATGCGGGCGTTACGGATCAGGAGGGGCATGGATTTAAGCTCCAAACTCCAACATCCAAGCTCCAGAGAATTTCCAATCCCCAAGAATCAAAGATCGTCCGATCGTCAGGGTTTCTGATTTGCTCCGCGCTTGGTGTTTCACTGGAGCTTGGATGTTGGAGCTTGGAGCTTTCATTAGCGTTGGGCAAAGCCGGCGAGGAAACTCAAAAAAAGATGCGCGGCGATGCGGGCGGTTCGGCCGCCGGGATCAAAGCGGGGATTGAGTTCCATGAGATCAAAGCAACGCACGCGCGGGTCGGCACCGCAAGCGCGGACCCAGGCCTCGGCTTTGCGCACCGACCAGCCGGCGGGATTGAGCGCGCTGACTCCGGGAGCGTGGGTTGCATCAAGCACATCGAGATCGAAACTGACGGCGAGATGCTTGGCCCGGGGCAGCGCGACCTTGGCGGAGTCGGGGTGGAGCTTGCCACCGTTCGCCTTGAACCACACGAGATGTTCCGGGGAGTTAACGTCCGGCCGGAAGCCGTGCAAGTGCAGCGGGCCCAGCCCGCATACCTCGACGAGCTTGCGGAAGGGCATGCCCGAGCCGCGTGTTTCCCGGACATCGAGGTGGGCGTCGAAATAAAGGCCCGCGAGCTTCGGATGCCGGGCGGTGACAGCCCGGATGAACGGGAAGGTCAGGTCATGACCACCGCCGATGGCGATGGGGAACAGCCCGGCCGAGAGCAGGGCGGTGGTCGCGGCCGTCACGCGCCGGTGGGTTTCCTCAAGGGTGCGCCCCGGTCGGATGTCACCGGCATCAAAAACACGTGGCCGTGCGTCAGCCCCGGCACCGGCGGCGCCGGAGCTGGCCAAGGCGGCGCGGAAGGCGCGCGGGCCGGCCTTGGCCCCGGGCCGGCCATGGTTCAGGCGCACGCCGGTGTCGTCCGGCAGGCCGAGCAGGGCGATGGCGCAACCGCGGGGAGAGTCGCGCCGGATTTTTTGGGCAAAGCACCCCGGAGCAAGCACAGGCCAGTAGGGGGCGGTGTTTCGGGGGAGAATCATCCTTTGTAGGTCGGGGTTTATCCCCGACGTGTCGGGCGTAAAGCCCGACCTACACCAGCACCATCGGGATAGGGACATTGAGCCGCCGAGCGCAATCCTGAGCGAGTTCGTAGCCGGCGTCCGCATGGCGGAACACACCCATCATCGGGTCGTTGGTCAGCACCCGCTCCAGCCGCGCCGCAGCCTCGGGCGTGCCGTCGGCGACAATGACCTGCCCGGCGTGCTGGCTGTAGCCGATGCCGACACCACCGCCGTGATGGAAACTGACCCAGGAGGCGCCGCTGGCGATGTTGACCATGGCGTTGAGGATGGCCCAGTCGCTGATGGCGTCGGAACCGTCCTTCATCGCCTCGGTCTCGCGGTTGGGACTCGCCACGGAACCGCAGTCAAGGTGGTCGCGGCCGATGACGATCGGCGCCTGCACGCGGCCGTCGGCGACCATCTGGTTGAAGAGCAGACCGGCCTTGTGCCGCTCGCCGAGGCCCAGCCAGCAGATGCGGGCGGGCAGGCCTTGGAAGGCCACGCGCTCGCCGGCCATCTTCAGCCAGCGGTGCAGGCCTTCGTCGCTGGGAAAAAGCTCCAGCAGCGCCCGATCGGTGGCGAAAATGTCCGCGGGATCGCCGGACAGCGCCACCCAACGGAACGGACCGCGCCCGAGACAGAATTGCGGGCGGATGTAAGCCGGCACAAAACCGGGAAAGTCGAAGGCGCGCTTCACGCCTTGGTTGAGGGCGTGCTGGCGGAGGTTGTTGCCGTAGTCGAAGGTCTTCGCGCCGCGCTTCTGGAGCGCGAGCATCGCCTTCACATGCCGCGCCATCGAGGCGAGCGAAAGTTTTTGGTATTTCGCCGGATTCTTCCGCAGCACCGCTGCGGCCTTGAGGTCGTAGCCGACGGGCACGTAGCCAACGAGCGGGTCGTGCGCGCTGGTCTGGTCGGTGAGCGAGTCGACGTGGATTCTGCGGACGAGCAGCCGCTCCAGCAGATCAATGGCATTGGCCACGACGCCGACGCTGAGTGCTTTCTTCTGCGCCGCATAGCCGACTGCGCGGTCAATGGCGGCGTCGAGCGAGGGGGCGATCTCGTCAAGGTAGCGATCATGGACGCGCTTTTGCAGGCGGGATTTGTCCACATCGGCGATGAGGCAGGTGCCGCCGGCCATGGTGATGGCGAGCGGTTGCGCGCCGCCCATGCCGCCGCAACCGGCGGTGACACACAACCGGCCCGCCAGGGTGCCGCCGAAATGCTGGCGTCCGGCCTCGGCAAAGGTTTCGTAGGTGCCCTGCAAAATACCCTGGGTGCCGATATAGATCCAGGAACCGGCGGTCATCTGCCCATACATCATCAACCCGCGCTTCTCGAAGTCGTCGAAGATTTCCTGCGTCGCCCATTTGGGGACGAGATTGCTGTTGGCCAGCAGGACGCGCGGAGCGTCGGCGTGGGTGCGGACGACCCCGACCGGCTTGCCCGACTGCACGAGCAGGGTTTCGTCGGGCGCGAGTTTCCGGAGCGAGGCGATGATGGCGTGAAAGGCCGGCCAGTTGCGCGCGGCCTTGCCCCGGCCGCCGTAGACCACCAGGTCGGCGGGGCGTTCGGCGACCTCCGGGTCGAGATTGTTCATCAGCATCCGCATGGCCGCCTCCGCGGCCCACGTGTGGCAGGTGCGTTGGTTGCCGCGCGGCGCGCGGACCACCGGGATTGCGGATTTCGGACTGCGGATTGCGGATTTGGCCATGCGAAGAAATCACCCGTTGCGCGTCATCCTGAGCGGTGCGAAGGATCCAGTGCGATGTTCGGAGGGGGCATGATGCTGGATTCTTTGCTGCGCTCAGAATGACAGGTTAGAAGATCAATGGAGTTGGCCGGCGGCGCGCTGCACGGCGCCGGCGATCTGCCCGCTGCGGACGAGGGTGAGCGCGGTCTGCACATCGTTATGAAACAGCCGGTCGGCCTGTGCGAACGGGATGTGGCGGCGCACCGCGGCAAACGCCGCCTCGACCCCGCGGCCGGACTTGAGCGGGCGAAGAAACTCCAGGGCCTGGGCCGAGCACATGAACTCGATGGCGAGCACGGTCTCGGTGTTCTTGACGACCTCCAGCAGCTTGGTGGCGCTGATCGAGCCCATTGAGACATGATCTTCCTGGCCGAGCGACGAGGGGATGGAGTCCACCGAGGCCGGGTGGGCGAAAATCTTGTTTTCCGACACCAGGGCGGCGGCGGTGTATTGCGGGATCATGAATCCGGAGTTGAGCCCCGTGTCCTTCATGAGCAGGCGCGGCACCTTGAGGTCGCCGATGGTGTCGCCATGCAGCAGCATGTAGATGCGGCGCTCCGCGATGGAGGCGATCTCGGCGGTCGCAATCGCGAGGTAATCGAGGATGAAGGCGAGGGGTTCGCCGTGGAAATTGCCGCCGCTGACGACATCGCCATTCTCGAAGACGAGCGGATTGTCGGTGGCGGAGTTGATCTCGGTCTCGACGACGGCCCGGGCGTGCTCGATGGCGAGGCGGACGGCGCCATGCACCTGCGGCACGCAGCGGAGCGAGTAGGGATCCTGCACTTTGGCGCAATTGGCGTGGGACGGGAGAATCTTCGAGCCCCGGAGCAGCTGGCGGAGGTTTTTCGCCACCTCGATCTGGCCCGGGTGCGGCCGCGCGGCGTGGATGCGGGCGTCGTAAGGCGCCGCGCTGCCCCGGGCAGCCTCGAGGGTCATGGCCGCGGCGATATCGGCGGTCTTGGCAATATGGTCGATGCGCAACAGGCAATGCACCGCATAGGCGGACATGAATTGGGTGCCGTTGATGAGGCCGAGGCCCTCCTTGGACTGGAGCCGGAGCGGCTTGAGGCCGAGTTTCTTCAGCACGGCGGCGGCGGGGAGTAGTTTGCCCCGGTAGTGCATCTCGCCGAGGCCGAGCAGGGGCAGCACCAGGTGGGCCAGCGGGGCGAGATCGCCGGAGGCGCCCAGGGAACCCTTCGAGTAAACAACCGGGAGGGCGTCTTCGTTGTAGAACCGGAGGAGGTAGTCGACCACGCGGGACGTGACACCCGAAAGGCCGACGGCGAGGCCGTTGACCTTGAGGAGCAGCATGAGACGCACGATCTCGGCGGGCACCTCGGCACCCACGCCGACGGCATGGCTGAGGATCAGGTTCTCCTGGAGTTTTTCGATGTCGGCGGCGGGCACGCGCTGGTGGGCGAGAATGCCGAAGCCGGTGTTGATGCCGTAGTGCGGCTTCGGATCGTGGCGGAGGCGGTCCACGATTTTCCGAGAGGCGCGGAGGCGGGCGCGGGCGCCGGGCGTGAGGGTGAGGCGCTGGTCACCGGTCAAGGCGAGACGGAGGCGGGCCAGGGTGAGCTTGCGGCCAGAAAGTGGAAGGGTTCCGGGCATGGGAGGCGGGCCTTACAGCAAAGCAGCCGGGGCCGATTTGAAAACTGTATTCCGGCGGCTTGCGCCGGAGGGGGTAGTGAGGTTCGCGCAATACACCGACGCGCTTGAAGCGTATGGTAGGGCGGGGCGGCCCGCCCCGCCGAGAGCGAGCTGAGGCTTTCGCGGCGGACCGGGCCGGTCCGCCCTACCCGTTGTGTGCTTCGGTGTAAGGTCACCAGGCAATCCTCAAGAATAGGACGGAGGAAACCTGGGCATAAAAAAAGCCCGCCGGGCGGCGGGCTGATTGTCGGGCTTAAAGCCCGACCAACAACAATCACCGGCGGTCAGATGGCCTTGGGCAGGGCGACGCCGGGAAATTCGATGGCGCGCGGATGGTTGCGCTTGTCCTTATGCAGGCCATGGCGCTTGCGCAGGCCCTGATCAAGTTTGTCCACGAGCAGGTCGATGGCCTTGTAGCACTCGTCCGCCTCGACCGTGGCGTTGATATCGGGCCCGTGGATGACGATGTGGCCCTTCGCAATAAATTTGTGTTCAACATCGTGCTGGCGGTCGCACTCCAGCTCGACCTTCAGCCGGACGATGTGCCCCTCGTGTCGGAACAATCGTTGCATCTTCTCCCGGACATGGGCCTTGAGGCCGGCGGTGAGTTCGAGATGGATGCCTGAAACGATGACATCGTGGGGATGGTTGGCTTTGTTCATGGTTCTCCTTATGGGTTAACGACACAAATGCTCCGCGAATGACTTATCTGCCTGAGTTTCCTTTTGCCGCCTCCGCTGTCCGGGGGACCGGGACCAGACTGGATGGGAACAACTGCTTCATTCGACAGCCGAAATCAGTAGGCCCGTTGGCCGGTTTTGCAATGCTTCTTGGCAAAAAAGCGGGTAATAATTTTTGAACGATCCACCCATGACCCTCAATTCCCGTGATCTGCCGCCGGCGGCCCCCCCGCTGGTTAATCCGGCGGAGCTGCGCCAGTGGGTGCTGCTTGAAGACGAGCAGCTGCTGGTGATCGACAAACCCGGCTGGCTGGTGGTCCATCCCTCGAAAAACGGCCCTTGGTCGAGCTTGGCCGGGGCCGTGCGGGAGGTGTTCCAGCCCGACGCCATCCGGTTCGTCTTCCGCCTGGACCGGGAGACCAGCGGGGTGATCGTGCTGGCCAAGACAGAGGCTGCGGGCGGTCGCTTGGGGAAAGCCGTCCTGCAGCGCAAGATCGGCAAGGCCTACGTGGCCCTGCTGGAAGGTGAACTGGCCGCGCCGGTGACGGTGAACCAGCCGCTCGGCCCGGACCCGACCGCCAATGTCACCGTGAAATCGCGCGTCGTGCCAACGGGCAGCACCGGCGCACAGGAGGCGGTGACGATTTTCCATCCGCTGGCGGTGAGCGGCGGCTTCACCCTGGCTGGAGTTGAGCTGCTCACCGGCCGCAAGCACCAGATCCGGGCGCACGCGGAATGGCTGCGGCACCGGGTGGTGGGCGACAAGCTCTACGGGCCGGATCCGGGGTTGTATCTTGAGTTTGCGACCAAAGGCTGGACCGGGCGGCATTCGGCCTTGCTGCCGCTCACCCGCCAGGCGTTGCACTGCGCGGCGATCGACCTGCGGGCGACTGGCATGGATTACCTCCTGCGCGCGCCGTGGCCGGAGGATTTGGCACGCTTCGCCGAGCGCCGGATGCAACTGCCCACCGCCGAGGCGCAGCGGTTGATCGATGGGTTCGTGGCGGAGAAGTTGCCCAGGCAATCCCCCCAACCAGAGGAACCACGAATGGACACGAAGGTGCACGAATAATTCAGCAAAAAGCCCCGACCTTGATTAGTGTTTATTAGTGTCCATTAGTGGTTACCTCATTTCTGAACCTACCATGTCTTCTGTTCGCGTCCGTTTCGCCCCCAGTCCCACGGGTTTTTTCCATATCGGCAGCGCCCGCACCGCGCTGTTCAACTGGCTGTATGCCCGGCACACCGGAGGGACGTTCATCCTCCGCATCGAGGACACCGACCAGGCGCGCAACAGCGAGGCCTACCTCAAGCTCATCTACGACAGCCTGACCTGGCTTGGGCTCGACTGGGACGAGGGCCCGAATCCGAACGGCGTGGGCGAACGCGGCAACTTCGGCCCCTACCGGCAGAGCCAGCGCGCGGCGATCTACCATAAATACAAGCAGCAGCTATTGGCCAACGGCCGGGCTTACGAGAAAGACGGCGCCGTGTGGTTTAAGTTGCTCGGCGAGCGCTACAAGGTGTTCGACGATCATCGCAAGAAGGAGGTCGAGAAGGTGAAGACCGCGCCGGTCGTCATCGCCGACCGGATCCGCGGCCGGGTCGAGCGGCAGGAGGACGAGGATTTCGTGATTTTCCGTTCCGACGGTAATCCCGTCTTCCATTTCGTAAACGTGGTGGACGACATCGAGATGAAGGTATCCCACATTATCCGCGGTGAGGACCACCTGTCCAATACCAGCAAGCACGTGCGGCTCTATGAGGGCATCGGGGTCACGCCGCCCGTATTCGCCCACATCCCGCTGATCTTGAAAGCGCCCGAGATGGGGCAGGGCAAGATGAGCAAACGCGACAAGGGCGCCCTCATCGAGGAATACCAGCAGCGCCACTTCCTGCCCGAGGCGTTGGTCAATTACCTCGCGCTGCTCGGGTGGAATCCCGGCGACGACCGCGAGAAGATGCCGCTCGCCGAAATCGTGCAGCTCTTCGATCTGCCGGCCGTCAATCAGTCCAATGCGAAGTTCGATGGCAGGAAGCTGGCGCACATGAATATGGTTTACCTGCTGGAACAGCCGGCCGAAAAGTTCATGGCGCTGGCGAGTGAATACTTTGCCAAGCAGCCGAACGGTGCCGCAATCATGGCCAACGAGGCCTACTTCCGCGAGATCATGCTGCTCGCCCAGCCGAAGATCAAATCCATCGACGAACTGGGCGCCTACACGGTCTATTTCTTCACGGATGATTTCCCGACCGACCCCAAGGTGAAGGAGAAGATCATGGCCAAGGGCGATCCGAAGGCCCGGCTCGCGGAGCTGATCGCCGCGCTGCCGGCAATGGCTTTTTCCACTGATGCCGCAATCGAGGCCGGCATCAAGGCGCTCGCCGAGGGCATGGGCCTCGGCTTCGGCGATTACCAAGCCGTCGCCCGTCTCGCGGTTTCGGGCACCAACGCCGGCCCGAGCATCACCAGCATCTTTCGAGTGCTCGGCAAGGAGCGCTCCCTTGCGCGATTGCAGCGGTTCATGGCCGGGTAGAATGCCGGTTGACCGACTTGACAGATGGCAGGTGTATGACAGGGTGTCAGACATGAAGCTTTCCACCCGTTCGCTCATGCGTGAGTTTCCCAAGGCCAAGGCGGCGGCCCGCAAGGGGCAGACCGTGGAAATCGTTGACGGCAAGACCGGGGAGAAATTCCTGCTGACGGCCAAGCCGACGCGGACGTTCGGCGAACTGGCGGCGCGGGCCAAGGGCGTCTATGACGGGCCGCGCGGACTCTCCACCCGGGAAGGTTTCGGTGCCTGAGATCATTGCAGACACCGGTCCCCTCGTTGGCTGGATAAACCGGCGCGACCAGTGGCATGAATGGAGCGTGGGCGTCATGGATGGCCTGGAGCCACCTTTCCTCACCTGCGAGGCGGTCATCGCCGAGGCGGCGTGGCAGCTCGCGCCTTCGCCCGAGGCGGTGGACCGGCTCTATGGCTTGGTGGAGGCGGGCGCGCTGAGGGTCGTGGATTTGCTGCCCGAGCACATGTCCCACATCCGGGCGCTTTCAGCCAAGTATCCCCAGATGGATTTCTGTGACGCTGCCGTGGTTCGTCTGGCTGAAATCTTTCCCCGGGCCAAGGTCATCACGATCGACTCGGAGCATTTCACGGTCTATCGCCGTTTTCGTGACAAGCCGCTGGCACTGATTCATCCCGGAGAAAAATAACCTGGCCGTCGGCAAGGGCAAGGGCCTCGGCTTCGGCGATTACCAAGCCGTCGCCCGCCTCGCGGTTTCGGGCACCAACGCCGGCCCGAGCATCACCAGCATTTTTCGCGTCTTGGGGAAGGATCGGGTGTTGGCAAGACTCTCGAAGTTTTCAGCCGCGAGTTGATCGCCGATCGAAGAATTCAATCCGGCCAGAATAGTTCGGCGACTTCGTCCCACGTCGAGCACTTCGGTCCACCCGGAATCAAAGCGAGACACTCCGGCAAATCACCCATTGGATGAATCAGGGTGCCGACCATCAGGGAGGGACGAATCGCAGCGATGTTAAGACTGCTGCCTTCGGCGTATCCATCGACAAGGGCATGCACGATCCTCCGGTCCCCAGGCTGCAAGAGGATGCTCGGTGCCGTGAGATCAAACCAGCGGTCGCCGCGCATGGCATTGCCGAAGTCGATCACCCCGGCGATCTCCCATTTGCCGTCGGTCTGGCGGACGTGAAGGTTCTCCGGCGCCAGGTCGCCATGGAGCAGAGCGCGGGACGCTCCAGCCACGATTGCGCCATTCGCAGCGAGGTAGCGCGGCCCGTCCGCTTGCAGCGCTGGAAGAAGCCGTGGGAAGTCCCGTCTGTTAGTCCAATTGGAGAAGGATGAGACACAGAACTCGCGCCAAATGATTCCGCCGGGATTCAATTCCCCGGGAGGCAATGCGTGCAGAGCCGCGAGAATTCGCCCGAACTTTACGGTGATTGCCAGGCGTTCGTCCTGTGCAAGTTTGCCCCAAATCCGGTGGAGCGGTTCTCCCTCGACCCGGGTGCTCACAACATAATGCCAGTCTTCCAACCCGCCACTTGCGACAAAACGGGGCGCAGGGACGTGGATATGGGTGGCGAGAAACGCGAGCGTCTCGAACTCACGCGAGGCAATCGTCGCCCAGATCGAAGGAACAAGTTTCAGGACATGTGAAGTTCCCAGCGCAAACACCGGGTTCTCCCCGTCTGGAAAACGAACCGCCTGGCTCTCTGGGAGATTGTGACGTGTTACGATCGCATTGATCGCCGGAGTCCAGGCACTGGTATCGTTGTGCCTGATTCGGTAGTAATCAGCAGAACTGGCAACAGGGGGGAGGAGCCGGGGCATTGATTTCCCATCACTTCGCCCAGTTGTCGCGAAGCGTGATCGTGCGGTTGAAGACGAGTGCGCCGGACTTCGAGTCGATGGCGTCAAGAGTGAAGTAGCCGAGCCGTTCAAACTGAACGACCGCATCGGCTCCGATGTGCGCGAGGGCCGGCTCGAGCTTTGCGCCGATCGTTTCGAGTGACTGCGGATTGAAATGGCGCCTGAAGTCGCCGTCAGCATCGGGTTCCGCGACCGTGAACAATCGGTCGTAGAGGCGAACCTCTGCGTCAATGGCTTCGGATGAACTCACCCAGTGGATCGTGCCCTTCACCTTGCGGTCGGAATTGGGCCCGCCCTTGCGCGTCGTGAGATCGGCGGTGCAGCGGATCTCGACCACCGCGCCGGACGCGTCTTTCACCACTTCGTCGCAGTGGATGATGCACGCGTATTTCAGGCGAACATCGCCGCCCGGCTTGAGGCGGAAATATTTGGGCGGGGGAACTTCGGCGAAGTCGTCGGACTCGATGAAGAGGTCGCGCGTGAGGTTCATCTTGCGCGTTGTGGGCGTGTCGCTCTGCGGATTGTTGACCGCCTCGCACTCGATGGAATCACCCGGGGCGATGTTTGTCAGGACGATCTTTATGGGGCGAAGGACAGCCATCCGTCGTTCGGCTGCTTTGTTCAAGTCGTCGCGGATCGCGTGTTCCAGGAGGGCAATCTCCGTGACGCTTTCATATTTTGTGACTCCGACACTGTGCACGAGTTTCCGAATCGCGGACGCGGGCACGCCGCGCCGACGGAGGCCGGAGAGGGTCGGCATGCGCGGATCGTCCCAGCCGGTCACGAGACCCTCGTTCACGAGTTGCAGGAGCTTGCGCTTGCTGACGATCATGTAGCTCGGCCGGAGCTTCGCGAATTCGTATTGCTTGGGCAGCGGCCGCGGCAGATCGAGATTCTCGAGGATCCAATCGTAGAGCGGACGATGGACCTCGAACTCGAGGCTGCACAGGCTGTGGGTGATGCCCTCGATGTAGTCGCTGAGGCAGTGTGCGTAATCGTAGAGCGGGTAGACGCACCACTTGGATCCTGTCTGGTGGTGATGGGTGTGGCGGATCCGGTAGAGCAGGGGATCGCGCAGCCAGATATTCGGCGACGCCATGTCGATCTTCGCGCGAAGCGAACGGGTCGCGTTCGGAAACTCCCCCGCGGTCATCCGGGCGAACCAATCAAGATTCTCCGCCACGCCGCGATCACGGAACGGGCTATTGCGCCCCGGTTTGTCGGGCGAGCCGCGATAGAGTTCGGTATCCTCGGGGCTAAGGTCGCAGACGTAGGCCTTCCCTCTTTTGATCAGTTCAATTGCGTAGGCGTGGAGTGCGTCGAAGTAGGCACTCGCGAAAAATGGCTCGGCCTCAATTTTCGATTCTTGATTCTCGATTTTGGATTGGGGAACCGGCGGCACGTAATAGTCGGCTTTACCATTGATGGTCTGGAGCGCCGGTGTCGCACCCTTGGTCTTAAGTCCGAGGCAGTGGTCGGCCCAGCCCGAGACGAGCCACTTCACATCGTGAGTGATGGAATTGACGTATTCGATGTCTTCCTTGGCAGGATTGGTGTCGTCGAAACGCAGGTTGCAGTGGCCGGAGTGCTCGCGGGCAATGCCGAAGTTCAGGCAGATGGACTTGGCGTGGCCGATGTGCAGGTAGCCGTTGGGTTCGGGCGGGAAACGGGTGACAATCTTCGCGTAACGCTTCGCCGCCACGTCCGCCGCGACGATATCGCGGATGAAGTCGCTCGGGGCGGGCACGGGCGTGGTGGTTTCGGCGGACATTCCATCCCAAGAAGGGGAATCGGCCCGCGCGATGCAACGCCGCAGTTGAAGCCCGCAGCGGCGGATGGAAATTCGCTTGCAACACACTGTGTTACAGACAAACGTGCCGCCATGCCCGCTTCCTCCACCGTCAGCACCAGCGTCCGTCTGCCCCGGGACTTGAGCCGGGAACTGGCCCGCAAGGCCCGCAGCACCAAACGCGGCAAGAACTGGGTTATAAAGGAGGCGCTGGAGCATTACCTGCTGGGCAGTTCGCATGACGCCCTGCGGCAGGAGGCGCGAAAGCAGTCGCTTTTGGCGAGCAAGCACATGTCCAAGGATGATTTGGCCTGGACGGAACAGGCCGGAGAGATCGAAGGTTGGCGCGCATGAATCTCCACCGCGGTGACGTGGTGACTTGCGCGCTGCCCGGCGATTATGGCAAGCCACGGCCGGCAGTTGTGCTACAGTCGGATTTGTTCAATGCCACCCACGCCAGCGTCACCTTATGCCCTGTGACCAGCCAGGCGGCGGAGGCGGCTCTTTTCCGAATTGCACTGAAACCGTCGGTGGCCAACGGACTGAAATCCGAGTCGCAAGCCATGGCAGACAAGATCACCACGCTGCGTCGTGGGCGCATCGGAACAATCATTGGCCGCCTCGAACCTGACGAGATGGCGCGGGTCGAGGCCGCCGTGATGCGCTGGCTGGGACTAAAGGTGTGACGCCGCCCGCCTTCGCTCAGGAGCTTCGGCGCGGCAAATCGGCGCTCATTTCCCTGATGAGACTGGTGAGGTAGGGGACGAGCTGTTTCTTGCGGCTGACCACGCCGGGCAGGTCGAAGATCTCGTCCTGCTCGATGTGGGCGTAGGAAATGCGGCGGATGAACTCGGCGTCGCCCTTGACGAGCATGAGCGAATTCTGGGTGTTGATGTCGGTGACGAGCAGCACGGCGAAGGCGAGTTTCTCGTCAGCGCGGAGTTCGCCGAGGGCCTTGGTCAGGGCCTTGGCGTGCTGCCAGAAGTTGTCGAAACCGAGCTCCTCGACCTGCGAGACGGCGAAGCGAGCCTCTTCCTCGTCGTAGAGCTTGAAGTCGGAGCGGACGACCTTGTCGGGCGGGCTGGCGAGGATGACAGAGCCGGAACTGAAGATGAGCTTGGCGAGGGCCTTGGCCTTGATGTCGGCGTGGGTCTCCAACCAGGCGAGCACCTCGGCATCCTTCGGGGTGGAGGTGGGGCTCTGGAGCAGCAGGGTGTCGGAGATGAGGCCGGACATCATGAGGCCGGCGAGGTTGACACCGGGCTGCAGGCCGTGGCGGCGGAAGAGGTCGGCGATGATGGTGCAGGTGGAGCCGACGGGTTCGTTGATGAACAGGATCGGCTGCGGCGTGGCCATCGGGCCGAGCCGGTGGTGGTCGATGATCTCGGTGATGGTGACCTCGTCGGCGCCGGGCACGGCCTGCGTGAGCTCGTTGTGGTCCACCAGCACGAGGCGGGTGGGCACGGGCTTGAGCAGGTCGGTCTTGGTCAGCACGCCCTGCAGCGTGCCGTCGTCGCCTGTCACCATCATGGCGTGCGGGCCGCCTTGGGCGAATTTCTTGCGGACCTCGGCGATGCGCGTGTCGGTGTTCAGCGCGGTGAACTTCCGCTCGATGAGGTTTTCGATGGTGGCGGCGGTGCGGACAAACCACGCGGTGGTGGCGGTGTCGTGCGGGCTGACAAAGATGCTGACGTCCTTTTTCCTCGCGAGGGCCACGATGGCGGGCTCGACGGGGAGATTGCCGCTGATGATCAGGGCGCGGATGCCCAGCTCGATGGCGCGCTGCTGGACGTCGCGCCGGTCGCCCACGATGATCAGCGAGTGACTGGCGGGAATGTTGTCCTTCTCGGAAATTTTCCAAAATGTGCCCACATCCATGGCGCCGATGCGGACGAAAAGTTCCTCGAGGCGGTGATCGTCCACGGTGTGCAGAACCGAGGCCTGAAGGGTCTGGATGATGTGGGCCAGACTGGTGCGGACCTGGCGCATGGCCCGTGGCTTGTCGAGGCGGGGAATGAAAAAATGGCCGAGGGCCGCGAGGGACACGGAACCAAGGGCGCGTTTCCGGGCGGAGACCACCGGGAGAAAAGAGATGGCGTGCTGGTCGAGCAACTTCAGGGCCTCGGCGCAGGTGGCGTCCTCGGTGACGGCGCGCGGGGCCGGCGTCATCATGTCATGCACGCGGGGCGAGACGTCGCTCAGGTAAAGCGGCAACGGCGTGTGGAAGCGGGCGAGGATGGCGTCGATGCGGGCGTTGGAGTTGCCGCAGCGGGCCGCGATGTAGCCCGGCTCGCCGCGCGCCTCCTTGAAGGCGGCGTAAGCGATGGCGGAGCAGATCGAGTCCGCGTCGGGATTCTTGTGGCCGATGACGTAGGTGGGCGGAGTGGTGGCCATGTTTAAGCTGCGCAGCCTACGGGGCGGCGGCGGGCGAGGTGAAGAACATAAAAATACCCGCCAAGTGAGGGCGGGCGGGGGCGGCGGGCTCGCAGCCACTAGCTAGCCCGCATCGGTCACACCCAAACGACCAAGGCCCGAGTCACAGAGGACACGGAGCCCAGCCACAGTGAGCACAGAGCAGACAAGGTGTTTGGCTCTGTGTCCTCTGTGTCGGAGCTCTGTGCCCTCAGGGGCAAAAAAATCTCCACTAAGGAAGCGCTGAATAATTCGGACTGAAATTTATGCTAATCGCGCAGCGGTCAACTCTTCAGGGAAACTGTTCGCGTGAAGCCAAATATTCGCTCGCAGGAGGCTTTGCTTTTCCGGTTTTTCAGGCCCTGCGATTAAATCAGCGCTTCCCTAAAGTGTGATGGATGCGGGCTAGTCGGTATGAGGCATCGTGACCACGACATTGCCGCGCTTGTGCCCGGTCTCGACTCGGGCATGGGCTTCGGCGATTTGCGCCAGCGGATAGCTGCGGTCGATAACCGGCAGGTAGTGGCCTTGCGCGGCGAGATCGACCAACCAGGCCACATCGGCGGGGCGTTCGGGCGCGGGGCCGGTCAGTTGCCGCTGCCCCTGTGGCCCTTGGCGCAGGCCGGCGAGCATACCGGGCAGGTCGGCGGCGATCGCGAGGTAGAGGCCACCGGGCCGCAGCGCCTTGCAGGTCTGGCCGAAGGTGCTCGCCCCGACCGTGTCCATGATGACGTCATAGCGGGGGCCGTCGTGGGTGAAGTCCTGCGTGCGGTAGTCGAGGGTGTGATCGGCTCCGAGGCTGCGCAGCAGTTCGAGGTTGGCGGCGGAGCTGGTGGTGCTGACTACGGCGCCCAGATGTTTGGCAATCTGGACAGCGGCCGAGCCGACGGCGCCGGCGCCGCCGAGGATCAGCACGGAATGGCCGGGACGCACGTGGGCTTTGTCGCGCAGGTAATGCAGTGCGGTGGTGCCGCCAAAGCAGAGCGCGGCGGCTTGGGCGTCGCTGAGATTGGCGGGTTTGAGGGCAAGGGCGGCGTCCTCCTTCATCACGCGGTATTCGGCGTGGCAGCGCATGGTCGTGCCGGCAAAACCCACGACCGCATCGCCGGGTTGAAAGCGGGTGACGCCGGGGCCGGTGGCGGTGATGGTGCCGCTGAATTCAGTGCCCAGGATGGGTTGGCGCAGCCGGCGCAGGCCGAAGACGAGGCGCGAGATCAGGCCGAAACCGCGTGGCATGGTGCCCGAACGCAGCCGCCAATCGCCGGAGGCGACGGTGCTGGCGTGGATGCGGATCAGCACCTCGTTTGCTTGGGGGGTGGGCGTGGGAAGGTCCACGATGCGCACGGTGTCAGGCGCGCCGTAACGGGTGCAGAGGGCAGCTTGCATTGGGATCCGAAGCGGAACTGAGCGAAAGGCTTCTGGCGAGGCTCTTTCAAAACCCAGGCAGCGGATGAAATTTCCGGCCTACGGGGCGTTCTGCGCGGGAGAGCCACCCGCCGTGCCAATCTTGGCCGAACTGGTGCCGTAAACCCTGGCGGAGAGGGGCAGGGCTTGCAGCAACGAGCTGCCTTTCTTGCCGTTGTTGAGGGTGAGCTGGGTGGCGGCCTCGGTCAGGTTGGGGTAGAATTGGATGTTGCCGCCGAGAAAGGCGATGTGTCCGCCGGTGTCCTTGTAAACCGCGTTCGTGGCATCCCAGGTGCCGGTGGCGAGCAGGCCGCGGGTGAAGGCAACGGGCGTGTTGGCGGCGTCGCTCATGCGCAGGCCGCCGACGAACTCGAAGCTCAGATCCGCTTTCGCGACAAAACTGGGGTCGAGCGCGCTGCGATTCGCCGGGCTGACAATGGCGACGGGATAGACGCCGTTGAAGGCCGGGTCGTTTTTCGCGAAATAAAAAGTCGGGTCGGTGAGGATGCCGCGCTGGGCGAGGATGCCGGCCCAAAGGAACGCCCCTTGTCCGCCGGTGACCGGCTGCGGATTTTGCGCAAGGATGGCCGCCGGATCAGGGAGCCGGTCGTTGTTGTCGGCGGCGTAGATGGTGGCTGCCTTGAAGATCTCGCGGAGATTGTTGGCGTCCACCGTGCGCTGGGCGGTTTCGCGGACCTTGCCGACGGTGGGGAAGATCAGGGCGGCGAGGATGCCGATGATGGCAATGACCGTCAGCAGCTCGATGAGCGTGAAGCCGTCGCGGCGCGAATGTCGGTCGGTCTTTCCCATAAAATCCGGCACCGGCACAGTGCATACCCCGAAGGAACGAACACAAGACCATTCTCGCGACGGGACTGGACAACCGCGGGGGCTTTGCTGGAATGCCGCCAACATGGTCATTTATCTTGATGGCAAGTATGTCGATTCCGCCGAGGCGAAGGTTTCGGTCTTTGATCACGGGTTGCTTTATGGCGACGGCGTGTTCGAGGGCATCCGCCTTTACGGCGGCAATGTCTACCGGTTGGAGGACCATCTGGAGCGGTTGGAAATGTCCGCCAAGGCCATCATGCTGGGCGTGCCGCTCGACCGGGCCGCCCTGTCCGAGGCGGTGTGCGAGACCTGTCGCCGGAACAAACTGACGGATGGCTACATCCGTCTCGTCATCACGCGCGGCGTGGGCGATCTCGGCCTGGCGCCGTGGCTGTGTGAGAAGCCGTCGCTCTTCATCATCGCGAGCAAGATCGCCCTTTACCCCAAGGAG
The DNA here is from genome assembly GCA_001464505.1 of Verrucomicrobia bacterium Ga0077533. Classification (GTDB taxonomy): domain Bacteria; phylum Verrucomicrobiota; class Verrucomicrobiia; order Opitutales; family Opitutaceae; genus Lacunisphaera. The sequence goes on from LNEH01000078.1 coordinate 22,381, forward strand.
CACTACGACAACGGCCTGAGCATCGTCACCGTGCCCACGCGCCGCATCGCGCCCGACGCGCTGCCGCCCATGGTCAAGTCCCTCAATTACCTGAACAACATCCTGGCCAAGATGGAGGCCAGGCAGGCCGGGGCGCTCGAGGCCATCATGCTCAACCAGCAGGGCTACGTTGCCGAATGCACCGCCGACAACGTCTTTGTGGTGCACAAGGGCGAGCTCATCACTCCGGCGGCTTCCGCCGGCGCGCTCAAGGGCATCACTCGCGCCACCATCTTCGACATCGCCAAGGAACTTGCCATCCCGATGAAGGAGGCCGATCTGACCCGTTATGACGTCTGGTGCGCCGACGAGTGTTTTCTCACCGGCACCGGTGCCGAGGTCATCCCGGTGGTCAAGCTCGACGGTCGCGTCATCGGCACCGGCAAACCCGGCCCGCTCACCGCCCGGGTGCTCACCAGTTTCAGAAAACGGGTGCTCGTCGAGGGCACGCGGATCTGAGGAGTTACTGAGCGTTACCATATAAGATGACAATAAGGTCAAAAGAGCTCGGCTTGTTTATAGAAGGCGGCAATGAGGCGGGTCTTGCGAGGCCGGCGGCGGA
>LNEH01000079.1 GCA_001464505.1 Verrucomicrobia bacterium Ga0077533
CGCCGTCTGGCTCATGCTGTTGTCGGCCGTCAGCTTCACGGTTAATGTGCTGCTGGTTCGCGCGCTCGGCGAGTTTGGCCAGACCAATGTCTGGTTGATTGCGTGCAGCCGCGGGTTGGTCGGGCTGGCCATGATCTGCGCCGTTTATTGGCGCGAGTTTCAGCCCGCCCACCTCTGGCGCCGGCGCAAAGTCATCGAACGCGGGGTGGTCGGCGGCATCGGCATCTACGTCACCTACCTCACCGTCGTGAAGCTCGGCGCCGGACGGGCGGTTTTCATCGGCAACACCTACGTCATCTGGGGCGCGCTGCTCGCGGCCTGGATGCTGAAGGAAAAACTCCGGCCCGCCGTCCTCATCGGCGGCGTGGCGGCCTTGGCGGGCATCGGATTGCTGACCAATGTCTTTGCCACTGACGCCCAACCGGGAGTCTACGACTTGCTCGCCGTGGTCGCAGCCCTCATGTCCGCGTGGGTCGTCGTCACCATCCGGCAACTCCACGCCACCGAGCACACTTCAACCATTTTTGCGGCGCAATGCGCCTACGCGCTGCTCATCTGCGGCGGCCCGGCCGTCGTGACCTACCAGCCGCTGCCCGCCGCCGCCTGGGTTGTGATGCTGCTCGTGGGCCTGACGGCCGGCGCCGGGCAATTGACCATGACCCGCGCGTTCCGCGATCTGCCGGTGGCCGAGGGTTCGCTCATGCAGATGCTCGTGCCCCTCGGCACCGCCCTGGGCGGCATGATGTTTTTCAGCGAGCAATTCGCCCTGCACGAGGTGATCGGCGCCGGGCTGATCCTCGGCGGCACCGCCTACACCGCCGTGCGCACGGCGACGACCGCCAACGCCGAAGCGGAATAGCTCAGTCCGAGCGTTAGTAGTCTATTAAACTACTAACCGATTGGGCCGTTTGTCCGTATCCGAGCAGACGATGAAATCTTTCGTGTCTTTTGTGTGTTTCGTGGTCTCATCCGTGGAGTGAAAAAACTCATCCTCTGGGACATCGACGGCACCCTGATCGTCTCGCACGGCGCCGGCGTTCGGGCCATGGAGAAAGCGCTGATCAAGCGCTTTGGTGTGACCTGCGACTTGGGCCGCATAGACTGGGCCGGACGCACGGACAGCTGGATCACCGGCGAGATTTTCCGGCACGTCGGGCTGCCGGATACGCCGCAGAATACACACGACTACCTTGAAACCTACCTCGAGTTGCTGCCCGCCGAATTGCGGGATGGCCGTCAGGGCCAGGTGCTGCCGGGCGTCCTGCAATTGCTCGAGCAGCTGCATCACCGGCAGGATCTCGCGCAGGGTCTGCTGACGGGCAACCTGCGGCGGGGCGCGGAACTCAAGCTGACCCACTACCGGGTCTGGCATTACTTCGAGTTCGGCGCTTTCGCCGACGACAGTCCGCGCCGCAACGACCTCGGCCCGCACGCGCTGCGCCGCGCGAAAGAACGGCACGCCGTGGAATTCGACCCGGCGAACACCTTCATCATCGGCGACACGCCGCACGACATCGAATGCGGCAAGGTCATAGGGGCCCGCACCATCGGCGTCGCCACCGGCCGTTACAGCGTCGCCGAGCTGACGGCCCATGCCCCGACGGCGGTGTTCGCCGACTTCGCCGACACCGCGGCGTTCCTGCGCGTCATAGACGCCTGACCGGCTCCGCGCTTGCCTGCCGCACGCAAACCGGCAATGAAATCAACGGGATGAAAAAATTCACCATCGCCATCGGATCGGACCACGCCGGCTATGCCTACAAGGAGAAGATCAAGGCCATGCTGCTCGCCGAAGGGCATACGGTCCGCGACTGCGGCACCACGTCGGATGCGGCGTGTGATTATCCAGACTTCATCCGGCCGGTGGCCGAGGCCGTCGCGCGCGGCGAGGTGGAGCGCGGCATCGTGCTCGGTGGCTCGGGCAACGGCGAAGCGATTGTCGCGAACCGCGTAAAGGGCGTGCGCTGCGGCCTCTGCTGGAATGAGCAGGTCGCCATCTGGAATCGCTCGCACAACGACGGCAACTGCCTGTCGCTCGGGCAGCGCACCGTCACGGAAGAAGAGGCCCTGCGCATCGTCAAGGTCTGGCTCTCCACCGAATTCGAAGGCGGGCGTCATTTGACCAGGATTCTGAAAATAGATGACTGAGAATTAGTTACCAAAGTGAAAGCCGGCAATACGATTAATGTTTAGACATGGAAGCATTAATCACCATGTGTCTGCTTCATGGGAACACGACACCAGGGGCCAATCGAAGAGATCAACGCACTCAACGCCTTCATCAAATTACAGCGCGCAGGTGAGTCGGTCTCCGCCCGGGTTCACGCCGTCCTGCCGGACGGACTGACCATCACCCAGTTTGGCGTGCTGGAAGCGCTCCATCATATTGGGCCGCTGTGTCAAAGCGAGCTGGCCGAAAAACTGCTCAAGAGTGGCGGGAATCTCACTCTGGTGGTCGATAACCTGGAGAAGGCCGCCTTGGTGCGCCGTGAGCGTGATCCGGCCGACCGCCGCTTCGTGGTGGTGCGACTGACCGGGAAAGGGCAGACGTTCATCGCCGCCCTTTTTCCCAAAGTCGTCGCCAACGTCACGCGGGAAATGGCTGCACTCTCTGCCACCGAACTCTCGGATCTCGGGCGGCTCTGCAAAAAGATCGGGCGCCGCAGCTGAGTTATTCTTTCCAGCCTGTTTTTAATAGCAAAATTCATGCAAGCCCAGGTTACCGGCCTTCACCATATCACTGCCATCGCTTCAGATCCGCGGCAGAATCTCGATTTCTACACCCGCATCCTCGGGCTGCGCTTCGTAAAGAAGTCGGTGAATCAAGATGATCCCGGCACCTATCATCTCTATTACGGGGACTACGCCGCGTCACCGGGCACGATTCTGACCTTCTTTCCGTGGGCCGGATTGCCTCGCGGCCGGTCGGGCACCGGCCAGGCCTGGGCCACGGCCTTTTCGGTGCCTGACGGCTCCCTGTCCTACTGGATGGAACGTCTCAAAAAACTCGGCGTTCCCCAGCAACCCGTCGAACAGCGTTTCACCGAGGAGGTGCTGCCATTCACCGATCCCGACGGCCTGCGGCTTGAACTGGTTGCCGCCGACGAAACCGACCCGCGCCTTGCGGCTCCCTCGAAAGATGTCCCGGCCGGGTTTGCCATCCGCGGCTTCCACAGCTCCACGCTGGCCCTGACCGATTCCACCGCGACCGCCCAGGTTCTCACGGCCAGCATGGGCTACACCATGACCAACCAGATGGGTCATCGCGCCCGTTACTCCCCCGGCACCGGCCGCCCCGGAACCCACGTTGATCTGCTCACGGATCCTGCGCTCCCCCGCGGTCTGAGCGGCGCCGGCACGATCCATCATGTCGCCTTTCGCGTGACGGACGACGCGCAGGAAGTCGCCGCGCGGGAAATCCTGCGCAAAAGCGGTTTGTCCGTCAGCCCCGTCATCGACCGCGCCTACTTCAAGTCCATCTACTATCGCGAGCCGGGCGGCGTGCTCTTTGAGATCGCCACCGACGGTCCGGGCTTCGCGATCGACGAGCCTGTTGACCAACTGGGCACCAAGCTCGGACTGCCGCCGCACCTCGAACCGCACCGGGCCGAGATCGAAGCCGCGCTGCCCAAACTCGGCTGAGCACATGTCATTGCGAGCCCGCAGCGCGGGGCGTGGCAATCCATCCAGGTGGATCGCTTCGTCGCTCCGCTCCTCGCGATGACAAAAAGTAAAAATGTCCGCCTTCACGTCTCACCGTCGCGTCAAATCGCATTCGAAATCTTGCGCCAAACGGAATCTCCTCAGTCTGCATTAGACATTCACGGCGGCCCGCGCATGCTGCAGCGATCATGACCATGATCTATCGCCGCCTCGGCACCTCGGGCGTGCAAGTCTCCGCGCTCTCCTTTGGCGCCTGGGTCACTTTCGGCAGCCAGGTCGGCGACCCGGTCGCCCGTGACCTGCTGCATGCCGCCTACGACGCCGGGGTTAACTTCTTCGACAACGCCGAAGGCTACGCCGACGGTCAGGCCGAGGTCGTGATGGGCGACATCCTGAAAAAATCGGGCTGGCGACGGGGCAGCTTCCTCGTTTCCAGCAAGGTTTACTTCGGCGCCGAGCACGACGGCCACAACGAAATGGGCCTGTCCCGCAAGCACGTCGTTGAGGCTTGCCACGCCGCGCTGCGCCGGCTGCAGGTGGACCACCTCGACTTTTACTTCTGTCACCGGCCCGACCCGGGCACGCCGATCCTTGAAACCGTCCGCGCCATGCACGACCTCGTCACCCAAGGCAAGGTGCTCTACTGGGGCACCAGCGAATGGTCGGCCGCCGAACTGAACGAAGCCTGCGCCTTTTGCACCCGGCACGGGTTTCACCCCCCGACGATGGAGCAGCCGCACTACAATCTCTTTCACCGCACCCGGTTTGAAAAGGAACTGAGCCCGGTGTTCGAAAAACATGGCCTGGGCACCACCACGTGGTCGCCGCTCGCGAGCGGACTGCTGACCGGCAAATACAATCATGGCATCCCGGCCGATTCGCGGCTCAACGTCGCCGGCCTGGAGTGGCTGCGCGACCGGCTGACCGGCCCCGGCTCGGAGCGGAAACTCGCCGCGGTGAAACAGTTCGCCGCCGTCGCGGCCGAGCTGGGCACCACCCTGCCGCGCCTCGCCCTCGCTTGGTGTCTGAAGAATCCGCGTGTCAGCACGGTCATCCTCGGTGCCTCCCGCGTGGCGCAGCTGCAGGAAAACCTCGGCGCGCTGGATATTCTCCCCGGGCTCACACCCGAAGTCATGAACCGGCTCGATCAAATCTCCCGGCCGGTGGCGGATTAGTCCAAAGGCATCAATCACCCGGCGGGCCGGCCGGCGGCCAAACTTTTTCCTCGATGCCACCGGCGCAGAGCCCAACTTTAACCGGATGAATTTCCCCTCCACCCCGGTTCGGTTCACCCGCCGGGATCTCCGGCCCGCCGAACTGGGCCAGCCCGAAAGCCTGCTGCACACCTATGCGTGGATGCAGCTCGCGCGGACGGCGGACAACCGGATCCTCGATCTTTTCCGGCAGGGCCTCATCCGGGGCACCGTCACCGGCGGCCAGGGCAACGAGGCGTTGATCGTGCCGCTGGCGCTGCTGGCCGACAAGGCGGTCGACGTAATTTCGTTTTCCCATCGCGGCCTCGGCGGCCACCTGGTCTGGAGCGGCCACTTGGGCGACCACCTCTGCCAGTATATCGCCAACAGCGGCAGCCCCACCAAGGCCCGCGAAGGCAACATCCACCACGGCGATCCGGCCCGGCGCAGTCTGCCGATGATCTCCCATCTTGGCATCATGCTCTCCAACGTCATCGGCGGCACCGATTCGCAGCGCCGCCTCGGCCGGCCGGCGGTCGGCTTCGCGTTCTTTGGCGACGGCTCGTCCAGCACGGGCGACATCCATGAATCGCTGAATCTCGCCGCCGTGCTCTCCGTGCCGGTGGTCTTTGTCATCGAGAACAACAAATACGCCTACTCGACCCCGACCAGCGAACAGTTTGTTTCGTCCAACCTCTTCGAGCGCGCCAAGGGCTACGGCCTCGAGGGCTTCGCGCTGGATTGCAGCGACCCCGCCCATGTCCTGACCGTGCTCGCCGGCGCCATTGAGCGCACCCGCTCGACCGGCCGGCCGCTGCTGATTGAAGCGCATACTTTCCGGCTCCGCGGCCATGCCGCCTACGACACGGGTGACTACATGAAACCCGGTGAGGCCGAGGCCGTCCTCGCGCAGGACCCGCTGCCAAAATTCCGGGCGAAACTCGTCGCCGCCGGCCAGGGCGCCCAACTCGACGCAATTGACGCCGAAGTCTCCGGGTTCATCGAAACCACCATCAAGGCCTCGCTCGCCCTGCCGCCGGTTTCTCCCGATGGAATGCAGGATGATTTATTCGCGCCGGATTCCCCGCCGATGTCCTGGGTGTCTTCGGTTGGTCCAATCGAAAATCTCACGATGGCCCAGGCGCTCAATCGCGGCCTGCGCAAAATTCTCGCGGAGCGCCCCGAATCCATCGTGCTCGGCCAGGACATCAGCACCTACGGCGGCGCGTTCAAGGTTACCGAGGGTCTCGTCAAGG
>LNEH01000080.1 GCA_001464505.1 Verrucomicrobia bacterium Ga0077533
AGACCTACATGCGGCGTCAGACCGTCACCATCAACTACTCCGACGCCCTCCCGCTCGCGCAGGGGATCAAGTTCGGGGACTGAGCGGATTGATGGAGGGCTCAGCTCCAGCTGAGCCGCGGCCCAGCTGGAGCTGGGCCCTCCACCAATACAGACGGCCCGCAGGGACGCGGGCCCTCCACTAAAACTTCGTCCCGAGGTAGTGCGGGAGCATCTGGCGCCACCAGGGCCAGTCGTGGCTCACATCATGGCCCCAGAGGTCAATGGTGTGCGGGATGTGCTTGGCCGAGAGGATGCGGCCGATGTCCACCGAGGAGGAGGGTTTCTCGTAGGCGCCCTGGCCGGAGACGAAGTGGATGTGCTGCTTCGCGCGGAGATGGGCGAGCATGCCCTCGTCGTTGAGACCGGGAAGGTAATCGAGGGGTGAGTTGAAGTAGACATCCTCGTCCCAGTAGCCGTTGGTGTAGTCCTTGAGGTCGTAGCTGCCGCTCATGGCGATACAGCCGTCGATGAGGTCGGGACGGCGGAAAAGGCTATTGGCGCTGTGCAGCGCGCCGAACGACGCGCCGGTGACGATGATCGGCACACGGCCGGCGCAATGCGAATGGATGAAGGGCACGACCTCCTCGATCACGTAGCCGTTGAACTGCTGGTGGCGGATGGCCTTGTGCCGCGGGTGCATCGAGTCGTTGAGCCAACTCTCGTGGTTGATGGAATTGATCGAAAAAACCTTGCACTTGCCGGCGTTGATGAAGGGCGAGATGGCGTCGATGACGTAGAAGCGCTCATACTCGAGGTAGTCCGCCGCCGCGGTGGGGAACATGAGCAGGGCGAAGCCGTAGTGGCCATAGACGGCGATCTCCATGTTCTTGTCGAGTCGCGGGCTGTGCCAGTGATGGATTTCGCGGTGCATGGCCTGTGGATGCCCGCAATCCACCGCCGGCTCAATCTTCATTTAGGGCGGGGTCGCCACGGGTTTGCCAAAGCTCGGACGGTGTCAAATCTGGCGATGCCCGTTTTTTCACCCTAGCCACCGGCCCCGGCGGCCGAGGCGCCGGCGGCGGCGACAAAGTAACAGGGATCAAGGGGCAAGTATCAGGAACTGACGGGAAATGATTTAAACACAGAGCCCACAGGGAGCGCCAAGTTTTATGTGCTGGGTTTCTCTCCGTGTCCTCAGCGACCTCTGGGTTAAAGATCCTGGCACTGTTGCTGGCTGCCGTTTCGACAGGCTCAAGGCCCAGAGCTTGTCGAGGGGCTGCCAGCCCGGTGTGCCCTGTTGATGTCTGCTGACATCACGGGGTCCGCCCACCGGCCTGCGCCGGGGCGGATGTCCGGGCCAGCCGCCCGACCAACTTGCCGCGCCGAAGCCCAGCCGGGCGAAGGCGGGTCAGTTCGTGATGTAGAACGGATTCGGGAGCTTGAAGACCCGCTCGGCGTAACCGCCCACGAGATCGCTGTTCTGGTCGCCGAGGTTGGCGATGATCAGGTAACCCTCGGCGGCGAGCTTGCGGCGCGCATCAATCTTAAAAGCCCGGGTGGGTTCCGCAAAGTCGTTCGGCTTGTAGATGATCCTCGTCCAGCTTTCGTAGCCGACCTGGCGGAGGTTGCGCTCGGTGCTGGGCGCGTCGCTCTCCCGGCGGCCGGTGATGAAGAACACGTCCACCTTGGCATTCAGGGCGGTTTGGTAGACGGCCTGCACGGGGTAGATGGCGGTGCATTGGCCCTCCGCCACCCAGGCATCCCAGTTCTTCGCAATGAAGCCATAGTCCTGGGTCTGGATGTGGCGCACGTTGCTGAGGGTCGTCTCGTCGATATCTAAAACCACGGCGAGCTTCTTGCTGGTCTTATTGTATTTGGGGATGCCCCGGGGGATGCGCTTGACGAGGTATTTGTTGGCCTCGGCGGCGACTTTGGTGACGTCCTTGCCGTATTGGCCGGTGGCGACGTAGGTGATGATCTCCTGCTTGAGGGTGTAGAGGTTCTTGGGCTCCGTCGTCTGCTGGGCCAGCGAGACAGGAACGGTGAGGACAAAGGCCAGGCCGACGGCCAGCCAAGTGGGAAGGAGGCGCATGAACATGGCCCGGAGCAAAGCGGGCTGGCCAATGAATGCCAAGCCGGTTTAAGGCCGGGCGAGGGGCCTGAAATGAGTTGAGCGGGCCTGTTGCTTATTCGCCGGGACCGCGATACCCTCCCTGAATGGAAATCAAACTGCCGCACATGCCCTTCAAGTTCGACTCGCCCGAGGGGCGGATGGAAATCACCGTGCGCCGCGGACCGACCCACACCGAGGGTGAGCGCAACCAACATTTTGTCGCCGCCGTGACCTTTCTCCAGCCCGGCCCGCTCGCCCTCGAGCGGATCCATCTCTCGGCCAAGTCCGAGACCTACAGCGGCGCCATGCACATCCTGACCGAGGGCTTCAAGGTGACGCCCGCCGCCCACGACAAGGACAGTGTGGAGTTCCGCGTGTTGACGGCGCTGTGCCACGCCACGGGCGTGGTGGACCTGAACGGGTGAGCGGGCGGCGGGGGCGGAAATGTGTAACGTATTATATTACACATTTCCGGGCCGGATTCCGGCGCGGCCGCCGGGCAACGCCCGTGCCTTACCTGAGCGACGCCAGGTCGATCACGAAGCGGTATTTCACGTCGCTCTTGAGCATGCGCTCGTAGGCGCCGTTGATCTGGTCCATGCGGATCATCTCGATGTCGCAGGTGATGTTGTGCTTGCCGCAGAAATCCAGCATCTCCTGCGTCTCGGGCAGACCGCCGATGAGCGAGCCGGAGAAGGAGCGCCGGCGGAAGATCAGGGCGAACGCCGCCACGGCGAGGGGTTTCTCGGGCGCGCCTACGAGCACGAAGTTGCCCTCGCGCTTCAGCAGGTTGAAATAGGCGTTCAGGTCGTGGTTGGCGGACACGGTGTCCAGAATGAAATCGAAGCTGCCCGCCTGCGCCGCCATCTGGGTCGCGTCGGTGGAGACGACCACCTCGTGCGCGCCGAGCTTCTTCGCGTCGGCGGTTTTGCCCGGCGAGGTGGTGAAGAGCACGACATGGGCACCAAAGGCCTTGGCGAACTTCACGCCCATATGGCCGAGACCGCCCAGACCGATGATGCCGACCTTCTGGCCCGGGCCGACCTTCCAGTGGCGCAACGGGGACCAAGTGGTGATGCCCGCGCACAGCAACGGCGCGGCGGCGGCCAGATTGAGATTGGCGGGCATCCGGAGCACGAAGTCCTCTGTCACCACGATGCTCTGCGAGTAGCCGCCGAGGGTGGGGGTGCCGAGGTGCTTCTCCGTGCCCCCGTAGGTTCCGCCCGTCATGCCGGCGTCGCAATATTGCTCGAGGCCGACGCGGCAGTTCGGGCAGGTGCGGCAGGAATCGACGAGGCAGCCCACGCCGACGGTGTCGCCGACTTTGAACTTTTTCACGCCGCCGCCGATGGCCGTCACGCGGCCCACGATCTCGTGGCCGGGCACGGCGGGATACTGGGTGAAGCCCCACTCGTTGCGCGCGAAGTGCAGGTCGGAGTGGCAGACGCCGCAGTAGAGGATCTGGATCTGGACGTCGGTGGGCGTCGGCGAGCGGCGCTCGATGACTGTGGCGCCGAGCGGCGCCGTGGGGGCGGTGGCGGAGAAAGCCTTGACGGAGAAACAAGCGGGTTTGGCCATGGGGGAGCTGGGGGTTGAGAGCGGAGAGTTGCCCGATTGGGCGGAAATGCAACGGCGGCACCGGTGCGCGGCAAGTTCATTCAGACCGGACGCGGCCGAATACCGTCGGCCCGGTGGTGGTGCTCTCGGGCGTCACGGCGCCTGTTTTGCCACCACGCCGCCTTTCATGACAAAACCGACCTGTTTGAGCACGGTGATGTCCACCAAAGGATCGCCGTTCACGGCGATGAGATCGGCGGCCTTGCCCGGCTCAAGCGTGCCCACCTCGGCGGACAGGCCCAACAAATCGGCGGCGTTGACCGTGGCCGCCTCGATGGCGGCCGCAGGCGGCATGCTGTGCTTGACCATCAGCTCAAACTCATCGGCGTTGCGGCCATGCTTGCTCACGCCGGCATCGGTGCCGAAGGCGATCTTGACGCCAGCGGGATAGGCTTTGCGCAACGCATCTCCAGTTACGCTGATGCGCCACTTGACCTTTGCGAGGACCGCGTGGTTGTAGGCGGCGGGGTTGTTGGCCAATCGCTCGATATAGCCGTTCACCGTCGAGAGGGTGGGGACATAGTAGGCGCCCGTCTGCTTGAAGAGGTGGATGCTTTCGTCGTCGAGCATGGTGCCGTGTTCGATCGAGTCGGCCCCGGCGGCCAGCGCGATGTTGATGCCATCGGTGCCGTGGGCATGCACCGCCACCTTCTTCTTGTAGAGGTGCGCCGTCTCCACGAGGGCCTTGACCTCATCATCAAAGATCTGGCGGCCCAGGCCCGACCCGATCCGGCTGTTCACCCCGCCCGTGGTCGCGATCTTGATGAGATCGACGCCGCGGCGGATCTGGAGCCGGACCGCCCGGCGGCTGCTTTCGACCCCGTCGACGAGGTTATCCTGGTTGATGCTGGGGTGCAGGTCTTCTCCCAGGCTCAGGGTGCCATCCATGTGGCCGGAGGTCGTCGAGATCGAACGGCCGGCGTCAATGATGCGCGGTCCCGTCATGTCGCCGGCCGCGATGGCATCGCGCAAAGCCAGGGTCGCGCCGGAATCATCGCCGAGATTGCGCACGGTGGTAAATCCCGCGAGGAGGGTTTTTTTGGCGTTGCCCGCCGCGCGATAGGCGTCGGCGGCGGGACTCGAGGTGAGATCCTCGATGAGCCCCGCGTCGCCGCCCGCGTCGGACTCCAGGTGGACATGGCAGTCGATCAGGCCCGGCAGCACGAAACGGTTGGACAGGTCGATCAGGGTGGCGCCGGCGGGCGGGGCGGCGTGTCCGGCCAGCACCTCGGCGATCTTGCCCTCGCGGATGATCACTGTGGAAGCGCCGCGGGCGGGCTGGCCGGGTCGGTCCAGCAGACGGCCGGCGTGGATTACGGTGACCGGGGTGCCCGTTGCGGCCAGGGCATGGGCGGCGAGGGCGGTCAGCAGGAGCAGGGCGGCGGGGTATTTCCGGAGGATGGGCATGGGGGAAACTTTGTGAATCCGGTGGATTTGTCCACTCCGTCCCGCAGGTTTATTGCGGGACGGGCCCGGCTGCGGCAAAAACGGTTTCGCGCGTAGTGGAGGTCGGAGTGGCAGACGCCGCCGCACCGACAGTGGAGAAAGCCTTGACGGAGAAACAGGCGGGTTTAGCCATGGGGTGGGAGCTGTGTGGGACACAAGTTGTCCGGTGCAACCGGGACTGCAAGAGGCGAAGACGGAGGTCGGAGAAGAGAAGATGGGTTACAGAGAACGGAGATGTCTCACGCAAAGGAGCAGCGGCGCGAAGATAGGGAGCATAAAGCTTTTAACCTAACGCTGGGCCGCTTCTGCTCCCGTATCCTATCAGGGGTTCATTTCTCCCCGGCATACTCTTTCCCAAACAAAAACCGGCGGCCTTTCGCCTGCCATACTTCGGCCCACCAATAGTCACTCTTCTTGCCATCGCCCTTGTAGTAACGGAAGTCGATGTTCCCATCGCCATCCAGGTCCTTGAATTGCCAGCGGGCGGGCAGGTGCATGTCGGCGACACTCGCCTCCAGCCGGTTCTTGCCCCGGCCGCCATGGATTTTGCCGGTGGCGTTGTCCGTGACCAAGTAGTCGTAGATATACAGGTTGGGCTGCTGGCCGCCGCGCTCGATGGTTTCGATCAGCTTGATTTGAATGCTGAACCCCGGGCCCGGCACCAACTGATAGCCCTCGGCGGTCTTTCGGTCGCGCGACGATGTTTTGGGGACTGCCGCCGAGACGACCGCCACCGTGAACAGCAAGGCCACGAGGACCAGAGGGCGGAACCTGCGATGGTTTCTCGCCGGAGGATGCGGGGCGTTCACAAGGAGAAAGTCCGCGCCTCTTGCCCCGGCAAGTCAATCGCGGCTTTTGGTCGTCTAATACACTACCAACGGTCGCGCCGTTGCCCGCTTCCTGTTGCGCCCTGCCGTTTCGACAGGCTCAAGGCCCTGAGCTTGTCGTGGGGCTGGGCGCCCGGGATCAGTCGCCCAACCTTCGTTGCGGTTGAGCTGCGGGCCCGGTGTTTGTCCCCAGTGCATGTCCGTCATCCGTGGCGAAATCGCGGCAAAGAGGACAGAGTTGGCAAAGGGCGGAATCGAATCTTGCGGGGCGGGGCGGGAGTTGACTTGCCAATGGCCAAAAGGTTGATTCAACCTTTTGGCATGCCCAACCAGCTCCACCGTTCCAAGCGCCGGCAAAGCCTCGCCGAGCACGAGGCGGTGCTGGCCGCGCTTGCGGCCATCGCCCGGCGGGAGCGCACGAGCGTCATGGCCCTGCTGCGCGAGGCGGCCCGGGAGACGGTGCGGAAACGGACCGCCGATCCGCTCCACGCGGCGGCCCTCCGGCCGCTCGTGGCGCGGCTGGCGCCCAAAATGCCCGCACGTTTCGCATCGGCGGCGCAGTTGTCCCGTTTCAAGCGAACCCAGCGGGAGTTCGACCGGGTCGTGCTGGACATGAACCTCGCCACGCCGACGGCCATCCAGAATCGAAACTCGCTGGTGGCCTCGCACCAAGCCGTCCGCCTGGTCAACTTTGACCAAGCGCATGCCTCCGCATCCGTCTGAATCCGAGCTGCGTCCGCCGGGAGATTTTGCCCGGCTGCTGGCCACCAAAGAGCCGGTGCTGCTGGTCGGCGGCCAGGCGGTGAACCTCTGGGCGCTCTATTACAAGGACCGGACGGCTGACCTCGCGCCTTTTGTCTCCCGGGATGTCGATGTGCTCGGGAATCGCGAAACACTGGTGGAGTTGGGCCGGCTGGCCGGGGCCAAACCGCAGTTCTTTCCGCGGAAACCGCCGGGCAACGAGGTCGGGGTGGTGATTGCCCGCGACGCCGGCGGTGGGGCCATGCTCATCGAGGTGCTGCGCCATGTGCGCGGGCCGACGAATGAACAACTGAAGGATCCCGTTTATACGATGATGTTGGGTGACACGCCGGTGCGGGTGCCGGGTCCGATCGCTCTGCTGCAGGCCAAGATCGCCAATCTGGCCGAGATCAACCAGTCGGGCCGGCAGGATGGCCGGCATGTGATCATCCTGAGCCGCCTGATGCCGGCCTACCTGGAGGATTTGCGGGCGGCGACCGCTGGGGGGCGTCTGGAGGAGCGGAAGCTGATCGGATTTCTGGAGCGATTGCTTGCCGTGGTCTCGGCCAAGGCGGCCGGACGTGTGTTCGGCGCACTGCAGAGCGAGCCGCTGGCGATGTTCGGTGAGTTGAAGGCGGGAAAGCTGCCGAAGATCGCGGCGTTTCTGCGGGAACGGCTGCCGTGAGAGCTGAGGTAGCGGAAGGCCTTTGGTGTCATCAGCATAGTGAGAAGTAAAAGATATTGACCGTTCGCTATTCGCGAATAGCGTAGCTCCATGGTTACCAAGCCACAAGACGTCATAGTTGCACTCAGACTCGCCATGGGTGGCGCGGAGCTGAGCTATGCCGACTTGGGCAGAAAATTGGGGATGAGTGCATCGGAAGTCCATGCTGCGGTTCGCCGTCTGAAGGATGCCCGCTTGATCGATCCGGAGACCAAACGGGTGCGCTTGGAGGTGTTCCGCAATTTCCTGGTGCATGGCGTGCCCTACGCTTTTCCGGCGAGTCCCAAGCAACTGACCCGCGGCATGCCGACCGCTTGGGCGGCACCGGCGCTGGCCGACAAGATCAATTCCTCCGATCAGATGCCTCCGGTCTGGCCGGACCCCGCCGGGCTCGTGCAAGGCTCCGCGATCAAACCGCTCTACGCCAGCGTGCCTGATGCGGCGCGGCGCGATCCGGAACTATACGGCTTGCTCGCCTTGGTGGATGCGTTGCGCATCGGCCGCGCGCGTGAGCGTGTTCTGGCCGAGAAGGAAATCGGCGAACGCCTCGACCGTTATGCCGCCGCCTAATGTCGGAGCGTTGCGGGCCGTGGCCGACCGGCTGGATGGACTGGGGCTCGACTATGCTTTTTTCGGCGGGGCCATCGTCAACCTGCTGCTGGATAATCCGGAGTTCGCGCCGGTGCGTCCGACCGACGACGTCGATGTCATCCTCGGAGTCGTGACCGCCGGTCGCTACTCTGCGGTCGAGGAGAAAATCCGTGCTCTTGGTTTCAGCCACGATGTGCGTGCGGGAGCACCGCTATGCCGCTGGATTTTAGGCAACCTGACCGTGGACATCATGCCGACCGAAGGAGATAAGCTCGGATTGAACACCGCGTGGTTCAAGGAGGCGCTGGCCACCGCGACTGAACAGGTTTTCGCCCACACCCAGGTGAAGCTGGTTTCGCCGGTGGCATTTCTCGTCGTCAAACATGTGGCCTTTCTTGATCGCGGCAAGGGCGCTTACCACGCCAGCGAGGATATGGAGGATTTCGTCACCGTAATCGATGGTCACGACGGCATCGTGGCCGAGGTGGAGGCGGCTCCGGCTGGATTACGGGGCTATCTCGTCGGCGCGGTGCGGACGCTGGTGGCCGCACGGGCATTTGATGAGGCCCTGCCTGCGCACCTGCCGTCCGATGAAGGCAGTCAGCTAAGGCTGTCAGGATTGCGACGGAAACTGCGGGAGATTGGGGCGCTCGACTGAAGGCGGCGCGGGACTGATAGTTCCCGCCTCCATTCCAAGCACGGTCCATCGACGAGCGAAGATCCTACACAAGGCGGAAGGCCAAGGCACGGCCCGCAGGGACGCGGGCCCTCCAGCTGAGGCGGAGTTCAGCCGTCGCCAAGGCTATGGCTGACAGGCGCGGGCCCTCCAATGGGCGCAGCGAGACTGCGCCCCTACGGCCCGAGCACGGCGTGTTAGGGATAACGCGCCCTACCTTACTTCAGAGCCAGGTCGTTGATCTGGACTTCCTTGATCGCCCATTTGGTGACAGTAAGACCTTTCGACGTTCTCGTGCTTACTGGGATGCCGGTCAGGTCAAAGTCCAGTTCACGAACCCGGGCACCCGAACGACCGTCGAGGGAGATATGAACCGATTTTGGCATGTCCTTATCGCGCTCGGCGACGTGCAGCCAGACGACGTTCGAACCTTCAGACTTGGCCAGCGGATACAATTTATCCCGCGATAGTCCTCCGATTTGGAATTTCTTGGCGAAACATTTTCCCTCGGGGCCGTCCCGGTAGATCATCGTGTAGAACTTCGTGTCGCCTTCCTTGGGCCAGATGGCGATGTGGCGGATGTCGAGGCCCATGAAGGTCTTTTCGGCGGAGACCTTGGTGACCTTGAGGCTGGCGTCGCCCATGATGGTGAGCACCGAGTCGAGGATCGTGCAGTCCGTGACATACTCGTGCTGGCGCCAGTTCAGGCCGATGAAGCCGTCCTCGCGGTTGACGTAGAGGCGCTGGTTGGCCGAGACGACCTCGGAGG
>LNEH01000081.1 GCA_001464505.1 Verrucomicrobia bacterium Ga0077533
CAGCGGCAAGTCCACCATGATGAACATGCTCGGCTGCCTCGACACGCCGACCAGCGGCAAATACCACTTCACGGGCAAGGATGTCTCCACCATGAGCGACGACGAATTGGCCGACATCCGCAACCGCGAGATCGGCTTCGTCTTTCAGACCTTCAACCTGCTTCCGCGCTCCACCGCCCTGGCCAATGTCGAGCTGCCCCTGATTTACGCCGGCCTTTCCCAGGCCATACGCCGGGAAAAAGCGGCGCAAACCCTGCGCAATGTCGGCCTCGGTGATCGCATGAGCCACAAACCCAACGAGCTATCCGGCGGTCAGCGGCAGCGCGTCGCCATCGCCCGGGCGCTCGTCAACAACCCCTCCATCATCCTCGCCGACGAGCCGACGGGCAATCTGGATTCCCGCACCGGCGAGGAGATCATGCAGCTGCTCGAGGAGCTTTATGAGCAGGGCCACACCATCATCGTCGTCACCCACGAGGAGAACATCGCCCGGCACGCCCGCCGCATCGTGCGTTTGCGCGACGGCCTGATCGAGAGTGACGCCCCGCAGAACTGAGATATTTTAGATTTTAGATTCTCGATTCCTCCATGAAATTTGACACCCAAGCTTCCGAATCCCTTGCGCGCGGTAACGCGCCGCAGGTTGGAGGCGGGACTATCAGTCCCGCGGATGACCGCACAAAGCCTATCCGGGAATCGCTCATCCCTGTAGCGGCGGTCTATGACCGCCGAGCGATTTTTCTACTGCTTTC
>LNEH01000082.1 GCA_001464505.1 Verrucomicrobia bacterium Ga0077533
AATCCAAAATCGAAAATAACCATGCAGCGCCTCCTCAACGAATTCCTCGAGTCCTTCCGCATCGCGCTCACCCAGATCCGGGCGAACAAGATGCGTTCCGTGCTCACGGCGTTGGGCGTCATCATCGGCATCGTCGCCGTCACGCTCATGGGCACGGCCATTCGCGGCATTGACCGCGGTTTCCAGAACAGCCTGGCGATGCTGGGGGACGATGTCATCTACGTGCAGAAATGGCCCTGGGGCGGGGTGGAGGACTGGTGGAATTACGCCAACCGGCCCAACGTGAAACCCCAGGACGCCGAGGCCTTGAGCCGGATCATCGCCCATACGCCCAACAGCCTGCTGGAAATCGCCGTGCCGGTCGTGGCGCGCGGCGCCTCCGTCAAGAAAGATGACGCCAAGGTCAGCAATGTCTTCACCATCGGCACGACCGGCGATTACGCGCGCATCAGCGGCGCCGAATACAAGGAGGGCCGCCTCTTCAACGACACCGAGTCGAATGCCGGCCACGAGGTGGTCGTGCTCGGCTACGATGTGGCCGAGGCGCTCTTTCCGGGCGGTTCTCCGCTCGACCAGAAAGTGTTCGTCGGCGGCCACCCCTACACGGTGATCGGCGTTTTCGCCAAGCAGGGCGAATTCCTCGGGTTGTTCAGCTTCGACAACCAGGTCGTGGTGCCCCTGAAGGCTTTCCAGAAATATTTCGGCACGCGCCGCGGGGCCGAGCTGCGGGTCAAGATCACCGACAAGACCAAGCTGGCGGCGGCCAAGGAGGAGCTGACCGGCGCCATGCGCCGGGTGCGCGGCCAGTTGCCCGGCGAACGCAACAATTTCGAGCTGAACGAATCCCAGGCGTTCAAAGCCCAGTTGGATCCGATCAAGCAGGGCATTGCGATGGCGGGACTGTTCATCACCGGGCTCTCCCTTTTTGTCGGCGCCATCGGCATCATGAACATCACTTTCGTCAGCGTGAAGGAACGCACCAAGGAAATTGGCACGCGCAAGGCCCTCGGGGCTCGCCGCCGGAGCATCCTCCTGCAATTCCTGATCGAAGCCGTCTCCATCTGCCTCATCGGCGGCCTGGCGGGCATGGTGGTGTCCTATGGATTATATGAGGGGGTCCAGCTCAAGTGGCCTGATTTTCCCATCGAGTTCTCGCCGGACCTCGTGCTGATAAGCATGCTGGTGTCCGTCGTGACCGGGATTGTCTCGGGTTTCGCCCCGGCCTGGGGCGCCTCCCGGCTCGATCCCGTGGTGGCGCTGCGCTATGAATGACGGCATTTTCGATTTTCGATTTACCCATGACTGAAAAAGAACTGAAGGATCGCACCAAGGCTTTTGCCCTGCGGGTGCTGAAGCTGATCGATACCCTGCCGGATACCCGGTCCGGGCGCGTGTTGGCCAATCAGTTGGCGCGCTCGGGCACTTCGGTCGGTGCGAATTATCGCTCGGTCTGTCGTTCTCGCTCAGTCGCTGAAATGATCTCCAAACTCTCCGTCGTGGAGGAAGAGGCCGACGAGTCGGCCTTCTGGCTGGAGTTGATCGCAGAGCGCGGCCTGCTGGCCCACCGCAAGCTCGCCTCCTTCCCTGCGGTTTGGAAATCAAAAATCGAGAATCGAAAATCGAAAATGAGAATGACCGAAATCCTCCGCATGGCTCTCGGCTCGCTGGGCGTGAACAAGCTGCGCTCGTTCCTCACCATGTCCGGCATCACGATCGGGGTGTTCTCCGTCATCGGCGTGATGACCGCCGTGTCCGCGCTGCGCAACTCCATCGAGACCGGCATCAGCTTCCTCGGCACGAACATGTTTCAGTTCGCCAAGTTCCCGGTCAGCGGCGAGGGCAATGCCTCGCAGCGCCGGCGTTTCGAGCTGCGGCGGAACATCACGCTGACCCAGGCCCTGCGCTACCAGCGGTTGATGGAAGGCAAGGTCGATGTGATCTGCCTCAAGGTGTTTTTTCGCGAAGGCGTCGCGCAGGCCACCTATGGCGGCCGCAAGAGCACGCCCGGATTGACTTTTGCCGGCACCAACGAGCATTTCCTCGCGGCCAACCAGTATGCCATCGAAGTTGGCCGTAACTTCATGCCCGAAGACATCGAGCTGGCCCGCCCGGTCATCCTGATCGGCCAGTCCATCGTGCAGAAACTATTCCCAGCCGAAAATCCGCTGGGCAAGGTGATCAAAATCCGGGAGCGCACCTACACCGTCATCGGCCTCTTTGCCCCGAAAGGCAGCCAGTTCGGGCAGAATCAGGACGACATCGCCGTTATTCCGATCACCCGCTATCTGAACGACTACGGCAGCGAGCGCGTCACGGTCAACATCGCCACCCAGGCCGCCAGCCAGCTGGTCTATAACGAAACCATTGAGCAGGCCATCACCGCCATGCGCATCGCGCGCGAGCTGAAACCCGAGAACGAAAACGATTTCGAGCTCTACTCCAACGACTCGCTCATCTCGGCGTTCGCCAAGGTGGCCGATATGATCGCCGCCGGCTCGTTTGTGATCAGCGGCATCGCGCTGCTGGCGGCCGGCGTCGGCATCATGAACATCATGCTCGTCAGCGTGACCGAGCGCACGAAGGAGATTGGCATCCGCAAGTCGATTGGCGCCCGGAAAAGAAGCATCCTGATCCAGTTCCTCATCGAGGCGGTCGCCATCTCGCTCGCCGGCGGCATCATGGGCATCATCTTTGGCATCGGGATCGGCAATCTGGCGGCCGTCCTGCTCAAGGCCACCCTGGTCTTCCCGTGGGACTGGACCGTCATCGGCCTGCTGGTCTGCTCCGGCATCGGGGTTGGCTTCGGCTTCTACCCGGCGTGGAAGGCCGCCAGCCTCGATCCCATTGAGGCGCTCCGCTACGAGTGATTCAATCGCGGGTTGCCCGTGTGATCGGCCGGTTGCTGCCCGATGATCCGGCACCGGCGCGGCTGATCCGCGAGGCGAAAGCTCCGCGACCCGCGACGCCTTGAGGCGGCGCATGGAATCTTCGCAGGTTGGGTGCCAAAATCTGCAGCGGCGATCTATGACCGCCGTTCGGCGCTCACAGAGCGCCGCTACAGTTCCACCGGGGTGAAGAGCAGGCTGTCGGTATGGTAGCCGGGCACCTGCAAGGTGCTGGTGTGGTGCAAACCGATTTTTTTGAGGACTTTGATCGAGCCCGCATTGTCCGGCGCGGTGATCGCGACAATCCGTTTCAGGCCCAGCCCAGTCCGGCCGTAATGCAGCATGGCCCGCGCCGCTTCCGTGGCATAACCTTGGCCGCCAAACTGCGGCAGGTAGGCAAACCCGACATCCACGTCCTCGAGCGTATCGCGCTTCAGCAGCCCGCACATGCCGATGGGCGTGCCGGCCGCCTTCAGGCTGACGTGGCACAGCCCGAAGCCATGCCGGGCATAGCTGGCCAGGGGGCCATGCCGGAGGTATTGCCGGGCATCATCCAGGGTGCGCACATTCTTGTCGCCGACAAACCGCAAGAACAGCGGATCGTTCAGCAGGTGGAGGATGAGGGGGGCGTCCTCCGGCGTAAACCAGCGCAAGGCCAGGCGCTCCGTCTCCAGGATTATTATCACGGCGGGGCGGCCTGTCAGCCGCAGGCTTGGCGGAGGCTGATCAACCGCGGCGGATTTCGGAGCCCTTGAAGCGGATGATGCACCGGTAAACTTTCTTCACGCGGCAGCCGATTTTGCCGCTTTTCAGGTCCACGCTCTCGGGAATCTCGATGCGGTGCACGTCCACCACGGCATGGTAGCCGCGTTCCGAGAAAATATCGATCAACATGGCCAGGGCGAGCGGCTCGTCGAAGACCGGATCCTCGCTGTTGACGTTGGCGTGGCCGGAGAGCGCGTGCCGGGTGATGATGGGCATCATTTTTTTCTCGACGAGGGTGACGACGCGCTGGAACACCTCGGAGTGGCCCAGTTCGTAACCATCGAGGCGCTTCACGAGCTCCTGCCGTGCATGGACGATGATCTCGCTGGCCAGCGGGAGGGTGCGCAGCCGGTCGTAGGTGCGCGGGTCGAGTTCCAGTGAACTCTGATACTCGAGTTCCCCGAGGATGTTATGCTCCACCTCCGCAAAAGTGCCTTCCCCGTTGATGAGATGGTAGTGGAACACGTCCTTGAGGGAGAGCAGGGCTTCCCAAGTTTGCTCCTTGAACACCTGATAGCGCCGGCGGGCGAGCTTGTCGTCGAAGTCGGTGGCGCGCTCCTCCTGCAGCACCCCATGGCCGGAGCGGCGGACCTCCTCGTTATGGGCTTTGGCCAGACGGCCGCGCTTGAGCTGCCGGGCCACGCTCTCCTTCTCGTCGATGAACAGGACCACGATCTGCATGACCGGCTGGCGGAAATGAATCGCGAGCGGAGTGCCGTAGAATTCACGCCAGAGTTGCGTCATCTTCTCATTAAGCATCTTCAGGCACTCAACCTGCACCTTGGTGCGGGGAAAGCCGTCGAGAATGACCCCGTCGCGGTATTCGGGTTTGAGCAGCCGGCGGAGAAGCACGGCCAGCACCTCGCGGTCGCCGATCATGTGGCCCGCGTCCTTGATTTTTTTCATCTCCGGTGTGTCCAGCAGCGTGCTCATCACAATCGGCGCGCAGGTCAGGCCGCGGGTCTTGGCAATAAAAGCGGTGTTGGTGCCTTTGCCGGCGCCCGGGGCGCCGCCGAGCAGGATGATCTCCTTGGGGAAGCGCAGATGCTGGCGGCCAAAATGCGCTTCCAGGTCGTCCCAGATGGGTTCGAAAATGATCCGGGCATCCTTGATTTGCAATTCCGCGGCCGGCAGGATCGGGGCGGTGGTTTTCTGGGCTTCGCTCATGTCAGGGTGCGCGAAGCCTAGGGGCCGGCTTTCACCCGAGGCGACAAAATTTGCTGTTGCCCGCAGGGAATTGCTCTCTTCGGCCTAGGCGGAGCGGCCGGCGGGCGCTCAACTTCCCTTGCGGGGCAGGACGTGGGCCGGGGCTTCCATCTGGCCGCGGGTGACGCCGAGCTGGTTGATCAGTTTCAATTCACGCCACAGCTCCGCGCCACTGATCTGGCCGCCGAGCAACTGCCGGTAGCGCTCGACCGTGCGCCGCACCTCCTCGGCGGATTCGGTCAGGAACTCCACACGAAAATTGCGGGCCCCCAGCGCCATCAACCGCGCGGCGTATTCCGCGCCAGTCTGCGCCCGGCTGTTGTAGACCGTGTTGCGGCAACCGGCGTCAGCCTTGAGCGGGTGCTCGGCCCCGACGCGGTCGCGCAAGGCCACGCGCTGGGTGTCGCAAGGCCGGCCGCAATCGCGGTAGTCTTTGCCCTTGGACAGAAACGCGCAGAACACGCAGTGCTCAATGTGAAACATCGGCATGTGCTGGTGCAGCGTGATATCGAACCAGGCCCCGGGTGCGGTCTGCAGCAAGGCCTCCAGCTGCCCGACGTTCAGGTCGTAGGAGGCGGTCACACGCTCCAGTCCGTGGCGGTTGATGAAATAGTCCGCCGTGAGCGGGTTGGCGACATTGAGCGAAAAATCCCCGCGCACGCGCCGGCCGGCGAACAACTTCAAGTGGTCGTAATTGCGAACAAGATAGCCGTCGGCCTCGCAGGAGAGCACCTGCTGGATGATCCACTCCTCGCCGGGTTTGAACACCCGCGGCGCGGCCACCCAGATGCTGGAATTCTCGATTTTCGATTCTCGATTCTCGATTTGCAGAACGCGGTAGCGCGCCACGGTCTCGCGATAGTGTTTCGGATTTTCAAATTCACAGTAGCAGGTGCGGGCGCCGGCGGCCCAGGCCGCCTCCAACTGGTGCGGCTCCCGGATGACTGCGATCAGCTCGGGTTCGGGGTGGAGCGCGCTGACCTCAGCGCGCTGAAGCGTCTTGAGGTCAAGCCGCTCCACCTTGGAGTTCACCGTCCACTGAAGTGGTCGCACGCGTTGGGTTTCCAGCTCGGTGGCAACGCGCCGCCGCAGCTCGTTGAGCTCCTTGACCGGCAGGATCACATCGCCTTCGAGGTGGTTTTGCAGGGTGCCGAGCTTGAACGGCGTGCCCCCGAGCCGGCCGAGCTGATCGGTGAGACGCTCGGTGGTGAGCGGCTGCTTCTCCGCTCGGGCCAGGGGCAGGGTGGACTCGGCCTTGGTCACATGGCCCTGTTCATCGCGGGCCAAGAGCGTAAGGGGTGTGCCGATGGCGCCATGAACCTCCAGGTGCAGGTTGCGGCGAAAGCGGACCTGGTCGCCCTCGAAAGTCGAGCGCACGCGGCGGTCGAGCGCGGGGTCGTTGGTTTTCCAGACGCGGTCACCGGCCTGGATGCGGCTGAAATCAATGTCGCCTTCGCCAAAACGCAGCTGGGTCTCGCCCTTGTGTTCGTCCACATGGTAGATGCGCCCGCCCTCCTCCTTCTCGTCGGGGCGGCCGGCGTCGAACACGATGCCGTCGCCCGGCTTGGCGGGGCCGGCCAACTTGAGCGTGACGCCGTTAGGGCCGACCCGCGCGACCTGGCCAAGAAAGACGCCGCGCTTGGTGCCGAAACGGGCATGGGCAAGTTCCTGGTTGTGGATGCCGCGGAACCAGCCGGGGTAGAGCCCGCGCGAGAAACCCATTTCAAGGTCGTAGCGGGCTGCGGCCGGATCGAATTTCGCTGTGGGCGGGGTGCCTTCACCCCGCGGGTTATCAGACGCGGGGTGAGGGCACCCCGCCCACAATTGAGCCATCACGGCATCCAGCGCGGTGCGGTAAACGCGGGTGATGTTGGCGACATATTCGGGACTTTTCAGACGACCCTCGATCTTGAGCGAGGCGACGCCGGAGCGCACGAGCTCGGGGAGCACGTCGAGACCGGAGAGATCCTGCGGACTGAGCAGGTAGCGGCGGTCGCCGAGATCCACGGTTTTGCCGTCGGCGACGAGTTCGTAGGGCATGCGGCAGGCTTGGGCGCATTCGCCGCGGTTGGCGGAGCGACCGCCGAGCGACTCGCTGGTGAGGCACTGGCCGGAATAGGCAACGCAGAGCGCGCCATGCACGAAGACTTCCAGCGGCAGGGAATTACCGGCGGCCAGTTGGGCGGAGCGGATGGCGGCGATTTCCTTGAGGGAGTTCTCGCGGGCCAGCACGACGAGATTGGCTCCCAGTGCATGAGCAAACTCCACGCCGGCGGCGCTGGTCACCGTCATCTGGGTGGAGGTGTGGATGGGGAAATCCGGCGAAAGGGAGCGAATGAGCTGGCAGATGCCGACATCCTGAACAATGGCGGCGTCCACCCCGGCGGTGATGATGGCCTTCAGGTAATCGGTTGCCGCGGCGAGCTCGTCGGCAAAGACGAGGGTGTTGAACGTCACATAACCGCGCACGCCCCGCCGGTGGAGGAACTCCATGAGCTTCGGCAGGTCGGCGACGGTGAAGTTTTTCGCGCGCATCCGGGCGTTGAAGCGCTCCAGACCGAAGTAGATCGCATCGGCCCCGTTCTCGACGGCGGCCTTGGCGCACTCCCAGTCGCCGGCCGGCGCGAGCAGTTCGGGCCGCACCGGGGCGGGGCGGGGGGCGGGGGCAGATTCTGCGTGGGACGAAGTCGGCATGAGTGTCAGGCGGCGGCAATATCGGGTGACGGCGGCGGCGGGGCGAAGCCCTTTTTTGCATGGCCCGCCACATGCGGGGCGGCGGCGCGGAGCTGATAGGCGAAGAGCAGGGTCAGGATCAGGAAACCGATCGCGACGTAGCTGACCAGGGGCAGGCCCTGGAGGTGACCGGCTGCGTTCCGGGTGACAAACCAGCCGGCGAGGATGCTGGCGGTGGCGTTGGCCGCCAGTTGCAGCGCGGAGTTTATGCTCATGAACCCGCCACGGTAGCGGGCCTCGACGGCGTTGGCGATCATGGTCATCGCAGGCGAGTATCGGCCGGACATGGTGACCATGAACAGCGCCATCATCGCGCTCGCAACCGCCACCGAGGACGGCCCAAGCCGCATGATGGCAAAGGCGACGGCCATGGCGCAGACCGACATGCAGACCAACAGGCGCAAGCGATCCATGCGGTCACTGAGCCAGCCAATGATCGGGGTGCTGATGGCGGTGGCCACACCGCCGGCCGCGTAGACGAGGGGCAGATCGGTGCGTTCGTTGAGGCCCACATTGGCAATGAATGAGGGGGCGAGAAACGGCACCAGCACGCCGCCCGCCATTCCCAGCATGGCGCCAACCGCAAAAGCGCGAAGATGGACGCCACGGGTCATGATCTCGCGCATCTGCCGCCAGGGCTCATGGTCATGCATGGCGGTGCGCAGATGCGGCAGCGCGAGCGAAGCGATGATGAGGTTGAGCAAGGCGCAGCCGGCGAGCAGGAAAAATGCGGCATGCCAGCCGTATTGGCCGGCAAGGATCAACCCAGCCGGCACACCCAGGACAGAGGCCACGGGAAAAGCGACCGTAACCAGGCCCATGGCGCGACCACGTCGGGCCGGGGGAATGAAATCACCGACCATCGCCGTGACCAGCGAACTGGCGAGGCCTCCAAAGGCACCCGCCGCGAGCCGGGCCAGGAGCAGCATCCGGTAACTCGGGGCCAGGCCGCAGGCTAGGGTCGCGACGCCAAAGCCGGCGTAGAGCACGAGCAGGGCGCGCTTGCGGTCAAACCTGTCCAACATGAATCCGCCGGCAAATCCGCTCACTGCCGCCGCGATGCCGTAACTGGCGACAAGATGGGAGAATTGCGCCGGCGAGATGCTGTAGGCCGACATGAGTTGCGCACCCAGCGGCATCATGATCATGAAATCCAGGATGTGCGTAAACTGCACGGCCCCGAGCACCAGCAGTGTGGCGCGCTCACGCCCCGGTGAAAGGTGATGGTCCGGGATGGTAGCCGACATAAAGAGTCAGGATTTCTGGAAACAATACCGGACACAACCCGCTTCAAGCCGGTGCGGTGGGCAGTTGAAAGGGAGGGGTTGAATCGGCAATCCTGACGGGTCCGACCACTTTCCGGGCGAGCTCGGCAAACAGCTGGGCCCCCTTGCCCAACTGCCGTCGCCGGTGCCACACCAAGGCGATGTCGCGCGAGGGCTGGACCGGGCCGGTAAATTTGCGGAAGACCAGGCCGGCCGGATCGGTGGCGCTGCGGGCGCTTTTGGGCAGGACAGTGATACCCAGTCCCATGGCGGTGAGGGATTTGGCCGTGGCCAGCTGACTGCAACGGTGAGTGATGCGCGGCTCAAAATCGTGGGTGCCGCAGAAGTGCTGGATTTGCAGCGTCAGGCTGGAGGACTCGCCCAGCAAAATGAAATTCTCTTCCCGCAGCGACTCGAAGGTGACGTGCTCCTCATTTGCGAGGCGGTGAGTGGCCCCCACGGCCAGCCAGAGC
>LNEH01000083.1 GCA_001464505.1 Verrucomicrobia bacterium Ga0077533
GCCCTCCATGCGACCCGTGCGGCCGTGGAAGAGGGTATCGTCGCCGGCGGCGGCGTCGCCCTGCTCCGCACCATCAAGGCCATCGAAGCCCTCAAGCTCGAGGGTGACGAGGCCTTCGGCGCCCAGATCGTGCGCCGCGCCATCGAACACCCCGTCCGCGTGCTCTGTTTCAACGCGGGCGTCGACGGTGGGGTGGTCGTCAAGGAGATCCTCGCCAACAAGGGGAACTATGGCTTCAACGTCGCGACAGGCGAATACGAGGACCTCGTGAAGGCCGGTGTGGTGGACCCGACGAAGGTCACCCGCACCGCGCTGCAAAACGCGGCCTCGATCGCCGGCCTGCTCCTCACCACCGAGTGCATCATCACCGACCTCCCGGAGAAGAAGGAAGGTCCGGGCGGCGGCGGCCACGGCGGCGGCGGCACTTCAAGGCGCGCTCTCCGGAGCGCGCCTTTTTATTTCAGTGGGAGAGGACTGATGAACTAAGCCAATTTTTCTCGCTGGAATTGGTTGCAGGATTATATTGCGCATATGAGCCGGATTACTCTGTCCCAATATTTGGAGGCGTATCGGTATGCAGTCCAAGTTCACTCTGGCCAGTTGTCGCTCGCGGAAGCCAAGAAGCAACTGGGCAAGACTGGCATAAACGAGAACAGCGCGGTGGACCTTGTGCGTGATTACCAGAAACTTCGCGAGGGACGAGTTTACAAACGGGCCCTCAGCACTGCCACAACGGACGATTTCTTAAAATGGATACTACGAGATTCTGGAACGGAGGCACATCGAGTCGCCATCAAATCTTTAGAGCAACACATCAAATATTATCAGGGCTATTCCGGCTCTCCGATGAAAAGCCATGTGGAGGTCCTGGAAAAACACAGGGCACTCGCAAAAACGAACAGGAAAGCCAGCCAAGTCAAATCCTCGCCAACACCGTCATCCGACCTGCCTCCTGCTTGTTGGATATTTCAATACAATCCAGATAATAATCCAGATCTTGAAGACGACCTAAAGACAGGAACTGCGATGACGTGGCATGTCGGGCAACACCCTTCGCTTATGAAGCTCGGGCAGAAAGTCTATCTCTGGCGTGCTGCTGGTAAAAAGAAACGGCTCAGCGGTATAGTCGCCATGAGTTCTATCCAGGCTGAGCCAGCAATAAGGCAGCAGTTTACACAGCACCTGGGAGAAAAACGAAGAATGGATTCCGGCAGTCCGGAATTGTGTGCCCTCGTGCGCATCGCGAAGGTCTTCCGTGAGGACGATACGATGCTCCTCAAAGAGACTCTCAAAAGCGATCCGGTGTTGGAAGATTTAGAAATAGTCACGATGGCTCGACAAACCAACTATCCGGTCCAAGCCGGCCAAGCCCAGCGTATTGCCGAGCTTTTAGGACATCAGATCAAGGCGACGAACCCAGTATACAAGGATTTCGGTGAAGCACCAAACGACGACCCAGGTGAGCTCCGAACATTTGCCGCCAAAGTGCGACGTGGACAGGTCCAATTCCGAAACAAATTAATTCAACTTTACGAATCTAAGTGTGCTCTCACTGGCACAGCGGTTCAGGAGGTTCTGGAGGCGTGTCACATAGTGCTTCATTCTAAGAGTGGCATCAATCACTCGGGAAACGGAATCCTCCTCCGCTCCGACATTCATGACCTATTTGATGAGGGCTTAATTGGCATCGATTCAAGCACCATGACCGTAGTTGTGGCCCCTCGGCTGAAAAAGAGTGATTACGGGCAGTATCAAGGGCAGCCATTGCCGATTCGTTCCGATGGCTCACAGATTTCACGAGAATATCTGGCCGAACGATATAAGGCTGAATCAAAGAAATTGTAGTGTCTGAAAATGGTGTCTGAAAATGGGTCTGGTCTGAAAATGGGGTCAGGCTGCGGAAATTGATGTGATTGGCGCGCAGGCATGGCGCGGGCTTCAGCCTTCGCTAGGCCTACGGCTGACAGGCCAGCCTCCGCAAAGCCTTCAGCCTTCGCCGAGCCTTCCGACTTCGCTCTACGAGCTACGACGGGACAAGATGGCCGACAAGACGGCTGACAGGTCGCCGGGCCGGGTCACAGAGAGCACTGAGGTGGCACAGAATTCACGGAGACGGACTCTGTGGTCTCTGTGATGGCTCCTGATTTCTCTGTGTCGAGAATCTGACTCAGCTTACTTGAGCATGGAGTCGTAGTCGGCGTGCGAGCCGATCCACACCCAGACAATCCCTTCCGGCCGTTCTTTCCCCAGCGCGCGATAACCCAGGCCCACCCGGGCGGACCAATAGCTGCCGGCTTTCTTCAGGCGGAGCGAGGGATGACGGGCATTCTCCTTCAACAGGGTGAAGTTCTTGTCGGCAATCCCGCGGATGTTTTCCGGCAGGAGCCGGTAGTGAAACCAAAAATCAGGCGAAGCAAAATGCTTCACAACTCCGTGCACTGACCCGCTTCAAACACGGCGTCGGCCTTCCGGCCCAATTTGTCCAGTCTACCCGCCGCCACATCGCGCTCAAACTGGTTGTCCCACTGGTTGGCGGCATACTCCTCAAACCAGCGCGTGAATGTGGCGAGCTCCCCGGGAGGGAGCTTTTGCACTTCCTTCTCTAATTCCGTCAAGCTCATGGCAGGCAAACTACGCGGTAATCCCTGTGGGTCAAGTTGCCCTTTGCATCCACCGCGATCATAAACCAGGCCCCAAGAAAGGACGACGGTGCTGAAAACGGGTCAGGCTGCGGAAATTGATGTGATTGGCGCGCAGGCATGGCGCGGGCTTCAGCCTTCGCTAGGCCTACGGCTGACAGGCCAGCCTTCGCTAGGCCTTCAGCCTTCGCCGAGCCTATGGCCGACAAGACGGCT
>LNEH01000084.1 GCA_001464505.1 Verrucomicrobia bacterium Ga0077533
CTTCGCCCCATTCGACAAGCTCAGGGCTACGGCGCGGCTGGCGGTGAGGTTATTCGCTGCGGAGAGCATCGATAGGATTCACTTTGGTGGCTCGCTGCGCGGGGAGCCAGCAGGCGAGGGCGGAGATGGTCAGCAGGACCAGCGCGAGGGCGGCGCTGATGATCCATTGCGGCTGCGGGAAGGCGGGGATCATCGTGATGAGCGACTGCCGGACGGCGTAGGTGCCGAGCGCCCCGAGCGCGAGGCCGGCCACCGCGAGCGCGAGGCCCTGCGTGAAGACGAGGCGGAGGACATCGGCGGCGGTGGCGCCGAGCGCGACGCGCACGCCGAACTCGCGGTGGCGTTGCGCGACGAAGCCCGCGATCAACCCGTAGAGACCGAGGGCGGCGAGGAAGAGCCCGAGCGTCGCGAAGCCGACGAGCAGCGCGCCGATGGTGGTGAAGTTGGACAGGCCGCGCTCGATGGAATGGCTCGCGGGGCGCAGGTCGTGGAGCGGGAGGTCGGGGTCGAGTTCGGCGAGGAGCCGGCGGACGGGCTCGACCAGCGCCTCGGGCGCGAGCGTGGTGCGGAGGACGAGCGCCACGCGGCGGTCGGGCTCGCGCGCCATGAGTCGGTAGGTCTGGAGGCGCGGGCGGGTCTCGGTGACGTTGGTGGCGAAATGGACATCGCGCACGACGCCGACGACCTGCTGCCATTGGGTGCGGCGGTTCGGGTGCGCGAGGCGGCGGCCGACGGCGCTCTCGCCGGGCCAGATCTCGCGGGCCATCGTCTCGTTGATCACGATGGCGGTGGCGTCGCCGGTGTGGTCGGACGCGGTGAAGGTGCGGCCTTCGACGAGGGGGAGGCCGAGCGCGGCGAAGAAGCCGAGGTTGACGAGGTTGACCGCGCGCATGGGCTCGGTGCCGGGCGCGGGGTCGGGACGCCCTTCGACGAGGAAGCGCTGTTGCCAGTTGTAGCCGTTGAAGGGGAGCGAGAGCGAAAGGCCGACGCGCTCGACCCCGGGGAGAGCGGCGAGGCGCGACTCGAGGCGGTCGTAGAAGGCGCGGAGCGAATCGTCGGTGCCGTAGTGAGCGGCGGGCAGGGCGAGGGTGCCGGTGAGGACGCGGTCGGGGCGCCAGCCGAGGTCGCGTTGGGTGAAGCGGAGGAGTCCGTCGATGAAGAAGCCGGCGCCGGTCAGGAGGACGAGGGCGAGAGCGACTTCACCGACGATCAGGCCGCGGCGAAGGCGGGCCTGCGCCGGGCTGCCGGCGGTGCCGCGGGTGCCCTGTTTGAGGGCTTCGTTGATGTCAACGCGGGCGGCGAAGAGCGCGGGCAGCAGGCCAAAGGCGAGGGCGGCGAAGGCGGCGGTGCCGAAGGCGAAGGCGAGCACGCCATAGTCGATCGGGAGGGCGAGGGGCACGCGGCCGCTGACGACGAGGCGGGCCCCGAGCGCGTCGTTGGCCCAGAGGGCGATGAGCAGACCGAGGAGCCCGCCGCCGGCGGCGAGGACGAGGCACTCGGCGAGCGACTGGCGGACGAGCTGGAGGCGGGTGGCTCCGAGCGCGGCGCGGACGGCGTGTTCACGCGAGCGGAGGGCGTTGCGCGCGAAGAGCAGGTTGGCGAGGTTGGCGCAGGCGATGAGGAGCACGCAGCCGGCGAGGCCGAAGGTGAACCACGAGAGGGTGCGCGAGGTGGGATCCTGAACGGCGAGGTGGAGCGGCACGAGGCGGGTGCCCGTGGCGCTGTTGGTGTCGGGGTAGGCTTGCGCGAGCCGGTCGTTGACGGTCGCAAGGTCGGCCTGGGCCTGTTCGAGCGAGGCGCCGGGGGCGAGGCGGGCGACCGCGTGCAGGAAATTGGCCCCGCGGTTGGCGCGCAGCCCGGCGTCGGGCTGGAACGGGCGGATAAATTCGATCGGGCCCCAGACGCGGGCGTCGTCGAATGCGGCGGGCAGGATGCCGACCACCGTGGTGGGTTCGCCATCGAGACGAATCTCGCGGCCGGGGAGCGCGGGATCGGCGCCGAACCGGCTTTGCCACGCGCGGTGGGTGAGCACGACGACACGGCCCCGGTCGGACGCAAAGTCGTCGGCTTGGAGCGGCCGGCCGGCGGCCGGTGCGACGCCGAGGACGGAGAAGAAATCCTCCGTGACGGCGAGGCCGAGCACGCGCGCGGCGGGCTGGCCGGGCTCGGCGAGGCTGAAGGCGAGGTTCTGGGCGGCGGCGAAGTGCGCGAAGGATTGCGCGCTGGCGCGGAGGTCGGTGAAGTTGGGCGGCGAGACGGGGAGATCCCCCTGGTTGCCGGTGATTGTGCGGTAAACGCGCACCAGCTCGTGGGACTGCGGGTAAGGCAGCGGGCGGAGCACGAGCGACTTCAGCACCGTGAACATCGAGGTGTTGAGCCCGATGCCCAAGGCGATCGTCAGCACGGCGATGAGGGTGAAGCCCGGCGTCTTGGAGAGAGAGCGCAAGGCGAAGCGGAGGTCGGAGAGCATGGGGGACGCAGAAGTGAGAGGGAAAGTGAGAGGGGAGAGTGGTGGCTTGAATCCTTCTCGTTCTCTTAATCTTAATCGTTCTCTTTCGTCAGGAGGGGGTTGAGGCTCGGGCTTGGAGAGGAGAGAACGATTAAGATTAAGAGAAAGAGGAAAGATTTTATTCGGAGCGGAGGGCGACCATCGGGTCAACCTTGGTGGCGCGGCGGCCCGCCTTCGCCCCATTCGACAAGCTCAGGGCTACGGCGCGGTGGGCTGAGAGATTATTCGCTACGGAGGGCATCGATGGGATTCACCTTGGTGGCTCGCTGCGCGGGGATGAGGATCGCGATGAAGGCCACGGTGCCGAGGAGCAGGGCGACGGCGGTGTAGGTCAGCGGGTCGGACGGGCTGATCTGGATCAGGAACAGCGCGCCAGCGACCGCCTGGTTGGCGGCCTTGGCGATGCCGAAGAGCAGGCCGAGCCCGAGCAGCAGTCCGGTGCCGAGCTGCCACGCGCCCTGCCGGAGCACCATGCCGAGGATGACGCGGTTGTCGGCGCCGAGGGCCATGCGGATGCCGAATTCCTGGGTGCGCTGGTTGACCGAGAAGCTTTGCACACCGTAGAGGCCGACGGCGGCCATTACGGTGGCGACCACCCCGAAGATGGTGAACATCGTCGCGATGATCCGGTTCTGGCCGAGGAAGCCGTCGAACGAGGTTTTTGGCGTCTCGACGAAATAGGGCGGCAGGTTGGGATCAATGCGCTGGACAACGCCCGCAACGGCCTTGGCGAGGGATTCGCCCCGCTGGCCGCCCTTGGGTTTGGCGACGATGGTGGCAAACTGCGGGGCGATGGGCGCCGGGGCCGCCGGTCCAAAGGCGGACGCGAACAGCGGCACGTAGAACCCGGAGTTGTCGTTCTGGTTGTTGAAGGGCCCGAGCATGCGGACGTCGGTGACCACGCCGACGATCTTGCGCCAGGTGCCGGGATTCTGGCCGTTTTGCTGCACCGTGCGGAAGCGGCGGCCGAGGGCGGACTCGTTCCCAAAGTGTTTCTTGGCAAAAGTGGCGTTGACGACGGCGACGGGTTCCTTCTGGTCGGTATCCTCGTCGGTCAGGTAGCGGCCCTCGACGATCTTCTGGCCAAGCACGGTGGCGTAATCCGAGCTGACATTTTCAAAGTTAACCTGGGTGCGGTCGGTGTCCTTGGCGTATTGTTTGCCCTCGATCTCCATGGGACCGTTGCCGGAAAATACCATGCGGAAGCGGTTGGTGAGCGCGGCGGCCTCGAACTCAGGATTGGCGCGGAGTTCGCGGATTAATTTCTCGTAGAAGAGCTGACGGGCGGCGGAGCTGGGGTAATCGCCTTCCATCAGGCCGACCCGCGCACCAAGCACCCCGGTGGTATCGTAGCCGTAGTCGAGGGTTTGGGCCCGGATGATGGACTGCACCTGCAGCA
>LNEH01000085.1 GCA_001464505.1 Verrucomicrobia bacterium Ga0077533
TCGGCAGCGTGCGTTTGAAATCCCCTCTATGAAGAGGGGTGGCGCGGAGCGCCGGGGTGTGTCGGTTCGGCATAGGCGTGTGTGAAATATTCGGGCTAATCTGCCACAAGGATTGATACCGCGATGGTGGATTGCGTGCCGCTGGTATTTTGCTTTGCTTGGGTGGTGCTGAGACGCCTCTTCATCCTCGGGTTGTTGTTTTGGTCGCAGCCTTCGCGGGCGCAGGAGTCGAACGTAATTCCGCCGGA
Source organism: Verrucomicrobia bacterium Ga0077533 (assembly GCA_001464505.1). Classification (GTDB taxonomy): domain Bacteria; phylum Verrucomicrobiota; class Verrucomicrobiia; order Opitutales; family Opitutaceae; genus Lacunisphaera. The sequence goes on from LNEH01000085.1 coordinate 249, forward strand.
GGAAATCGGCCGGGCGCCGACCCCGGCGCGGATCACGGCGTTGGTGGACCGGGCGGCGGGGCAGGGCTGGGGGAGTGTGGCCCCGATGCTGCGCGCGGCGGCGTTGCAGGCCTATGAGACGAATTCCGGCTACGTGCCGGCGTGGTATTACCTGTATCGCTGGGCGGATCTTTTAGCGACGCCCCACAACAAGGCCCTGCACGATTGGATCAAGGCGGTCGAAAAGGCCGGGGTCGCGCATCCGAACATGGCGGCGAGCTACGACCAGCACCCGGGTTCGCTGTCGTCCCAGTTGTCCCGCGAATTGCAGGTCTCGTTGCTTGGCAACGCGGCGCTGGCGGAGGAGTTTTTCACGCTGCTGTCGCCGGTGGACAGTCCGGCGGAGGTGCTGGCGATCCTCCAGCGGATTTATCAAGCCGAGCCGGCGTTGTTCACCGATTATGGGAGTCTGGCGCTGGCCATCGCGGTGGTCTACGACGTGCCGCCGACGCCCAACTGGCCGCACGGGCAGGTCAGCGCCACCTTGTTGCCGCGCAAATTGCCGCCCCCCGAGCAGGTCTTTGCCTACTGGGCGAAGCTGGACCGCAGCAACGGCACGCTGCAACGCCTGCGCCGGCTGCCGGCCAGCGAGCTGAAATTTCTGGTGGATATCGCCGTGCCGTTCAGCGAGCTCGATTGGGCGCGCCAGAACGTGCCGCCGGGGCTGGCCGATTTCGCCAAGGCCTACGACATGATCAAATACCGGAAGAACCGGGTGGAGCTGAATCTCCTGCACTGGCCCGGCAAGGACTACCGGCTGGCGAGCATTTTGGCGCAGGGTGGCATCTGCGTGGATCAGGCGTATTTCGCCAGCACGGCGGGCAAGGCGAAAGGCATCCCGACGATGATGTTCCGCGGCGCCGGACTCGACGGTCGTCACGCGTGGTTCGGTTATCTCGATGCGAACCAGAAGTGGCAGCTCGATTGCGGGCGCTTCGCCGAGCAGAAATTCATCGTGGGCCTGGCCTTCGACCCGCAGACGTGGGGCGACATCAACGACCACGAGCTGGGTTTCATCGCCGAGCGGTTCCGCGCGCTGCCGACCTACAAGCTTTCCGTCATGCACGCGGCGTACGCCGCGGAATATCTGCGGGACGGCAAGCCGGAGCCGGCCTTGAAGGCGGCGCGCGAGGCCGTGAACCGCGACCGGCGCAACCTGGCGGGCTGGAACGTCCTGCTCGAGGCCCAGGCGGCCCTGAGTCCCGACCCGCGGGCCCGGGAGGCCATCCTGCGCGACGCGGTGCTGGCGTTCCAGAAATACCCCGACCTCGAGATCGCCTTCTCCCGGCAACTGGTGGTCGTCCTGCGGGAGCGGGGCGAGACCAGTGTGGCGGCCTTCGAGGAACAACGGTTGGGGAAAAAATACCAGGCGACCCGGAGTGATCTCAGCATTGAGCAAGCCGCCGCGACGGTGCAGCGGAGCATGAAGGAGGACGATGTGGCGACGCAGATCAAAGTCTACAACCGTGTGCTGGAGACAGCCGGGCAGGGGCAGACGATTGATTTCTATGACAAAGTCGTGGTGCCCTTCATCCGGCATCTGGCGTCCCGGGGGCAAGTGCCGGCGGCATTGCAATGCCTTGACCGGGCCCGGCGCACCCTCCGGGTGGATCCGGGCAAGCAACTGGATTTGGAGATGACGAGTCTGGCCGCCCGGTTGAAATCGGGCAAATTATGAGAAAATACGCCGGGCGGGTGAACCTTTCAGGCTTGAGGGCGTCTTAGAGCCCACTTCACTCATCCCTTCTTATGTTAGACATTTTCAAGGGCGCCGGCGTCCTCATCTATCCCCTCGCGCTCTGTTCCATCATCGCGGTCTACATCCTCTGCGAACGCCTCTACGCCCTCCGGGCCGACGCGGTGCTGCCCAACGATCTGGTGGATGCCATCGTGGAGGGGAAACCCGCCCAAGCCGGCCGGCACTCGGTGCTCGCCCGGGTCGTCGAGTTCGCCGAGCGCCACAAAGGCGACCCGGAGGCGGTCAAGGCCTTCGCCCGGCTGGAGATCAACCGGATGGAGCGCGGCATTCCCTATCTCGACGTCATCTATGCCGCGGCCCCGCTCATCGGCCTCACCGGCACGGTGATCGGTCTGCTGCAGGTATTTTCCCATATTTCGCCCGAGACCGGCCTGCCGGACCCGGTGGCCTTCACCAAGGGTGTGGCGCTGGCGCTTTCCGCCACGGTCATCGGCCTGTCCATCGCCATCCCGTCGCTGGTCGGCGCGGGTTTCCTCCAGCGCAAGGTGGAGAACTACGCGGTCAAGCTCGACCTGTTGTTGGAACGCATCCTGGCGCGCACGACCAAGTCATGAGCGGGCTTTACGTCAAAAAGCGCAAGCGGCCCGAGATGAACCTCGTGCCGCTGATCGACGTGCTCGTGATGCTGATTTTCTTCGCCTTCGTCACGATGCAGTTCCGCACGATCTCAACCATGAACCTCACGCTGCCCAAGGTGGAGACTGCGGGCAAAAGCGAACTCAAGGAGGCGCTCACCATCAGCATCACCAAGGACGGCGCGGTGGATTTGAACGGCAAGCCCGCCACGATGGAGACGCTGGCGGAACTCGTGCGGCAGGTCGGCACCGTGACCAAGGACATCACCGTGGTGATCCGCCTGGACGAGAACACCTCCGTGAAGATCATGACCGAAGTGATGGACATCTGCCGCAAGCAGGGCCTGAACAAGATCCGGCTGCAGAGCCGCTGACGCGGTTTATCGATCGGTTTTTGACCACGGATTCCGGGCATGTGGTTAATCAAGCTGTATTCAATAGCCATTGGGATTTTTCCTCGATGAAGGCCACCTTCGATTTGTAGCCCAGATGACGGATCGTTTTCAC
>LNEH01000086.1 GCA_001464505.1 Verrucomicrobia bacterium Ga0077533
GCTTCGTCGCGCTCGCTGACGACCTCCAGCTCGTTGCCGGAACGCTCCTTGGCTTGCTTGGCCTTGGCCTCCTGAACCTCCTCGGCCGTCTTGCCGCCGGTGGCGCGGACCGTGACGCTCTGGATGGGCACGGCCACGACATTTTCGACCGTCTGGGTCTCGATGTCCACGGTGGCGCTCATGCCGGGGCGCAGCTTGATGTCGCGGTCCTTGACGCGGATCTTGACGAGAAAATTGGTCACTTCGTCCGAGGCCGAGGAGGCGGCTGATTGGGCGCCGGTGGTGATGGCCGAGCTGCTGATCTCGCCCACCGCCCCGGTGAACTTGCGGCCGGGGAACGCGTCCACCGTCACGATGGTGCTGTCGCCGACCTTGACGTTGATGATGTCATTTTCGTTCACCTTGACCCGGACCTCCATGCTGGCCAGGTCGGCGATGCGCATGATCTCGGTGCCGGCGAAAGAGCCGGTGCCGACCACGCGTTCACCCACTTCGCTGGTCAGGGAGCTGATGCTGCCGTCCATCGGCGAGTAAATGGTGGTCTTGGCCAGCGAGTCGCGGGCCTGGCTGAGCGAGCCTTCGGTGCGCCGGATCTGGGCCAGCGAGGTGTCGAAATCGGCCTTGGCGACATCAATGTTGGTCTTGGCGGAGGTGTAGTCGGCCTCGGACACGAGTTTCTTGTCGTAAAGCTCCTGGGCCTGTCTGAAGTCCTGTTCGGCCTTTTTCAGGCGTGCCTGGCTCAACACACTGGTCGCCTTGGCCGAGGCGAGCGAGGCTTCCTGCTGCTCAAGCTGGGCTTGGTAGAAATCGGGTTTGATCCGGACGAGCAGGTCGCCCTTTTTCACCGACTGGCCCTCGATAACCGGAATCTCGATCAGTTCACCGGCGACTTCCGGGGAGATCTTGACCTCGACCTCCGGCTGCACCTTGCCCGTCGCGGTGACGAGGTGCGTGATGGTCTTCACCATCGCCTTCTCGGTGGTCACGGGGATGCCGGCATCCTTGTTGCGCGAGGCGGCGAAGACGACGAGTGCGCCGATGGCCACGGCTGCCACCCCGAGAAGGATGAACAGATTGCGGCGGGATTTCTTTTTCTGGGGCGCGGGGGAGGCCGCGGAGACGGATGGGTTCGTGGTTGCAGACATGGGGAATCAGTTGGTCGGTAAGGATGAACGAAAGGAGGAGCCGTTGGCCAGCGCTTTACACCACAGCCCCTGCGGGCGGCGCGGAAAACACAGAAGGGCCCCCGAGGGGCCCTTCTGCAACACAACTGATAACTACGAACGGGCGCAGTGCATCAGCGGTCGCGGTGCGGGGGAATGCCAGAGCGATGAGACGGGCGGTTTCAGCGACCAAGCCCCCACCGGATGGGATGAAAAGCGGCAGGCGGCAGGTCGTGCTGGGCATGGGGTCAAAACACCCGATTCCGGCCCAAAGTTGCACCCAGTTTTGATGAACGGGCGTCGGGAGTGGATGAGTGGCGCGGCGGCGGCTATGTCGTCCGGATATTTCACACGCTCTACGGCAATCCTACACACCCCGGCGCTTCGCGCCACCCCTCTTCATAGAGGGGATTCCAATCTCCGCAGCCGAAGTCCCCTCTATGAAGAGGGGCTTGGCGGGCCGTAGCGCCTGGGCGTAGGCTGCTGCCCGACAGGGCGGGGTGTGTCGGGTCGGCCCCTTGTCCTAGCCCCCTTGGCGGCAACCCCCGCCTACCGACCGGCTTCCTCCCAGGCCAGCGCGGCGCCGACGATGCCCGCCTCATTTTGCAGTTTGGCCGGCACAACCCGGGCCTGGGCCTTGAGATATTTGAACCATTTGTCCGACTTCTTGCTCACGCCGCCGCCGATGATGATCAACTCCGGTGAACAGAGACGCTCGACCACCCCGAGAAAGACATTCACGCGCAGCGCCCACTCCCGCCAGCTCAGGCCGCGCCGCTTGCGCACCGCGGCCGAGGCGAAGCGCTCGATGGGTTTGCCTTTCCAGGGGATGTGACCGAACTCGAGGTTGGGCATCAGGCGGCCCTGGAAAAAAAGCGCCGAGCCGATGCCGGTGCCCAGCGTCAGCATCAGCACCGAGCCCTGGTGCCCCTTCCCCGCCCCGAATTTCATCTCGGCCAGCCCGGCGGCATCGGCGTCGTTGCACAACCGCGCCTTGCCGCCGGTCGCCCGGCCAAACAGAGCCGCACCATCCTTCTTCTCCCAATTGCGGCCGAGATTCCCGACGGGGCCGGTGCGGTTGGACTGGATGACGCTGGGAAACCCGATGCCGACCGGACCGTGCCATTGGAAATGCCGCGCAATTTCCCGCGCCGCCGCCAGGCCTTGGACCGTCGGGCACGGGGCATCGACCTCCACCCGGTGGCGCTCCGCCAGCAGACGGCCCGTTTTTGTGTCAACGGGCGCGCCCTTGAAGGCCGAACCGCCAATATCAATGCCAAGGACTTTCATGGTGGGGCAGTTAGGTGGGAATGCGCGCCTGTTGCAACTCCGCGCGTGTGGCGGCGCGCGCCGTGACCAGTTCCACCTCGAAATGCAGCTCCTGCCCGGCCAGCGGATGGTTCGCGTCGAGCATGACCTCGTCTCCTTCAATGGCCACGACCGTCACCACCGGGGCCTGCCGGTCCGGGCCGGTCTGGAATTGCTCGCCCACCTTGATGTCCGCCACCGGCAGCCGGACCTTGGACACTTTCTGCACCAAATCAGCCTCCCGCCTCCCATAGCCCCGTTCGGGTGGCACGACGATTTGCCGCGTCTCCCCCACCGTCATTTGCCGGAGCGGCTCCTCCAAGCCCTCGATAATCTGCCCGGCACCCTCCAGAAAGGGCTTGGGTTCACCCGCGCGCGAAGTGTCCAGCACGCGGCCGGCCACATCGCGCAAGGTGTAATGAAAAGTGAGCAGCCGGGGCGTCATGTCTCCTCGCGCAGGACGGCGAGAGGCGGATGGTCGCAAATGCCCCGGTTGGACAGCAAGCCCGTCGTCACGGTCATCAGGCTGACGGCGGCCCAGCCGCCCAGCAACACCACGGCCGAGGGCATGACCCACTTCACGTCGAAGACGTAATACGCCAGCGCCCAGTTCGCGCCGACCGCGAGCACGGCGCCCACCGCCGCTCCCGAGGTGCCGAGCGCGAGGTATTCGGCGAACATGATGCGGTTCACCTGCGCCTTGGTCGCGCCCAGTGTGCGCAACAGCACGCTTTCCCGCACGCGCTGGGACCGGCCGATCAGCACCGCGCCCGCCAGCACGATGGCCCCGGTGATGACGGTGAACAGGGCAATGAACTCCACGACAAACGACGCCTTGGAGTAGACGTTGTCGATCGTCTGCATGATGATCGCCAGATCAATGGCCGACACATTCGGATGATCGCGCACGACCGCCTGCTGGACTTGCGCCGACTGTCCGGCGTCGGCGACGCGCAGCGCCATCACATGGAATTTCGGCGCGCTTTCCAGCACGCCCTCCGGGAACACGATGAAGAAATTCGGCTGCATGCGGCGCCAATCCACCGCGCGCAGGCTGCCGACCTTGGTTTTCACCGGCACGCCCTGCACGTCGAAGACGAGCTCGTCGCCGAGCGCCACCTGCAAATCGCGGGCGAGGCTTTCCTCCAGCGAGATGGGGACCGGCTCGGTGCCCGCCACGATCCGGCCCGTAAACTCCCCGGCTGTCACCTTCTCCGTGTCGGCCGGTTCGCTGCGGTAGGTCGAGCGGTATTCGCGGCGCAACGTCCAGCCCGGCACGCCCGACTGCCGGTCCTTCAGCAGATCGGTCACGGCCCGGCCCTTCACGGACGCGAGGCGCATGGTCACGATGGCGGCATGTTGTTTTACGGGTGAACCTGCCTCGGCCAGCAATTTCTTCAACGGCTCCACTTGGTCGTCCTGGATGTCGAACAGCATCAGGTTCGGTCGTTCGTTGCCACCGACCACCCGCAACTGGCTGAGCAACGTGTCGCGGGACAGATAAAGCGTCATCATCAGGAACGTGCCCAGGCCGAGCGACACCAGCAGGAGCAGCGTGCGGTTGTTCGGGCGGTGCAGGTTGGCCACACCCTGCCGCCAGGCGTAGGGCAGCGCACGCGGGGTGAATTTCTTCGCCAGCCAGGACACGATCCTGGCCAGACCCGCCAACACCGCAAAGCCCAGCAACAGCGCAAAGGCGAATCCCGCCCCCCACTGCCAGCGGCCCGTCTGCCACACGGCGAACGCGAAGACCAGCACCACGATCACGCCCAGCAGCGCCACCTGCCACCAGTCGCGCCGGCGGCCGTTGGTGTCCGCCAGGGCCGAGCGCAGCGTGAGCAGCGGCGACACCCGCCGCACCTCGAGCAGCGGCAGCAGCGCGAACAACACGCTCACCACCAGGCCCGCGCCGAACCCCTGCCCCAGCGCCGTCCACGAGATGGAGATTTCCAAGGCAAACGGCAGAAAGTCCCGCAACAGGCCCGGCAACGCCAGTTGCACCCCGAGGCCCAGCAACACCCCGAGCCCGGCTCCCACCACCCCCAGTCCGAGACTCTGCAGCAGGTAGATGGAGAACGCGGTGCGGGCCGAGGCGCCGAGACAACGCAGCACGGCGACGGTCGGCACTTTCTGGCGGATGTGCGCATGGATCGCGCTCGCGACGCCGATCGCGCCGAGGAAGAGCGAGGCGAAACCCACGAGGCTGAGAAAGGCGTTCACGTTGCGGATGGACTGCCCGAGCTCGCGCTTGCGCTCCTCCACCGTGTCGGTGCCCAGCCGCAGTTCGCGGAAACGGTTGCGCTGGTCGCGCACGAGCGCCTCGACATCGAAGTCCCGGGCAAATTTCAAATGCACGCGGTGCCGCGCCAGGCTGCCGGCTTGCAGCAGACCGGTGTCGCCGACGGCCCCGAAGGGGATGAACACGCGCGGCGCCATGGTGGCCACCGCCGCCGCCTCGCCGGGCACGGCCAGCAGGCCGCCCGCCACGATAAATTCCGTCGAACCCAGCTTCACCCGGTCGCCCGGTTTCAGGCCGAACTGCATCATCAGGCTCTCCTCCAGGATCACATTCTGCCCGCCGCGCAGGCGGGCCCGGAGATCCGCCGGCCGCGTGTCGAAACTCCCGTAGAAGGGGAAACCCGGCTCGACGGCCCGCACCTGCACGAGCCGCGTGCGGCCGGCCGCGTCGGGCAGGATGAGCATGGAGTTGAAGGTGATTTCCCGCGCCTGCTCACCCCCGAGGCCGCTGACGAATTTCTCGGCCTCCTCGTCCAGTTTCGCGCGGGCGGTGATGGTCAGGTCGGCGCCGAGCAGCGTCTTGGTCTGCTCCTCGATGGCGGCGCGCAGGTTGTCGCGCAACGAGCCGACCGCCACGAGCGCCGCCACGCCAAGCACGATGGCCAGCGAGAACAGCAGCAGCCGGCGCCGCGAGGCCCGCGTGTCCCGCCAGGCCATTTTCAGGATGAAGCTCATCGGAGGGTCACCACGAAACACACCAAATACACGAAAAGCCGGTCACCGGGCGATGCGTTCGGCCTCCACTTTCGGGAAGTGGCCGAAGTTGACCAGCAAACCCAGGCGATGACCGGTCGCCCGGAGGTAATTATGGACCTGCGCCCGATGCTCGTCGTTGAGCGCCGAGACCGCCTTTAGCTCTAGAATAATCCGGTCATAGCAGACAAAGTCCGGGGTATAGGTCTGCTTCAACTGCCGGCCCTTGTAGGCGAGTTTTAAGTTTGGTTGCGCCGCAAAGGGTATGCCTTGGTCGCCCAGCTCAAGCTCCAGACATTCCTGAAAAACCGCCTCCAAAAAGCCACAGCCCTTCTCCTTATAGACTTCAAAGCAGGCGCCCATGATTTTGTATGATTCGTCCGGATAGATGATCGTGCTCATATTTGATCCTTTCGTGTGTTTGGTGTATTTCGTGGTGACCAGAATCAGGTGGTTTCGTCGGAAATCACGGCGCCGTTGCGCAGGCGGAGGATCCGCTGCGTGCGGCGGGCGAGCTCGAGGTCATGGGTCACCAGCACCAGCGTCGTGCCGCGCTCCCGGTTGAGGCCGAAGATCAGGTCGACCATGGCGTGCGCCGTGTCGCCGTCGAGGTTGCCGGTCGGTTCGTCGCAGAAGAGGATGCGCGGCCGGTTGATGAAGGCGCGGGCCAGGGCCACGCGCTGCTGCTCGCCCCCGGAAAGCTGCGACGGGTAATGGTCGAGCCGGTCGCCGAGGCCGACGCGGGCCAGCAGGCCGGCCGCCTCCTTGGGACTGGCGCCGTTGCCGCGCAGCTCGAGCGGCACGAGGACGTTCTCCGCCGCGGTCAGGGTGGGGATGAGCTGGAAGTTCTGGAAGACGAAGCCGACACACTCGTTGCGGACAAGCGCGCGCTGATCCTCCGACAAGCCGCCGATCTCGCGGCCGTCGAGCTGGACGCTGCCGGCCGAGGGCTGGTCGAGGCCGGCGCACAGGCCGAGCAGCGTGGTCTTGCCGCTGCCGGAAGGGCCGACGATGGCGCAGGTGCCGCCGGCCGGAAGGGCGAACGACACCTCGTGCAGGACGGTCAGGGCGCCGGCCGCCGTGGGATAGGTCTTGGTCAGGTGCTCGACTTTCAGGATAGTTTGGTCACTCATGATTTCCGCAAATGGGCCTGAACAAGAGTGAATTTTCCGCGAAGTGCAAAAGCCAAACGTGGCGAACGGTCGTTATCTGCCTGTGGCTGGCCACGGGGCTGGGCGCGGCGGAGACCAAGACCCTGCTCTTTTTCGGCGACAGCCTGACTTCCGGCTACGGACTCGACCCCGACGACGCCTATCCCGCCCTGATCCAGCGGAAGCTCGAGGCCGCCGGCCAGCCTTGGCGGGTCGTCAACGCCGGGCTGAGCGGCGAGACCACGGCCGGGGGCTTGCGGCGGCTGGACTGGATCCTGCGGCAGCGGGTGGACATTTTTGTCCTCGAGCTGGGGGGGAACGACGGGTTGCGCGGAATAGATCCCGAGACCTCGCGCGCCAACCTCGAGGCCATGATTAAGCGCATCCGCGAACGCTATCCGTCCGTGAAGATTGTTTTGGCCGGCATGCAAATGCCCACCAACATGGGCGCCTCATACTCGCACCAGTTCGCCGCCATCTATCCCGACCTCGCCGACAAAACCCAAGTGGTCCTCATCCCTTTCCTCCTTGCAGGCGTCGGCGGCGTGCCCGAGCTGAACCTGCCCGATGGCATCCACCCGACCGCCGCCGGCCACAAAATCGTCGCGGAGACCGTCTGGCGCGCCCTGCAACCGCTGTTATGAACTGCACTGGCAGCCGGTCCTCCTCCTGGCCCGAACATTTCACCTTCAGACGTGTGAAATGTTCGCCCTCTCCGCCAAAGGCGAATACTGAAACATTCCCCGCAGCTTGCTGCGGGGCTTCCCGAGTGAAATTAGGACGCCGCTCGGCCAACCCCGTGGAGTAGCGCTGGCGAAAGGGCGGCGTTCAATCCACGCCGCCCTACACGTCGTAGGGTTCTTGTCTTGAGGTGGAGCGCGCTGACCTCAGCGCGCTTTCCGAGAGCGGACACCAACAACGCGCTGGGGTCAGCGCGTTCCACCTACGAATAGGCCGATTCCGGCGCTTCCTGCAATTGGGCGCGGGCCTCCGCCGGGATCGGCTGGGCGGCCATCCCGCCCTGGGCGTCGGGTTTCACGCACACCGCCGTCACCTCACCGGTAGCGCACAACGCGCCATCCTTGCGGAACTGGAAGACATAAGTCACCGAGCGGGTGTTGAGTTTCTTGACGAAGAGTTTCACCTCGACGGTGTCGTTGAAACGCAGCGGCGCCCGGTAGGCGCAACTGACGTTCACCCGCGGCCAGCCCACCACCTGACCCGGCACAAACGAGATGAGCGGCAAACCGAGCGACCGGTAGAAGGCGGTTTCGCACACTTCCATCCAGCGGAAGAAATTGGTGAAATGCATGATGCCGGCCATGTCGGTCTCATGGAACTCCACCTGGCGGGTGAGGGAAAACTCGGAGGGCATGGGCCGATGCTCAATTGGCGGGTTTCGGGAGGCAACGCTGTTTCATGTCCCCCGTCGGCACGTTGTGCTTTGCCCTTGGC
>LNEH01000087.1 GCA_001464505.1 Verrucomicrobia bacterium Ga0077533
GAAGGTCGAGATCAAAGAACAAGCCAAGGCCGAGGCCCGGACGGAACAGCAGCAGGCCCGCGAGGCCGAGACGCGCGTGCTCAGCCGGATTTTGGGCAAATACAGCGGTTGGGACGGCGACACCCAGTTCAAGCTGGAGAACGGGCAGATCTGGCGGCAATCCGAACCCGGGGTCTTTTATACGAAACCGGTGGATAGTCCGGCGGTCTTGATCGAGAAAGTCTTCGGTGGCTGGCGGCTTTACGATCAGAATGGCGGCTGGGTGCGCGTCGTGCGGATCAAGTGAGGGGGCGCCGGACCGCCTTGGCGCAACAATGCCGGGCAGGCAAAAGGCGCGGGCTGCGCCGCGGCTGCGGCACCAAGGGATGACCGGGGCTGGGCTTAACCCGCATATTTCATACCCAGATCTGATGCAACACACCCCGCCCTGTCGGGCACCCCTCTTGATAGAGGGGACTTCGGCAGCGTGCGTTTGAAATCTTCGGCATAGGCGTGTGTGAAATGTTCGGGTTAGTATTACTTTGTGACGTTCCTCTGCAAAAAACACCCACTCTCAATGTCACCTATTAAGTGACATTCCCTCTGAAACTCGACGAATTCACAGCGGGGAACTTAACAGAGTAATATTAACGCACCCCGCCCATCAGCTTTTTGACCCAGGGCACGAGGGCAAAGAGCACCAAGGTGCAGGCGCCGACCGCCAGGGCTTGGTGCCAGAAGAAGGTGGCGAGGTCGCCGGCGTTCTCGCTCCTGAACTCTCCGGCCAGCACGCCGGCCAGCTTGTTACCGAGCGCGGCAGCCAGGAACCAGATGCCCATCACGAGGCCGAGCAACCGTTGCGGGGCGAGCTTGGTCATGGTGCTGAGGCCGACGGGGCTGAGCAGCATCTCGCCGACGGTCTGCAGGAAAAACAGGCCGACGAGCCACATCGGGCCGACCTTGCCCTCGGCCGTGAGCTTGGCGGCCGGCACCATGAGCACAAACGAGAGCGCGACGAACAGCAGGCCGAGGGCAAACTTCGCCGGACTGGACGGCTGCCTCGCCCCGAGCCTGATCCACAGCCAGGCAAAGATCGGCGCGAGCAGGATAACCCAGACGGAATTGACCGATTGCCACCACGAGGAGGGGAACGAATAGCCGAGGAATTCATTGCGCGTCAGTTCGTCGGCGAAGAGCGAGATGGTGGACCCGGTCTGCTCGAAGATGGCCCAGAAGATTTCCGCGGCGAAAAAAAACACCAGGATGGCGGCGATGCGTTTGCTGTCGGGGTCGGGCTTGAAGGCGAAGAATAGAATCGCGGCGATTTGCAGGGCAAAGAGCACATAGACCAGCGCCGGGTAGGTGTCGCAGGCTTTCATCGCCGCGATCAGGATCAGGGAACCCAGTGCGACCACGCCGAGCCTGCCCCACGGGCGTGAGCCGTCGGCCTCGGGAGCCGGCGCGTTGCCGACATGGGCGAGGCGTTCGCGTTGCAGCACATAGACGATGAGGCCAAGCGTCATGCCGACGCCGGCGGCGGCGAAGCCCCAGTGCCAGCTGTGGAGCGGATTCAGGCCCCAGCCGCTGAGCAGGGATTTCCAGCCGGCACTCTGCGCCAGCCAGCCGGTCACCAAGGGGGAGACGAAGGCCCCGAGGTTGATGCCCATGTAGAAAATCGAAAAACCGGCGTCGCGGCGATCATCGGCCGGCGTGTAGAGGCTGCCGACCATGGTGGAGATATTGGGCTTGAGCAGGCCGGTGCCCATCGCGATCAGGACCAGGCCGGCGAAAAAGGTCACCTCGGAGTTGATGGCCATCGTAAAGTGGCCGGTGGCGATGATGATGCCGCCGACCAACACGGCCCGGCGCGCGCCGATAAAATTATCGGCGATGAAGCCGCCCAGGATTGAGAGCAGGTAGACGCTCATCGTATAGGTCCCGTAAATGGCGGCGGCTTTTTTGGTGTCGTAACCCAGGCCGCCGTCCGCGGCCGTTTTCACCATAAACAAGATGAGCAGAGCGCGCATGCCATAGTAGGAAAAGCGCTCCCACATCTCCGTGAAGAAGAGGGTGGTAAGGCCGCGCGGGTGACCGCCGAGCCCGCCGGTGTCCATTGCAGGTGACACGGCAAACCCAGCCGGAGAGGGAGAGGGAGGACTCATTGCGGTCCATACGGGCAATGAAATGTGTCCAGGGCAAGAGCGGAGCCCGGCAGAGTGGAGCTGGACCCGCCTTCGCCGGTCGGCTCCGGTGGGGCAGGCAAACCCAACGACTCGATATCGACCACCAGGCTGATGCCACTCAACTCACCGCATGAATATTTTGCGCAACTGGTGGCGGCGGCGCAATCCGGCGCGCACGACGACCGGGCGTTGCCAGAATACTGGCGCGGGGTGCTTCCGCGCCGGAGCTAGCGGCTGAGCGTGGCGAGCTGCATGCGGGCGGCGGGCAGCGGCTGAAAGGCGGCGATGACGACGCCGACAAGATTTTCGGCCAGCACCGGCTCCATGTCGTGGTGGCGGTTGTTCAGGCCGGCCACCCGCCAGCCGTCGCGCACCTTCGCCACCAGCACGTGGGCGACGACCTTGCGGCCCCGATTGCGATAGAGGACGGTCTGCCCCGGCTCGAGCAATTCATAGGGGAACTGCTGCAAAACCAGAATGGCGCCCGGTGCGTAAAGCGGTTGCATCGACTGACCGGAACCAACGAGCACGAAGGCGTTCGGCGCTTTCTCGGCGAGAAGGCCGGCATGCTGCCAGGCGTCGGTTTCGGACAGTCGCACCGCGCGCGGCGATTTGCCGGTGAAGACCCCGCGGATCCACGGATCATCGGTCTCGCGTGCTGCACTGGCGCTGCCGGACCAGACAAAAAATCCCATCAAGGTCCACCATGCCGCTCGCCGGAACATGGCCAAAGACTTTGCAACGGCAGCACCAAGGCGAGCTTCACCTGTTAGTGTTCATACCCTACCGGTGTTCGTTGGGTTTACCCCTGAGCGACAAGTTCCCACCTCACGGGCGCGACGCAAAAGGTCCAAGCAAGCTAGAGGCGATCGACGCGAACTCCTGTGGCAGGTTATACCAATCGCCGTTACCTTTTACCCTGTTGTCATCGCGAGGTGCGCGAAGCGCGCTGTGGCGATTCAGCTGGATTGCTTCGTCGCTGCGCTCCTCGCA
>LNEH01000088.1 GCA_001464505.1 Verrucomicrobia bacterium Ga0077533
ATCCCCTCTGGAGAGGGGTGCCCGGCAGGGCGGGGTGTGGCGGTGGGTTTCTCGTCCGGGCACCCTATTTGCGGTCACTTCTTTAAGTAAGTCTCAATAGGTGGACCAATAGAACTGGCCGTGGGACCGAGATCAGAACTCCAGCCGCAAACCGGCATAGTAGTTGCGGCCGTTGGCGGGATCGATGCCGTTGGAACGGACGCGGCTCCAATAGTGCTCGTCGAAGAGGTTGTTGATGCCGCCGAGCACGGCGACGGCGGAGTCGCGGCCGGCGAGTTGGCCGCGCCAGACGTAGGCTTCGGCGGTGAGGTCGAACACGGTGTAGGCGGGGATCAGCCAGTCGGCGGTGGCGGTGCGGGTGTTGGCGTCGTCGGCGAAGTGTTCGCCGAGATAGGTGCCGAGCAGCGCGATCTTCAGGCGGTCGGGGAGGCGGAGGACGAGGCCGCTGCGGAGCGTGAGCCGGGGTGCGTATTGCGGGGTGCGGCCGTCGAGCGGGCCGGAGATGAACTCGGCGTCGAGGAACTGCGCGTTGCCGTGCCAGGAGAGGGAGCGCGAGCGGGCGCTGCCGTTGGCGCGCCAGAGGGCGATCTCGACGGCGGCGGAAAGGCCGCGGTTGAGCGAGCGGCCGACATTTTGGAGGTTGGTGCCGACGCGGCCGAAGCGGTTGTCGTAGTCGATGGCGAACACGGAGACGTCCACCCACGCGCCGGGCGCGGGGCGGGCGCGCCAGCCGAATTCGTAATTGACCGCGCGACCGGGCTCGAGCCGGTCGCTGACGGTGTCGCCGACGCCGGTGGGAATGAGGTCGCCGTAAGCGGCGGGCTTGTAGGCGGTGGAGACGTTGCCGTAGAATTCGCCGGCGGGACCGAACTCATAGGTGGCGCCGATGCCGCCGAGGGGCTCGAAGGTGTTGTCGGCAGTGCTGAGGAGCGCGCGGCCGGCGGCGGTGCGGGCGTCGTTTTGTTGCTCGTCCACGCTCTGCCGCAGCAGTTCGAGGCGGAGGCCGGGCGTGATGGCCAGCTTGCCGCGGCGGAAGAGGTGTTCGCCGAACAGGGCGAGGTAGCGGCTCTGGCGCTCGGCCTGGTAGGTGCGGATGCCATCGTCAGCATCGGCCGTGGCGCCGCGGCGGTTGGAAATCGGCGAGACCACGCTCATGGCGGTAAAGCCGGCCGTGAAGGTGTTGGGTTGCGCACCGGCGCCGTAATCGCGGCGGTAGCGGACGTCGGCGGCGACGGTGGAGTATTCGTGGAGATTGATCGTGTTGTTGCTGGCGGTGGGGATGCGGCCGAAGCCCGAGCCGTTCTGGCGTTTGCTGTAGCGCGAGAAAGCACTGACCCAAACGGAGGCGGAGAGGCGGGCAACGGAGCCGTAGTCGCGCTCGTAGCGGACGAGGGCGGCGAGGCGTTCAACGCGCACGCGGTCGTGAAGATTTTGCGTCTGGGTGCGCGAATCGGCGTAGGTCAGTAAGCCGGCGCCGCGGGCGAGGGTGAGGCCGCCGGGTTCGCCGGAGTCGGCCTTGTAGGCGTCGAGGTCGAGGATCACGCGGGCGTCGGCGCCGGCATCGACGACGAGCTTCACGGCGCCGCCGTTGAGGGCGAAGTCGCTGTTGCGATCGCGGAAACTGTCGCCGCTGCGGTGGTCGAACTGCGCCAGATAGCCCGTGCGGCCAACGCCGCCTTCAAGCGTGCTGAACGTGGAGTAGAGGCTGTCGGAGCCGACGATGTGCTGCGTGGTGAGCGATGCGGCGTGCGTGCGGCTGGGGATGTGGGTGACATAGTTCAGGGCACCGCTCGGTTGCGGGCCGTAGAGGAGGCTGCCGCCGCCGGCGACAAACTCCAGGCGGTCCACCGACTCAAACGGTGGCGCGAAATAAACAGTCGGGTAGCCAAAGGGATCGAGGACGAACGGGATGCCGTCCTTCAGGACGAGGAGGTTTTGCGACTCGTGCGGGTCGCCGATGCCGCGGTAGCTCAGGGAGAGCAGCGAGGAATTGGAGAGTTCGCTTGTGAGGAGGCCGGGGGTTTTCGAAAAGGCCTGCCGGTAGTTGTCGGTCTGGATCTGCGGCATCGCGTCGAAGTCGACCACAATGGACTTTTTGCCGGTGAAAATCTGCACGCCTTGGATGGCGGACATATAAGGTGCTTGGACGATGTCGTCTCGGATGGTCTCGGCGACAATGCGGAAGGTCGGGAGCTGCAAGACCGGCTCGGTGGTCGTCAGCGCAGCCTGCGCCGGGGCGGGCAGGGACAGGGCGAGGCCGGTCAAGAGAGCGAGGAGACGGTGGCGGAGTGGCTTCATACTGGGTGTCATGCGGGTGAGAGCAGGACTCAGTGAAAAAATTGGCTGGGCTGGAAAATAGATCGGGTGCAGAAGGAGGACGAAGTGCACTGCCAAACTGACGGCGAGGAGGGCTTTGGTGAAAAGCCGAACGCGATGCGCAGGATTGAGGCGAGTGTGTTCATGAGTTTATCGAGAAGGATTATTATGATTATGAGACGCAGTATCATGTCAACAGAATATTTGAGACCCCGTCTCATAAAGTGACCGATATCGAGCATTGACTTGCGCAAGTAGCTGGCTTTTAACGATTCTATGGTGCCAGAGCTAAGAGTTCAGTTGGGAGCCCGAAGCTATCCGATACATTTCCACTCGAGAAAAGAATCCATGTCTTTGGCAGTGGAGGAAATGAAGCAGGAGGGTCGGCCCGCAGCGCTGCTGACCGATGCCGGAGTGGCTCAGGCGCACGGAGACTACCTGAACCGGAACTACGGCGCCATCCCCCGGCTTACCCTGGACGCCGGCGAACAGTCCAAGTCCCTTGAAACCTACGGGCAGGTGCTGGATTTCCTGGCTGCGAATAAAGTCACGCGGCAAGGCGTGCTGTGGGTGGTCGGAGGCGGGGTGATGGGCGATCTGGGCGGCTTTGCCGCAGCCACCTACCTGCGGGGCATCGACCATATCCAGGTGCCGACGACACTGCTCGCGATGGTGGACAGTTCTGTGGGGGGCAAAACGGGCATCAATCTTACCGCCGGGAAAAATCTGGCCGGGGCGTTCCACCATCCGCGGGCTGTCTACATTGCACCGGATTTGCTGGCGACGCTGCCCGCGCGCGAATTTGCCGCCGGCATGGCGGAGGTGATCAAATATGGCTTGCTCGGCGATGCCGCGCTTTTCGCCCAGCTGGAGGAATCCGTCCTGGATGCGCGCAGCCCCGATCTGCCGGCGGTCATCCGCCGTTGCTGCGAACTCAAGGCCGGCATCGTGGCGGTGGATGAGCGCGAGACGGCCGCCGAGGGCGGCCGGGCACTCTTGAACCTTGGCCACACCTTCGGACACGCCATCGAACAGGTGACGGATTACACTGCCTACCTGCACGGCGAGGCGGTCGCGGTAGGGCTGGCCGGTGCCGCCCGCCTTTCGCAAAAACTTGGCCTGATTCCGGCCAGTGATGTCACCCGGATTGAGCGCGTGCTGTCCGCGCACCAGCTGCCGGTGCGTTTGCGCGCCCCGTTGCCGGTGGCGGCGTTGCAAGCGGCCACCACGCACGACAAAAAGAACCGCGCTGAGGGCGCGCGCTTTGTGGTGCTGAACGCCCTCGGGGCTGCCGCGACCCGGTCCGGCATCCCGCCAGCCACGGTGGAAACGGTCTGGCGCGAGCTGGGTGCCGCCTAGATTTTGGCTGCTATCCCGGCGCAAACCGCTAAGTTGTTTGACCCATGTCAGCCATCGACGAAGGCATTGTCCGCGAGTATTTCGAGCAAAACGGCTTCCTCGTGCGCCAGGTGCGCAAATACCAGGTGCAGGCCCGCCGCAAGACGGGCGACGAGGAGGTGGACCTCGTCGTCTACAATCCCGCCTACAAGCGCAATTCCCGCCGGTCCGAGTTTTTCCTCTTCGCCAGCGAGCTCGCCTACATCCACCGCGCCATCGTCGTGGTCAAGGGCTGGCATACCGGCAAATTCACCCCGAACATGCTCAAAAGCAGCCCGGAGATTTTTCGCTTCCTCGAGGAAAACGTGCTCAAGGAAGTGACGCGCTTTTTCCCGGTGGACGCCGAGGAACCGGGCAACGCGCCCGACGTCACGAAGATCCTCGTGCTGCCCAGCCTGCCCACCGCCGAGCCCTTCCGCTCCCAGAGCGTGGCCATGCTCAAGGAGCATGGCATCGACGCCATCATTTCGTTCCGCTCCATGCTGCTCGACATCATCGAGCGCGTGGAGATCAACAAGAGTTACGGCAAATCCGACACGCTGCAGGTCATCCGCATCCTGAAAAACTACGACCTGCTCAAGGACGCCCAGCTCGACCTGTTGGCCGAGCGCCAGCCTGGCCAACGCCGGAACAACCCCAAGGAATGAGCATCCACTCCACGGCGATCATCGAGGAAGGCGTCCAACTGGGGGCGGGCTGCCAGGTGCATGCTGGCGCAATTATTAAAAAACACTCGGTGCTCGGCGAGGGTGTCGTGGTGCATCCCTTCGCCGTCATCGGCGGCGACCCGCAATATCTGAAGTTTGATCCGGCGACCGTCACGGGAGTGCACATCGGCGCCGGCACCGTGATTCGCGAGCACGTGACCGTCAACCGCTCCATTCACGCCGGCCAGGCCACGACGGTCGGCGCCCGCTGCTTCCTGATGGCCAACGCCCACGTCGGCCATGACTGCGCGCTGGCCGACGATGTCGTGCTGGCCAACAATGTCATGCTCGCCGGCCATGTCAGCGTGGGCAGCTTCACTTTTGTCGGCGGCGGCGCGGGCCTCCACCAGTTCGTGCGCATCGGCGAGGGTGTCATGGTTGGCGGTCTCGCGCGCATCACCAGGGATGTCGCGCCGTTTCTCATGGTCGCCGAACGCGACGAGGTGCCGGGATTCAATCTCGTCGGCCTCAAACGCCGCGGTTTCGGCCGCGAGGCGGTGAAGGAGATCAAGGCGGCCTACTCGGCGGTGTTTGCCGGCGGGGATCCGCGCCCGCCGAGACCCGGCGCTTTTTGGAGTTTTTTGCGGCGGGGAAGCGCGGTTTCGCCCGTCCGGCTTCGGGGGGGATACCCGACGATGGCGCCTAGGCTCGCATTCACCTGCGGTGATCCCGCCGGCGTCGGTCCCGAGATCATCGTCGCATGGCTCGCGGCCAATCGGGCGGAGGCGAAGGAGGTCGCGGTGATCGGCCCGGCGCCCTGGCTCGCCGCGCTCGACACTGTTGCGGAAAAAATCCCGGTCGGCCTGGAGGAATTCGCCGCGACCCCCGGCCAGCCTGACGGCGAGGGCTCGCTGGTCGCGTGGGCGGCGATGGAGCGGGCGGCCGCAGGCTGCAAATCCGGGGAATTCTCCGGCGTCGTCACCGGGCCGGTCAGCAAGGCCGCGCTGGCGAAGATCGGTTACGGTTTTCCCGGACAGACGGAATTCTTCGCCGCGCGCTGGGGCGGCGAGCCGGTGATGGCGTTTTGCGGCGGGAAACTCCGCGTCGTGCTGGCGACGTGGCATGTGCCGCTGCACGAGGTCGCGCGCCTGCTTGGCCCGCATCGGCTGCACCGCACCGTGGCCGCGGCGAACACCCTGGCCCGCGCTGACGGCATCATGGTGCCGCGCATCGGTGTGTGCGGGCTCAACCCGCATGCCGGCGAGGGCGGCCTCCTCGGTTATGAGGAGAAGGATCTGCTCAACCCCTCACTCGAGCATCTCCGCGCGGAGTTTCCCGGACTCACGCTCTGCCAACCCGGCGACACGCTTTTCGCGCGCGCGCTGCGCGGCGAATTCGACGTTGTCGTGGCGCTGTATCACGATCAGGGACTCGCGCCGCTCAAGGCGGTCGATTTCGACGAGGCGGTGAACGTCACGCTCGGCCTGCCCTTTGTGCGCACCAGTCCCGACCACGGCACAGCTTTCCGCATCGCAGGGCAGGGACAGGCCAGCCCGCGCAGCTTCGCCAACGCGGTCGTGGTGGCACGACGCTTGATAAAATTCCGTTCCGGGGCATGAGTGTCCGCGTGTCCACCACCGCCATCATGCCGCCACTGCCCGAGGGGGTGCGCGAGGGTAACGAAAACCTCGTCCGTCTCACTTCCGAGGCTGGGGTCAAGGTCGCGGCGCTCGTCGCGCGCGAGCAGTCGGGCGAGTTCCTCCGCATCGCGATCACGGGCGGCGGCTGCAACGGCCTCAGCTACAAGCTCAGGTTCACGCCCGAACCGCGCCGGGGCGACATCCTGGTGCGCTCGGCGGGGGTGCCGGTCGTTGTGGACCCCAAGACCGCCCTCTACCTCAAGGGCACGCTGCTGGACTACTCGGACAAAATGGTCGCCGGCGGCTTCAAGTTCTCCAACCCCAACGCCAAGGCCAGTTGTAGCTGCGGCGAGAGTTTCAGCGTGTGAAACGGCCGGGTTTCCCGGCACTGGAACCGCGCAATAATAGGTGTTGTCATCACCCGCGTTAGAGGCAAAAACAGCCCTCCGACCAACCTGACCAGCAATCCCTCTATCCTGAATGGCACTTCCTTCCTCTTCGCCCGGCGGCCGCACTCCCTATAACCGCGACAACCGTCGCAACAACGATCCCTTCGCCGCCATCCGCCGCAACATGCGGATCAAGTCGCCCCAGGTCCGCGTCATCAGTCCCGAAGGCCGCCAGTTGGGCATCCTCGACACGCAGAAGGCCATCGCCCTCGCCATGCAGTTCAACCTCGACCTCGTCGAGGTTGCCGCCACCGCCACGCCGCCGGTGTGCCGCATCATGGATTTCGGCAAATACGTCTACGAGGAGCAGAAGAAGCATGCCCACAGCAAGCCCGCCGGCGCGAAGCTCAAGGAGATCGAGTTCACCGTCCGCATCGAGAACCACGACTTCATCACCAAGGTCCGCCACGCCGAGGAGTTCCTCGACCACGGCAACAAGGTGAAGCTCCGCCTCAAGTTTCGTGGCCGCGAGATGGCGCACACCGAAATGGGCTTCGCGGTCATGAAGCGCGCCCTGGACGACCTCGCCACCATGGGCACGCCCGATTCGCCGCCCAAGCTCAACGGCAAACAGATCAACGTCATGCTCTCGCCGTTGCCCGTGAACAAGCGCAAGCCCAAGTTCCACGTCCGCGAAACCCAGGCCCCGGCCCCGCCGCCCGCCGCGGCGCACTGAGCGGGAAGCAGTCATGAGCACGGCGTCTGTAGCGGCGGTCTGTGACCGCCGACTTCGGCTGACGGCTCCCCGCCCGCGGCCTGCCGGTGATTTTCGCCGCCTTGCTGACGGCCTGCACCGCCCCGGCCCAACCCCCCGCCACCGCACCCGCGAAACCCGGCCCGGTGGCCCCGGCCAAGGCCGAGCCGGTGCGCGCCGCACCAACGCGTCCCGCCCAACTCTGGCCCTTCACCAAATTCCGCGGTCAGGACTACATCGCCTTGCGCGACATTGCCAAACGCTACGGGCTCAAGGCCGCCTGGACCAAGCCCGGCACGGTGATGACGCTCGGCGATGCGCGCGGCGTGCGCTTCACCTTCGAGCGGGACGAACGGGACTTCCGCTTGGATGGCGCGCGCGTCTTTCTCGGCGAGCCGGCCTACCTGAGCGGGGACGACCTCTGGGTGACCAAGGTGGATGTCATCAAGACCATCGCGCCGATTTTTGCGCCGGCCGACCACGCGGCACTCCTGCCCGTCGCGCCCAAGACCATCGTCCTTGATCCCGGCCACGGCGGCACGGACCCCGGCAAGCAAAACCTCCGCTTCAAGCTCGACGAGAAGGACATGACGCTCGATGTGGCGCTACGCTTGAAAAAACTGCTGGAGGTCCGCGGCTATCGCGTGGTCCTGACGCGCACCACCGACACGCGCTTCTCCAACAACCCCGTCGTCGACCTGCCGATGCGCGCCGAGGTTGCGAACAAGGTGGGGGCCGATCTTTTCCTCAGCATCCATTTCAACGCCGTGGACCGCGACCCCCAGCGCGTCTCGGGCGTCGAGACCTACGTGCTCACGCCGCAAGGCCAGGCCTCCACCCAGCCCGAACAGGACAAGACGATGATCGCGACGCAATATCCCGGCAACCGGCAGGATGCCGCCAACGCCCTGCTCGGTTACAGCCTCCACCGCCAGCTCATCACCGACCTCAAGAGTTCGGACCGCGGCTACAAGCGCTTCCGCCTCGCCGTGCTCCGCACGCTGCGCTGTCCCGGCGTGCTGGTCGAAGCCGCCTACCTCTCGAACGACGCCGAGGCGAAGCGCATTGGCACGTCCGAATTCCGCCAGCAGATCGCCGAGGCGCTGGCCGAGGGGATTTCAAACTACGCCGCGACGCTCGCGGCCTTGCGTCCCGCGCCGCCGCCAGCTGGAACCCCCGCGCTCCTGAAGTTACTCACATTCTATTAGTAGAAGTTGATTGGCCCTGCTGGCTTGTGTCTGTTCAGGCAATTTGTTTATTGAGAGGGGAATGATGAAGACGTCAGCCCTCCGTTGGCCTTGGTTCGTTCTGATCGTGGCTGCATGGTGCTTCATCATTCCACGTGGGTTTGCGGTTTCTTCAGCGCCAGGCCCCTGGAAATTACACTATGGGCGTTACGGAACCGCAGTCGTTACTGACGGCAATGCGCTTTATGTCATCGCCGGTGCGGACGCCTCGCGTGCGTTAGGAAGCATTGAAAAGGTCGATATACAGACGGGAATCGCCACGGAACTTTCCGCTCGTGTGATTGCCCGCCGATTTCATTCGGCCGTCTTGCTGGGGCGGGTGATTTATACCAGCGTCCCTAATGATTTGGACTATCGCTTGGATTATGGCGGGTCTCGCCGCCCTACCGGCGCTGCCGCGTTAAGTCTAATTATCAAGGGACGTTGGTATTACATCTTCGGCGGTGAATCTGAGGAGGGAATCATCACAAGCGTGGAAACGGTGAACTTGGATACAATGAAAGTCAGCACGGTGAGCAAGATGCCTACACCACGTCGGGCCGTGAATGTCGCGGTGATTGAGGACTTGATCTTTACGCTTGGGGGATCCGCAGAGAGTGGATCGGCCGCGGACCCTCGCACTCAGGCGATGGAGGTGTATGATTATGGGAGGAACATATGGCTGCGCGCGCCTCCTATGCCGGAGCCCAAGGAAGCACCGGCGATCCTCCACGATCACTATTTCTACGTGTTGGGTGGATATGCCGGTGGAGACCATGCAACGGCATCCTGCCAGCGCTATGATTTAAGCACGGGTG
>LNEH01000089.1 GCA_001464505.1 Verrucomicrobia bacterium Ga0077533
CTCGACAAACGCCACGGTTATCCCCCCAACGTCACGGCCTCGCACACCTTCACCCCCGAGTTTTTCGCGAGCGCCGGCATCCCCGTGCAGGCCATCCACACCTTCGCCGTCGCCAAGGCCTACGACACCAAGGTCGGCACGCACACCTTCCTCACGCAGATGGACGAGGCGCTGCCGGTCTGCCAGCAGCTGAAGACGATCGAGTTCGGCACCGTCACCGGCCGCCAGCGCATGGTGGGTTGGTATGACGCCGTGGAAAAGGGCGATGCCCTCCGTTACGGCGGCTTTCAGGATTTGATGATCAATAAAATCGACGCCCTCACCGGCGCGCCCGAGCTGCTCATCTGCACCGCCTACGAGGACGACAACGGCCGCCGCTACGGCCACGTGCCGCGCAACGAGGCCATCCGCCGCGCGCTCCGGCCCGTCTATTCCAAGCATCCCGGCTGGACTGAAGACCTCACCGGCGTCCGCAAATTCGCCGACCTGCCGAAAAACGCGCAGCGCTACACCGCCGCGATGGTGCGCAGCCTTGTCGAGGTCGCCTATCCCGATAAAAAACCCGCCGTGCTGCCGAATCTCCGCTACCTCGGCGTCGGCCCCCTGCCCTCGCAGATCATCAAGGACGTCCCCACGACCGCCGAGCTGATCAAGCTGGTTTAAGGGTTTCACGGTTGGCTACTCGCTGCAATCAGACATGCAGGCCCCGCTCCGAGTGTTCCTCTGTTTTTACCTCTCCCTGGGTCTGGCCCACGGCAAAGAAGTTGTCGTGCTGTTGCATGGCTTGGCTCGCAGTAGCCAATCGATGACGAAGATGGTAGCCGCGCTGGAGGCCGAAGGCTACGCTGTCATCAACGTGGATTATCCTTCAAGGAAGGCTCCAATCGAAACCCTGGCCAAGGCCGTCATCACGCCCGTGCTGGCTGACGCCAAGGCAACCCGTGCGACGCGGATACATTTTGTGACGCACTCTTTGGGCGGCATTTTAGTCCGGCAATACCTCAAGGAACACACCATTGCCCGGTTGGGGCGAGTCGTGATGTTGGGACCACCCAACCAAGGCAGCGACCTGGTGGACAAACTGGGGAGCAACTGGCTGTTTTCCGTCATCAACGGCCCGGCCGGCCGGCAATTGGGCACGAAACCTGACTCCGTGCCCAAGCAGCTTGGGGCAGTCAATTTTGAGCTGGGCGTCATCGCCGGTGACAGATCGATCAACTGGATAAACAGCCTGCTGATCCCCGGGCCCGACGATGGCAAGGTTGCCGTCGAGCGAACCAAAGTAGAGGGCATGAAGGCCTGCCTCGTGATCCATGCGACGAGACGATCCACTTCCTGCGGGAGGGACGGTTTTCCGCTGCCACCCCGGCGGCAGCCGGTAAGACGCTCCAGCCGCCCCCGCCCCCGGACCGTTGATTTCCGCCACCACGTTCCGCCGGCCCCGGTAATTTGTAATATAATACGTTACACATTTCCGGGCACCGGCTGGGCGGATTTGCGCGGCGGTCGGCCGGGGCGCACGACGGGCGTCAATTCGCCGCCGCGTTGGAAAAAGCCCAGCCACCCGAGCAGCAGCAGTGTGCGCTCCGCGTCGAGGCTGGCCGAACCGGCCTTCAGGCAGTCCTGCAGCCGCTGTCGCGGCAGGCCGAGCAACCGCGCGAGCTGCGCCTTAGCCCCGTATTTCCGCAAATGCGGCCGCACTTGCCGCACCAGCTCGCGCCACAGCGGTGTGTCCGGACCGGGGCGCAGCGTCAGACCCCGGCGGGGCGCCCGCTGCCGGTGCCGGGCCGCCGCCGCCCGGGCGGCGACCGCCTCGGTCGCCGCCTTCGCCGCAGCATCGACCAATCTCTCCACCAGCTCAAATGGCAACGGCGGCGGTCCGAACACGGCCTGTCTCATGGTGGGCATGGGAATGTGTAATATAATACGTTACAGATTTCCGGGGTCAACCTTGATCCAGCGGGTTGCGCACGCCCAGCCCCGCTTTTACACGACGTGGGTGTAGATCGGCGTCGTCTCCACGCTGGCATGGCCGAGCAGCTCCTGCACAGTGCGGATGTCGGTGCCGCCTTGCCGCTCAGCGGTCCACCCGCGCGCAGGTCCGGGCGGTTTCATGCACATCGACCCGCGATACGGGCAGGGTGGTGAGTTGGGTCAGAATCCATGCGCCGAGGTTTTCGGCCGTGGTGGGGCCCGGCAGGATTTCGTTGAGGTTCTGGTGGTCGAGCCGGCCGATGATCGGCTTCATGGCCGCGCTAATCTCGGCGAAGTCCACCACGAAGCCCCGCTCATCAAGCGGTCCTGAGCAGAATACCTCGACCACGTAGGAATGTCCGTGGAGATTGCGGCATTTGTGCCCGGCAGGCAGATGGGGCAGCGAATGCGCGGCCTCGAAGGAGAAGCTTTTTGAGACGGTGGATTTCATGGTTTCGAAAGTCAGCGGTTGAGGCAGTCGAAGGCCACCTGCCGGCGCAATTTGAGCTTCCGACTTCGCCAAGGCTTCGACGGACAAGACGGCTAGGCATGAAGGACCGAGGCTTGGTCAGGCCAGTCCAAAGAACACCTTCACTTCCCGCGCCACCCGGGCGACATCGTCGTTGGTCAGGCCCGGAGGCAACGGCAGTGACAGCACCTCCGTGCAGGCCTGCTCGGTGTGCGGCAGCGACAGCGAGGCGTCGTGATACGCCGGCTGGCGGTGGATCGGCATCGGGTAGAGCACCCCGCACACAATGTCCTTTTTGGCCATATGCACCTGCAATTCGTCGCGGCGCGGCGTGCGGATGACGAACTGGTGCCACGTGTGGGTGCATCCCTCGGTGATGACGGGCAGTTTGAGCGGGGTGTCCTTTAGGGCGGCCAGATACTGCCCGGCGATTTCATTGCGGCGGCGGTTGCCGGCCTCGAGCCGGGTGAGCTGCACGCGGAGAATCGCGGCCTGCAGCTCGTCGAGCCGGCTGTTGCGTCCATGGTGGTCGCTCACGTAACGCTTGCGCCAGCCGTATTGGCGCAGCAGCCGCACTTTTTCCAGCAACGCCATGTCGCGGCCCGTCACCGCGCCGGCGTCGCCGAAGGCCGCGAGGTTTTTCGTCGGGTAGAAACTGAATGACGCGAGCTGACCCCACGCGCCGGCCTTTTTGCCGCCGACGACCGCCCCGTGCGCCTGCGCGCAATCCTCCATGACGAAGAGGCTGTGCCGCGCGGCCAGTTCCATCAGGCGCGGCATGTCCGCCGCCTGGCCGTAGAGATGCACGGGCACGACGGCTTTGATCTTCGGATCGCGCAGCTGCGTGAGCATCGCCTCCAGCGCGGCGACATCCATGAGCATCGTGCCGGGTTCGATGTCCACGAACACCGGCTTGGCTCCGGTGGCGATGATGGCCGAAACGGTCGCCGTGACGGTATTGGCCACGGTGACGACCTTGTCACCCGGGCCGATGCCGGCGGCGAGCAGCGCCAACTCGATGGCGTCGGTGCCGTTGGCGACGCCGACGGTGCCTGCGGTGCCGAGCCAGGCGGTGAATTCCTTTTCAAAGGCCTCCAGCTCGGGGCCGAGAATGTATTGCCCGCTGAGCATCACGCGCTTGATGGCGGCGTCGATCTCGACCTGCGCAGCGAGATAGGAGGCTTTCGGGTCAGCGGGAAGGATCTTGTGGTGATTGCTCACAGGAGGAAACGGAGAGGACCGAAGGATTTTTGACCACGGATTACACCGATTTGCACGGATGGATTATCGCAACCTGTCATCCGAAGCGTAGCGAAAGAACCAGCAGAATGCTTGCTCGCGCCCATGATACTGGATTCTTCGCTACGCTCAGAATGACAATCCAGGGAAATTTTGCCATTATCCGTGTTCATCCGTGTAATCTGTGGTCTCAGCGCCTTGGTCTAGATATAGTGCGGCAGTTCCTGGCGGTAGTAGGCGACGGTTTGCGCCAGCGCCTGCTTGATCGTCGTGCGCGGTTTCCAACCAAGTTTCTTCCCGATGAGGCGGCAGTCGGAGTAATAGTCGCCGATGTCGATTTTCTTCCGGTCGGGGGGAAACTTCTTGATGATGTAACTCCCCTGCCCGGCCACGGCGACGAGTGTCTCGGCCAGTTCGCGCAGGCTGATGCGGCCCACGCCACCGAGGTTGAACACCCCGCCGACCGCGTTCGGCTGAGTCGCGGCCAACAGGAAAGCCTCGACGGCATCATCCACGTAGGTGAAGTCGCGTTGCTGTTTGCCGCCCCACACCTCGATGGGCTTGTCCTCCAGAATCCGGCGGATCCAGCTGCCGACAAAAGTCTGCCGCGCATCCTTCACGCGCATCCGCGGTCCGATGGTGTTGGTCAGCCGCAGGACCGTGCTGGGCACGTCGTGAACCGCGCTGTAGAGCAGATGGTATTCCTCGCCGGCGAGCTTGTTGATGCCGTTCACGTCCACCGGGCGGAGCGGGTGTTTTTCGTCCACCGGCAGGTAGTCGGGCCGGCCGTAAATCTGGCGCGTGCTGGCAAAGACGACGCGCAAACGGGGATTATGCTTCCGGCAGGCTTCGAGGAGCGTGAGCTGTGCCCGGCAATTGATCTCAAGATCGGTTTCGGGATCGGTCATCGAGTCCATGTGACTCGTCTGCCCCGCGAGATTGAAAAGGTAATGCTGGCCGCGCAGGAATTCCGGCAGGCGGCGCCGTTCGCGCACATCGGCCAGGTGGATGGACACCTTGCGCTCAAAGCCATGCAGATTGCGCCGGTTGCCGCCGTATTCGGGGATGAGGCTGTCGAGGACCGTGACCTTGGCCCCGAGCGCCACCAGCGCGCGCGTCAGGCTCGAGCCGATGAAACCGAGACCGCCCGTGATGAGCACGCGCCGGCCCCGGAAGGAGTTCGCGAATGACGGTCGGTGGTTCATCAGTTACCGGACACGCTTGCAGCGGAACCTCCGGGAAACAAGCGGGAAGAGGAGCAGAGGTTCACCACGGATGAAACCGGATAATGACAAACGACAAGGCATTTGTCATTCTGAGCGCCGCGAAGAATCCACTGGCCCAGCCGCAAGTGAGCGTGGCTCTGGATCCTTCGCGTTGCTCAGGATGACAGGCAGTAAATATCGCATCCGTGTTCATCCGTGTAATCCGCGGCGAAAAGAATTTCTGTTTCAGAAATCCTGCAGCTTCCCCTCGCCGGCGCCGCGACCGGGCTCGATCCGCTCGAGCACCTCGCCGAGCAGATAGATCGAGCCGGTGACGACAACCGTGTCTTCCGGACCGCCCACCGCGCAGGTGCGGGCATCGGGAAAAATCACCTCCAGTGCGCCGCGATGGACGCGGGCGCGATGTTCCGCCGGCACCAAGGCGAACAGTTCCTCGAAGCTGCTCGCCCGCGCCTGGCGTGGCGTTACGAGGTGAACTTCCCTGGCATGGCGACAAACCACGTCGAGCAGCGTCCGGGCGCGGAACTCCCCCAACGCCCCGGCGATGACAACCGGCTTGCGCCCGGTTTCCGCGATGAGCTGCTGCAAATTTTGCTCCAGCACCTGCGCGCCCTCGGGATTGTGCGACGCGTCAAGGATGAGCGTCCGGCCGCCGAGCGTCGTGTGCTGCCACCGCCCCGGCCAGTTCACCTGCCGCAAACCGCAGGCGATGACTTCAGGGGTGAGCTTCCATTTCGGCGGCAACAAGCGCGCCACCAGGGTGGCGGTGGCGGCGTTCCAGCGCTGATAATCGCCCTCGAGGTTGGTCGCCGGATACCGGGCAACGTCTTCGCCGAATATTTCCCGCACCGAATGCACCGGCGCGCCGCAGGCTGCGGCCACCTCGCGCACCACGCGCTCCGCCCCGGGTGGCAGCCGGCCCATCACCACCGGCCGGCCGGGTTTGATAATGCCGGCCTTCTCCCGGGCGATGAGCTCGAACGTGCCGCCGAGTTCCGCGATATGGTCGAGCCCGATGGAGGTGATGGCCGTGATCTCCGGTTGCACGACATTGGTGGCATCCAGCCGGCCGCCCAGGCCGACCTCGACGATGGCAATGTCCGCCCGTTTGCGTTGAAATTGCAGGAAGGCCATTGCCGTCATGAACTCAAAGAACGTCGCGTGCTCGTCGGCGGCACTGGCCGCCGCCTGCGCCGCCAGCGGCCGGAGTTCGTTTGTGTAGGCGACGATCTCCGCCTCGGTGAGCAACCGCCGGGCCACCTGCACCCGCTCGCCGAGCTTCACCAAATGCGGTGAGGTGTAGAGCCCGGTGCGCCAGCCGGCGGTGTGCAAGATCGCATCGAGCATGGCCGAGACCGAGCCCTTGCCATTGGTGCCGGCGACGTGGATGACCGGGTATGTCCGCTCGGGATGGCCCAGTGTTTCGGCGAGCCGCCGCATCCGGTCGATGCCGTATTTCACGCCGCCCGCCTTGAGCGCGTAGAGGTATTCCGTCACCGACGCGTAGTCGGAAAGTTCTTTGGTCACGGATTGAAGGGAATGTCGTTTCACTCGGAACACGGATGAGCACGGATCAAGGCAGATACACTTGAACCAACTTCACAGGAGGTGACAGAGATGACTGAGGCCAGAAGAGAGAACCGCTCTGCTCCCTCCGTTTTCTCCTGTAAGATCCGTATCCGTGTTGATCCATGCACTCTGGGTCAAGAGTCCGGGTTTATCATCCCACGGTCGCC
Source organism: Verrucomicrobia bacterium Ga0077533 (assembly GCA_001464505.1). Classification (GTDB taxonomy): domain Bacteria; phylum Verrucomicrobiota; class Verrucomicrobiia; order Opitutales; family Opitutaceae; genus Lacunisphaera. Next base: position 6,645 of record LNEH01000089.1, read on the forward strand.
AGCGTCGACGGGAACGGTGGCGCCGTCGCCACCCGGTGCGGATGGTATTTATGCACTTGCAGCGCCTGCAGCAGGCTGGTCAGGCGGTCTTTCATCTCCAGACGGCTGACAATCTGGTCGATGAGGCCGTGCTTGAGCAGGAATTCCGCGGTCTGGAAACCGGCGGGCAGCGTCTGCTTGGTCGTCTCCTTGATCACGCGGGCGCCGGCAAAACCAATGAGCGCACCCGGCTCGGCGAGGATGACATCGCCCAAGGTCGCGAAGCTGGCGGTCACACCGCCGGTGGTCGGGTAGGTCAGGATGGAAATGAACAGCAGCTTCGCCTGGGCGAGCCGGCCGAGCGCGGCGCTGGTCTTCGCCATTTGCATCAGGCTGAAGATACCCTCCTGCATGCGCGCCCCGCCGGACGAACTGACGATGATGCAGGGGGTCTTGAGTTTCAGGGCCCGCTCGATGGCGCGGGTTATTTTCTCGCCGACCGCCGCCCCCATCGCGCCACCGCAGAAGCGAAAGTCCATCACGGCCAGCGAGACGGCGATACCGTCGATTTTAGCCATGCCACAAATGACCGCCTCGGGCAGGCCGCTCTCTTTCTCGTAGCGCTTGATGCGGTCGGGATAGGCGGCCGAGTCCACAAATTTCAGCGGGTCGGCCGATTTCACGTGGGCGTCGAACTCCTCGAATGTGTCCGCGTCGACCATACCCTTGATCCGCTCGCGGCAGCCGATGGGGAAATGGTAGCCGCTCTTGGGCACGACCATCTGATTGGCCTCAAGATCCTTGTTGAAGACAATCTCGCCGGAGACCGGGCACTTGGTCCAGAGGCCCTCGGTGGTGATCTTGTTCTTTTTCCTGCTGGTGCCGGTCTTGGCGGAAGGCAGCTTGGGTTTCGCGAAATGGGTCATGGTTTAGCCGTGTCCGAAGGTGACGACATCGAGGTTCAGCGCCCCGCCCCGGCGGAGGACCGTGGCGCAGGCATTGAGAGTGGAACCGGTTGTAAAAACATCATCGACCAGCACGTAACGTTGGGCCGGAGTAATGGTGGCCCCCGGAGCCAAAGCAAAGGCATTTTTCAGGTTCCGCTGGCGCGCGTCGCGGTCGTAGTGCGTTTGCGATTCCGTATGCAGCACCCGGCAAAGCAGTTCCTCCACCCGCGCCTGCCCCGCCGCGGCCTGCACGGCGCAGTCAGCCAGCAGCCGGCTTTGGTTGTAACCGCGCTTGCGCTGTTTTTTCGCGTGCAATGGCACCGGCACGAGCACGGCGCCGCGCAGGTAGTCCGCATAACCCGGTGTCTCTTGCATGATCGTCACCATGTCCTCCAGCACGTGCAGGCCTTGGTGGTATTTGAGCGCATGCACCAGCGAACGGCCCGGGCCTTTCAGCAGAATGGCCGTCTTGCCCTCGCCAAATCTCGGCTCCAACGCCTCGCAGTGCGGACAGAGCCGGTTGACTTCGGTCTCGCCGTAATAGGGATGGCCGCACGTCGTGCAGTGCGGCGGTGTGACCACAAAAAGTTGCCGCACACACGCGGGACACAAATGCCGCAGCCGCCCGCCTTCGACCGGTCCGCCGCAATGCACGCAGCAGCGCGGAAAAACCACATCGAATTTGTCCCGCCAGAGTTCTTTAACCACGGATTTCACTGATTAACACGGATGGATTTAAACCACAGAATACACTGAACACTCAGAAACCAGATTTGCTTTAACACAGAGTTCGCAGAGGTCACGGAGGAGAGGGATGGATTTGAAAACTCTGCGATCTCTGCGCCCTCTGTGTTAATAATCCGAGGCTCCTTCCGTGTGTTCCGTGGTTTCAAAGATCCAGTTCAGTAAATCACCTTGACCAGAAACAGCCCCTGCGGCGGCGCCGTCACCACCGCCGGGATGCGGCGGCGGCTCTTGATGAGGCCGGCCAGATCGGCGGGGGTGAGCTTGCCGAGGCCGACATTGACGAGCGCGCCGGTGAGGCTGCGCGCCATTTTGTAGATGAACCCGTCGGCCTCGAACGTGAAGGTGACGCGCGGTCCCTTGCGGCGGATCTCCAACCGGCGCAGGTTGCGCACCGTGGTCTCGTAGGTCCGGTCGTTCTCGCCCGAAAAAGCCCAGAAGTCGTGTTGGCCGCGCAGCACCTTGGCGGCGGCCCGCACCGCCGGCCAGTCGAGTGCGCGGTTAAGCGACCAGCAATGCGCCACCTCGAAGGGATCGGCCGCGCCGAGATGCAGGTGATAACGGTAGATTTTCCCCTTCGCATCGAAGCGCGCGTGGAACTTCGCCGGCACGGCGCGCAGGGTTTTCAGCTGGATGCTGCGCGGCAGTCCGGTCTGCAGCGCCAGCCGCAACTTGTCCGCGCCATGTTTCCACGCGACGTCGAAGTGAAACACCTGGGCGTGCGCATGGACGCCCGAGTCGGTGCGTCCGCTGCCCTCGATCCGGATTTGCCGGCCGAAGATTTTCTTCAGCTGCCGCTCGATCAAATCCTGGATGGTGTTGCCGCCCTCCTGGCTCTGCCAGCCATTGAACGGCCCGCCGTCGTAGGCGCAGACGCATTTCCAACGGGAGGGTTTTGTTTCTTTGACCACAGATTTCACTGATTATCACGGATAGATTCCTTCCCCCTCCGTGTCCATCCGGGTGATCCGTGGTTAATAATCATGCCTCCGGAGCAATCGGCGGATTTTTCTGATCAAGGAAGTCCTGCAGGATCAAGCAGGCCGCGCGCGAGTCGATCAACCCCGAGCCGCGCACGCCACGCCGGTCTTTCCTGGCAATCGAGGATTCGGCCGCATCGCTGGTGAGGGTCTCATCCACCAGATGCACGGGCAGACCGAATCGGGCGCGCAACTTCGCGGCGAAGGCATCGACCTCCTTCGCCTTGAAGCCGGCGGAGCCGTCCATGTTGTAGGGATAGCCGAGCACGAGGGCGGTGATCCGGCGCTGCCGGATGACCTCCCCGAGTTTGGCCCAGCGCGCCGTCTCATCGGGGTCGGTCAGCGCAGGCAGCGGCGTGGCGACGCCGATCTCGTCGCCATGGGCGAGCCCGACGCGCTTCGTGCCGTAATCGATGCCGAGCCAGCGCATGGCTTAGAAACTGACGCCCGGGACAAGCGTGCCCCTGTAGCGGCGCTCTATGAGCGCCGTCCGGCGGTCACAGACCGCCGCTACAATTTTGCCAGTTCCACCCATGGCGCTCAGAGGTATTTCTTTTTCGCCGGGTCCTGCTTCAGCCGCTCCAACAGCGCCTTGATCTCCTGGGCCTTGTCCTTCGGAACGACGAGCGTTGCTTCCGCGGTATGCACCACGACCAAGTCGCTCGCCCCGACGACGCCGGTCAGATGACCGTCGGTGGAGATGACAATGTTGTTGGCGCCGCCCTCGACCATAGCCAGACCGCGCAGAACGTTGCCGGCGGCGTCGGGCGTGAAGTGCTTGGCGATCGCCGGCCACGCGCCGACGTCGTCCCAGTCGAAAGTCGCGGGCACCACGACCACGTTGGTGGATTTTTCCATCAATGCATAATCCACTGAGATCTTCTGTAGCGTCGGGTAGAGCTGCAGCAGCGCAGTATCCCGAACGACAGCCTGCGTCAGCGCCGCCTCAAGTTGCTTGAGACCCGCATAGAGCCCGGGCGCGTGCGCCTTGAAGGCCGCTTCGACGACCGGCACGCGCCAGACGAACATACCGGTGTTCCAGAAATATTCGCCCGAAGCCAGGTAGCCCTTCGCCGTCGCCAAATCCGGTTTCTCCACGAAGCGCTTCACGGCCATGACGTCGCGACCGCCCACCTTGCGCCACGGCCCGGCCTGCTGGATGTAGCCAAAGCCCGTCTCCGGCGCGGTCGGCTTGATGCCGAGGGTCACCAGCACGTCGTCCGGAGATTCAGCGGCCTCAAACGCCACGTTGAGCAGCTTCGCGTATTCGGCGGTGTCGTGGATGACATGGTCGGCCGGCAGCATGGCAAACGCCGCCGTCGGGTTGCGCTGTTTGACCAGCAGCATGGCCAAGCCGGTCGCTGCGGCGGTATCGCGGCCCTCTGGCTCGGCCACGATGTTGTCCTGCAGTTCCGGACACACATCCCGACAGCCCCCGAGTTGCGCCTTGGTGGTGATTACGAAAATATTCGCGGCTGGCACGATGCCGGTCACCCGCGCCACCGTCTGGGCCAGCATGGGCTGGTCGCCGACGATGGGCAGCAGGTGCTTGGGCGTGGCTTCGCGGCTTTGGGGCCAGAACCGCTCCCCGCGGCCGCCGGCCATGATCACGACAAAACGTTCGGGCATGCCGCTAACGACAACCCCGGCATCGTCGGCGTCAACGGCGAACTCGGGGTTGCTTTTTAGACTCCCGTTCCCATGTTCCGCGGCCCCCGTGGACATACCGCTCGAAATCGACGTCACCACCGCTGCGCAGCAGCACCGCACGGGCGCGCTGCTGCTCGATGTCCGGGAGGCGTTCGAGGTCGCCACCTGCGCCGTGGCCGGCAGCCGGCACATCCCGATGCGCCAGATTCCGGAAAACCTGGCCACCCTGCCCCGCGAACAGCTGATCATGGTGCTTTGCCACCACGGCGGACGGAGCATGCGAGTCACCCAATACCTCCGCGCCAACGGCTTTGCGCGCGTCAGCAACGTGGCGGGCGGGATCGCCGCCTGGGCCGAGCAGATCGACCCCGGTTTGGCCCGTTATTGAGCGGTTCCGACCAGGCCTTTTGCAGGTCGGGCTTTGTGCCCGACATTCACATTCATCGTCGGGCATAAAGCCCGCTCAACACCTGACAGACCAGCGCTTGACTCCGGCCCGGGCATTCAGGCACAAGTCTCCCTTCACTTCACTCTTCCTATGGGCCAACAAACCAACAAGCACATCAAAAAGAAACGCCGCATCGCTTACCACAAGCGCCGCAATGCCCGCCTGAAGGCGGCCGCGAAGACCAAGAAGTAAGCCCCCCTGACTCGGCCGGACTGTCGCGGCGGTCTCATGACCGCCGTTTTCATTTTGGTCTGCCCGGCTCATCCATGATCAAGGTCAGCCGATAGCGAGATCATGGTCGGTCACCTGCACCAGGCCGGCATGGCCGTGATCCCCGAGGCCGAGCAGGCCGACGTCGTCATCGTCAACACCTGCTCGTTCATCGACTCGTCGAAGGAGGAGTCGATCAGCCACATCCTTGAGGTCCACCAGAACAAGGGAATGAAGAAGCGCCGCAAGGAGCAGAAACTCATCGTCGCCGGGTGCATGTCGCAGCGGTTCTCCAAGGATCTCTCGACCTCGCTGCATGACGAGGTCGACGCGTTCATCGGCCTCGACCAGGTCACCAAGGTCGCGCCGATCATCGAGGGCCTCTACGCCAAGGAACGCGGCAAAAAGGTCGCGCCGGCCAACTTCATCGAGGGCAAGTCCACCTACATCCCGGATTACGATACGCCGCGTTTCCGGCTCACGCCGAAGCATTTTGCCTACATCAAGATCGCCGAGGGCTGCAACCATCCCTGCACCTTCTGCATCATCCCGCAGATCCGTGGCCGCCACCGCAGCCGGACCATCGACAGCGTCGTCAAGGAAGCCCGCCAGCTGGTGAGCGAGGGGGTCAGGGAGCTGAACCTCATCTCGCAGGACACGACGTTCTTCGGCATGGACACCTGGGAACAGCGCCCGAATCCCCGCACGCCGGTCGATTCCTCGCGCGGCTCCGCCCTCACCACCCTCCTCCGCGAGCTCAACGCCATCGAGGGCGATTTCTGGATCCGCCTGCTCTACACGCACCCGGCCCACTGGAGCGACGAGCTCATCCAGACCATCGCCGAGTGCCCGAAGGTCGCCCGCTACATCGACATCCCGCTCCAGCACATCAGCGACCGCATGCTGGAAAAAATGCAGCGCGAGACGAGCGGCGGCTACATCCGCGACCTGCTCAAACGCATCCGTGCCGGCATCCCGGGCATCGCCCTCCGCACCACGTTCATTGTCGGTTTCCCCGGCGAGACCGAGGCCGACGTGGCCGAGCTCTGCGCGTTCATCAAAGAGACCAAATTCGAGCGCCTCGGCGTCTTCCGCTATTCACAGGAAGAAGGCACGCGCGGCGCCAAGATGCCCGACCAGATTCCCGCCAAGGTGAAGGAGGCCCGCTGGCACACCACCATGGGTCTGCAGCGGCAAATCGCCGCCGCGGTCAGCAGGGGCTACGTTGGCAAAACCCTGAAGGTCCTCGTCGAGGAACCCGGTGTCGCCCGCGGCGAGGCCGACGCGCCTGACATCGACGGCCGCGTCTACGTGCCGCGCGACGTGCCGGTCGGCGAGTTCGTCGAGGTGAAGATCAACGGCTACCACGATTACGACCTGCTCGCCCTGCCCAAGGGCGAAAAGCCCGCCGAGTTCAAAGTCGCCAAGCAGGCGCAGTGAATCGATCCGTTCAACCACAGACTACACCGATTGGCACGGATAGAACCATTCCGCCTGCCTTGTCATTCTGAGCGCAGCGAAGTCTAGCCAGCAGGCTGGTTCGACATCCAGAAGGATAATCGCCAGCGTGGATAATGATGGATCCCTCGCTGCGCTCAGGATGACACCCGGAATATTCTTATACCAATAGCCCGATGAAAATACCCTGTCATTGCGAGGAGCGCAGCGACGAAGCAATCCAGCCGTTTCGACAAGCTCAAGGCCCCGAGCCGGTCGAGGGGCTGGATCGCCACGGCGCGCTTCGCGCACCTCGCGATGACAACAGGGTAAAAGGTAACGGCGATTGATATTACATCCGTGCTCATCCGCGAAATCCGTGGTCAACCCTTGCGGTTTGCCGCCACGAACTTCCCGATGATCCCGTCAAACGAGCCGTTGGTGAAGAAGACCACGAGCTGCGGGCGCTCCGTTTCCTCCGCTGCGTATTCCTCGATGATTTCCAGTAACTCCGCGTGGGTCGGCGCCGTGTAGCCATCCACGCCCTGGGTCTCCAAATGTTGGATGACGGCCTCCACATCGAACCGCTCTTCGGGCTTCAATTTCTCCGGCCGCGCCACGGCACCAAGATAGACCACGTCCGCCAAGGCCAGCGCCCGCATGAAGGCGGCCTGCAGAACCTTGGTCCGCGACGTGTTGCTGCGCGGCTCAAAGGCCGCGTGGATGATGTGCCCCGGGAAACGCGCGCGAAATGACTGCAGTGTCTCCGCCAGCGCCGTCGGGTGGTGGCCGAAATCCTCGATGACCTTCAGCTTCGGCGTGTTGACGAGCAGCTCCTGTCGGCGCTTCACGCCGCGGAAGCGAGAGAGACAGTCGAGGTTGAGGATCGTAGGATCGTCTGTAGGTCGGGCTTTAGGCCCGACACTCCCCGATGTCGGGGTTAAACCCCGACCTACATTAGACGCCAGCGCCAGCCCGGCCGCGAGGACCGCCATGGCGGCGTTGCGGGCGTTGAACAGCCCGGGCTGCGCCCACCTGACCTCGGTCCAGGGCTTGCCCTGCCACACCAGCCGGAACGAGGTGCCCTCGGCCGATTCGTGAAAGCCGGCGATGCGGAGGTCGTTGCTCTCGCCTGTGCCTACGCGCATGACGCGGGCCCAGGTCAGCGGACCGAGCGAACGGAGGTTGTCGTCGTCGCCATTGAGCACGATCCAGCCGTTGCGCGGCACGATTCGCGTGAGATGGAAGAAGCTCCGCTGCACGTCCGCCAGGTCGCGGAAGATGTCGGCGTGATCGAACTCGAGGTTGTTCAACACGGCGATGTGCGGCGCATAATGGATGAACTTGCTGCGCTTGTCGAAGAAGGCGCTGTCGTATTCGTCGCCCTCGATGACAAAAGGATCCTCGAGGGTGCCGAGGTGGCTGCCCATTGGCGGGTCGAGCGGCACGCCGCCGATGAGAAAACCGGGGTCGCGGCCGTTCTCGCGCAGCAGGAAAGCTGTCAGCGCCGTCGTGGTCGTCTTGCCGTGGGTGCCGGCGACTACGATGTTCTTCCTTACGCTGAGCACGGCGTCGTAGAGGAAGGCCGGCAACGAGGTGAAGGGCACGGCGCGGGTGTCGAGCAACCACTCGATTTCGGGGTTGCCGCGCGACAGGGCGTTGCCGATGACGACAAGCTCCGGTGCCAGTTTTTCCAGCCGCACCGGATCATAGCCCTCGTGAAGCGGTATGCCCGCCTGGGCCAGCACCGCACTCATGGGCGGATAGACCCCGGAATCCGCCCCGAGCACCTCGTGGCCGGCGGCGCGCGCGAGCAGCGCGGCGTTGCCCATCGCCGTCCCACAAATGCCCATGAAGTAAATTTTCATCCGGTAAAACTTAATCCACAGATGAACACGGATAAGCCCAGATAAAGAACAAATTGCCACGGCGGCGGCCACTTCTTCTCGTGACAAGGCCCGGCGCCGCATCTGTAATGGGGCGCACAATGCCTTGGAGCCATCCAGCAGCCGGGGACGAAGCCCGGTTCCAGCGGATCTGTCTGGCCGCCGCTTTTCTGGTCACACTGGCCTGGGGCGCCATCTACATCGGCCATGGCAATCCCGGGCTCGTGGACGAACCGGGACAGGTGGAGGCCATGCGGCATATCGCGGAACACCGGCCCGGGGTTCCGGCCGCCCTGCCCAACCTGCCCGGCTATCATTTTCTGGTGATCCTCCTCACCGGTGGGAAACCCACCTTGCTGTCCGCCCGGCTCGTCACCCTGGGTTGCGCGCTGCTTGGGCTCGCTGCTTTCGCCGGCGCGTGGCGGCAACGCCACGGCCACCACCCGGGTGGTGCCACCCTGCTGCTCGCATTGCTGCCGGTGCTGCAGCCGTTCAACGCGATGGCTTACACTGATGCGCCGGCTCTCGCGCTGCTGCTGGCGGCGTGCTGGGCGCAGTTTGCCGGACAGCGGGCGCTCGCGGCCGGCATGCTCACCCTCGCCTGCCTTGTCCGGCAAACCAGCCTCGTTTGGGCCGCCTACCTGCTCGTCCTCGACGCGTTGGAATGCCTCTGGCCGCGGGACCGTGGAGCCGCAGCCCGCATTCCATGGCGCATCGCGCTGGCCGCCTGGCTCGAACGCGGCCGCTGGCTGCTCCTGCTGCTGGCGACCGCCGCCGGCAGCATTCTTTATGCCGGCCGGCTGACGCTTGGCACCGCGCACGGCAATCAGCTGGACCCCAATCCGGCGACGATTCATTTCGCCGGAGTCATGCTGCTGTTGTTCGGGCTGCCCACTTGGATCGCCCGCGCCGGCCCGATGATCGGCGACTGGCGGGCCGCACACCTCCAGCGGCCGGGCCGCACACTTGGCCTCACGGTCCTGGCCCTGGCCATTGCTTCCGCTCTCGCGGCGACTTATGCCAACCCGCATGCTTGGAACCGCGAGCTGTTCTGGCCCGACAAGCCCTCGGCCTACGTGCTGCTCCGCAACTGGCCGTTGGTCTGGATTGACCGCATCCCGGTGCTGCAGGCGTTGTCGGGACTGGTCGTCGTCGGCGTCGCGGCCGGCCTGATCCATGGGTTTGTCCGACAACGGTGCGCCCGCGAGCTGCTGCTGCTGCTGCCCTTCGGCGCGGCGCTGCTGCTGACCAACGGTCTCGTGGAGCCGCGTTACTTCATCCAACCTTGCGCATTCGCGCTGCTTTTCCTCGGGCCGGGTTCCGCGGGGCAGCGGCGGCAGATCGGTTGGTTCGCCCTGCTCTGTATGGTGCAGTCGGCGTTCGTGGTTGATGGATTGGCTTTGTGGTAGCCCCCGGTGTCACTCCACGTTTTACTCCCTTGATCCGATGAGGCAACCCGCTCTTCCGTCAACGGTTCCGCTCCGGCTCCTGCTGGCCTTCGGCCTCGTCTTCGCTGCGGCCCTCCACGCCGCCTGGAGCACGCTCGACCGCTATTTCCTCAGCGATGATTTCGCCTACATCGGGCGCTTTTACCACTTCCCCCTGCGCGACTGGCCGACGCTGTTCGTCCACGACTGGTCGGGCGGCATCTGGGGGCAGACCCTGCCCGAGCTGCGGCCCTTTGCCGCGCTGACTTTTCTCGTGGATACGCGGCTCTGGGGCGTCAATCCTCTCGGCTATCACGTGACCAACCTGATATTGGACACGGGTTGCGCGTGGCTGGTCGCGCTGATCGTCTGGCGCCTGCACGCCGCCGCGTTGTGGGCAGGTTGCGCCGCGGGCATCCTGTTCGCCTGGCACCCGGCGCATGCCGAACCGGTGGCCTGGATCACCGGCCGAGTGGATCTGCTCGGCACGCTCGCCTACCTCGCCGGCTTCTTCGCCGGCGGCTCTTACCTGCGGACGGGCGGACGGCGCTGGCTCGCGGCGGCGTGGCTGGCCTACGGCATCGGCTGCTTCTCCAAGGAATTCTGCCTCACTTTGCCGGTGGCGTTGCTGCTGTGGATGCTGTTCTACCGGCCGCTGCTGGCCCCCGGACGGCTTAGACAGACGGTGCTGTTGTTCGCGGGGTTTGTCGCCGTGGCGGCCGTCTTTGTGCTCTGCCGTCGGATCGCCTTCGGGTCGGGCAATGGGGGCGTGACCGCCCTGCATCTGTTCAGCGCGGCGTTCGCCGAACGTCAGTTTGACTACCTGCGCTGGGCGTTGCCGCTGTTTTATGATTTCGGCCGAGACTACCGCCCGCTTTTGCTCCCGTTCGCGCCGGCGTTGATCGTCGGTTCGCTGCTGGTTTCCCTCGCCGTGCTGGCGCTCTGGCATTGGAAGGGCCCTGCCACGACCCGCTGGCGCGCCGTGGCCTTTTTCGGCCTCGTCTGGTATGCCGTGGCTTTCGCCGCGCCATCTTTATCTGGCCACGGCCGGACTTTGCATCAGCGCGGGATTGCTGGTGGCCACCCTCGCCTCACGGCGGTGGCTGGCGTGCGGGTTGATCGCGCTGGCCGGGCTGTATTCCACAGGCCGTTTCAGCCACGCGGTCGCGCCGTGGCGGCATTCGGCCAAGTTGTCCGAGCGCATCGCCCTGGAGGTCGCCCGCTCGGCCCCGCAACTGCGCCCGGGAGAAGTCCTGCTGCTGGACGTGCCCGATGTGCATGAGGGCGTGTGGCTGTGGGCGTGGGCCGCACCTTTTGCTCTGCAGCCGCCCTTCCTGTCGCCGGCCGCCCCCGCCGCCCTGACTCGCCCCGCGGTGTATTATTCCCCGTCGCTCTGGTCCGGCCAGCCGGTGCTCGCCTCCCTGGCCGGCGCGCCGGGGGCCATCCTGATCAGCCTCGACGAGAAAGGAGCGGTCACTCCGCGCCACATCGCCGGGCCGCAACTTGCCGTGCCGGCCCGCCAACTCGCCCGCACGGCTGCCGCCGACCCGCACCTTGCGTGGAAGGGTTTTATCAACACGCTGCTCGCCCGATGAACGCGCCCGCCGCCCTCCCAACCTTTTCTGTGGTCATTCCCTTCTACAACGAGGAAGGCGCGGTCCCCGGGCTGCTCGCGGAACTGCGGGCAACGATGGACCGGCTCGGTGCTGCCTATGAAGTCATCCTGATTGACGACGGCAGTCACGACGGCACCGCCGCCCGGCTCGCCGCCGTCGCCGCCGGCTGGCCGGCGGCCCGGGTTATTGCGCTGGGCGCAAACCAGGGCCAGGCGGCCGCGTTGTTGCGCGGGTTCCGCGAGGTGCGCGGGACATGGATCATCACCCTGGATGGCGACGGGCAGAATGCGCCGGACGACATTCCCGCCTTGCTGGCCGCGACGCAGGATTGCGACATGGTCGTCGGCATCCGCACGACGCGACGCGACACCTGGTCGCGGCGTGCGATGTCCCGCATCGCCAACAGCGTGCGCGGGCGGATGCTGGGCGACCACCTCCGCGACAGCGGGTGTTCCCTGAAAATCTTCCGCGCCGAAGTGATCCGTTCCTTCTTTCCCATCCGTTCGCTCTACTCGTTCATGCCGGCCATGGCCATTGCCGCGGACCACCGCGTCCGCGAGCTGCCGGTGAGCCATCGCGAGCGCCGCTCCGGCGTGTCGAAATACGGTTTTGGCACCTTCGCCTGGCGACCGCTGATGGACATGCTGGCGCTGTGGTGGCTGCTGCGCTGCCGTCCGGCGTTCCGCCGCCGTTCCACGAGCTGATGTCGGCCGATGGTTGTCTGGGGTCCGGTCGTGATCCCGGGCGCTGATGTCAACTATTGGTTGACATCAGGTGGCATCGACTCCGCCTAGAACAGGCTCATCGGGTCAACGTCGAGCACCTGGGTGACGTCGTCCGGCCATTTGACCGTGGCCTGCAACTTCACGAGCTCGGGCACGACCTTTGTCGCCCGGGCGCAGAAATACCAGACCTGGTAGCGATACTCGTCCTTCACCTTCTCGATGGGCGACGGCACCGGCCCGCGGATCTCGACCGCGCCGCCGAGGGTTTTCTCGACCTGCTTCACCCAGTGGTCGGCGAAGAACCGGATCTTTTCCGGATTCGGGCCGCGGAAGAGGTGGTGGATGAGATGCCGGTAGGGCGGATAGGCGAACTTCTTGCGCACGGCCAGTTCGGCCTCGGCGAAACCGTCAAAGTCCGCCCGCTTCGCGAATTGGATCGCGTCGGCCTTCGGCGTGAAGGTCTGCACGACGACTTCGCCCGACCGGTCGCCGCGCCCGGCCCTCCCGGCCACCTGCACGAGCAGCTGGAACGTGCGCTCGTTGGCCCGAAAGTCCGGCACGTGCATCGACAGGTCCGCGTCCACCAGGCCGACCAGCGTGACGTTCGGGAAGTCCAGCCCCTTGCCGATCATCTGCGTGCCGATGAGCACGTCGATCTTGCCGGCGCGAAAGTCGCCCAAAATCTGCCGGAACCGGTGTTTCTTGGACATCGTGTCCGAGTCCATCCGCTCCAGCCGCGCGCGCGGCAGCACGCGCCGCACCGCCTCCTCCACGCGCTGCGTGCCGAGCCCGCGCCAACGGATGTCGGGTGCCGCGCATTTCGGACACGCCACGGGCGCCCCGCGCTGATGGCCGCAGAGGTGGCATTTCAGCGTCTCATCGGCCCGGTGGTAGGTCATCGCCACGCTGCAATGCGGGCATTGCTCCACGTGCCCGCACTTGCGGCACTGCATGCTCGACGAGTAGCCGCGGCGGTTGATGAACAGGATCGTCTGCTCCTTGCGCTCAAAGCGCTGGTGCATGTGGTCCACGAGCAGCCGCGAGAGCGTCACCAGCCCGCGCGAACGCATCGCCTCGACGCGCATGTCCACGATCTGGATGTCCGGCATTTTCTTGTCGTCCACCCGCTTCGTGAGCGTGTTGAGCCGGTATTTGCCGCCGCGCACATTGGCGAACGACTCCAGCGACGGCGTGGCCGAGCCGAGCAGGCACACCGCGTGGGCGAGCTTGGCCCGGTAAACCGCCACATCGCGCCCGTGGTAGCGCGGCGTCTCGTCCTGCTTGTAGGCCGGTTCGTGCTCCTCGTCCACCACGATGAGCCGCAGATCCTTGACCGGGGCAAACACCGCCGAGCGCGCGCCGACGACGACCCTCGCCAGCCCCGACGCCAGCGCGGTCCAGCCGTCGAGCCGCTCGCCCTCGCCGAGGTGGCTGTGCCAGACGACGGTCTTGTGCCCCGCCGACTCGAAACGCCCGCGCAACCGCGCCACCGTCTGCGGCGTGAGCGCGACCTCGGGCACGAGGTAGATGGCGCTGCCGCCGGCGGCGAGCACCTGTTCGACGGCGCGGAGATAGACCTCGGTCTTGCCCGAGCCGGTGACGCCATGCAGCAGGTGCACGGCGAATTTCTTCTTGCCGAGACTATCGCCCACCGACTGAACCACCGCCGCCTGCTCGTCGTTGAGCGGCGGCGGCCGGCCGGTGACTACCTCGCCGCCGGTCCAGTTGTCGGCGTAGGCCACGCGCTCGACGTGGCGCACCTCCTCCACAATCAGGCCGTGCTTGATGAGGGCATGGGCGACCGCCGCCGTGGCTTTGATCCGGGCGAGCACGAGGGCTTTTTTCTGCGGCCGGAACTGCTGTTGCAGGAAATCATAGAGCTTCGCCTGCTTCGGCGCCTTCTTCGCGAGTGCCGCGTGCTCGTCGGGCGCCAGCACCCGTTTCACCGCGAGATACTTCTCCGACTTGATCCGCGAGCCGTCGCGCACCGCCGCCGGGATCATGGCCTCCAGCACACTTTCCATGCGCGCGGCGTAGTAGTTGTGCATCCAGCGGGCCAGCTCGAGCAGGTCGGACGTCAGCGCCGGGAACTCGTGCAGCACGCCGCTCAATGCCCGCAAACGGGCCGGCGGCACATCGGGCACGGTGTCGGTTTCCAGCACCAAGGCGAGGTGGGAGCGGTTCATGATGGGCACCCGCACCAGCGAGCCCACGCGCACGCCGGCCCGCAGCGTCTCCGGCACGGTGTAGTGCAGGAGCTTGTCGAAACCCGCCAGCGGCTGGACACCCACGATCATGGTGCCTAGTGAGCGCGGGCTGCGCAGCGTGGCAACGTGTTTCCGACCCTGACATTTTTAACCACAGATGACACAGATGGTCACGGATAGAGGTCGATTCCTTATCCGTGTTTATCGGTGCAATCCGTGGGCAAACTGCCTGTTGCTTTGCTTTTTCCAGCAAGGAAGCGCCCAGATTGCTTTTGACAGGTGAACCCGCTCGCGCCGACATTTCCGCCGTGAGTATCGACGACGCCCGCGAAAAATTTCAAGCCTACCTCGCCGGGCGGGGTCTGCGCGTGACCGAGCAGCGGCTGGCCATCTTCAAAGCCGCCTTCGCGCAAAAGGAGCACTTCACGGCGGACGTGCTGCTGGAGTGCGCCCGGAAGATCGACGACTCCGTGTCGCGCGCCACCGTTTACCGCACCCTGCCCCTGATGACCGGCAGCCACATTCTGCGCGAAGTGGACATCGGCTCCGGCGAAAAATTCTACCTGCCCGCCGGCACCGGCAACACGCAGGTCGCCCAGGTCGTCTGCGAGGACTGCGACAGGATTTTCGAGATCAGCGCCCCGTTCATGGAATGGTATGGCAGCACCGTCTCGCTCAAGCTCGGCCTGAAGCCTGTCTCGCAGCGTCTCCAGGTCAGTGCCCAGTGCATCGCCTACCGCTCGTCCGGCCGCTGCCCGAACCGCCGCAAATCGTAACCATGTCCACCCGGCCCAGGCCCGATCCCCAGTTTGAAATCGAGTTTTTCGAGGCGATCCACCGCCGCTGCCCCGATTACGTGGACGTGGTCGGCCTGCTCGGCGGTCTCTACACCAAGGTCGGCCGCATCGCCGACGGCCTGAAGATGGACCGCAAGCTCGTGCGCCTCGAGCCCGACAACGCCACCGCCCACTACAATCTCGCCTGCAGCCTCGCGCTCTGCAAAAAGCGGCCCGACGCGCTGCGCTCGCTCCGCCAGGCCCTGTCGCTCGGCTACGACGACCTCGACTGGATGGAGCAGGATCCCGACCTCGAAATGCTCAAGGACGACCCCGAATTCCAAAAACTGCTCCGGCAACTGAAACCGCAGAGCTGACGGGCTGGCCGACAAGACCGGTGCGCCCGTGGAGCATCTTCGCCGTTCTCGTTCCTACCAAGGCGCTGATGTCAACTATTAGTTGACATCAACCGAGTCGCCCTTCGCGAGGAAGGGAGTGGGTTATCACCGCAGCCCGAACACCAGCTGCAGCATCATGTTCAAATCCGGGCCGGGCGTGTAGCCGCCGCCGCGCACGGATTTCGCGAGCGACTTGCAGCGTGTGGCCCGGAGCAGCGTGGCATCGACCGACACAATCCGCGCCGTGCCGGCCCGCTGCCCGCCGAGTTCCGCTGCGGTGAGCGGCGTCCAGGCAAAGGGCACGCCGGTGGCATTGCACTCCACCTCCCAGCCCGCGACCAACCCCAGCGGCAGCGGCTTCCGCAGCAGCGAC
>LNEH01000090.1 GCA_001464505.1 Verrucomicrobia bacterium Ga0077533
TTCCCGAATGCCGCGCGGCTGATGAGCTTAAACTTCATCGATCCTACTGCGACCACCGCCTTCGGCACGAACGGTCAGCTCTCCGCGATGGATTACCAGGAACTTGTGCCGGTGCAGAAGTCCTTCGAATACCTCGCCGCCCAGGTCAACAGTGCCACGGTTAACCTCACCATTGGCACCATTCCCAAGCGTTTCACGGGCGCCTATATCACGGAGCACTGGCTGCGCATCCTCGGGGTGGTTCCCCTGCTCGGCCGCGACTTCACCGCTGAGGACAACCGGCCCGGTGCGGAGAAGGTGGCTCTCATCGGCTACAATCTCTGGCAGCGGGAGTTCGCCGGAGCCGCCGGCATCGTCGGCACCGGGGTCCGCGTGAACGGCAAGCCCGCCACCATCGTCGGGGTCATGCCCAAGGGATTCAGCTTTCCCACCAACGAGGAGGTGTGGATTCCGCTGCACAACGAGTTCCCCATGGTCCCGCGCAACAACCCCCGCGGCCAGAATGGAACGGTCATCGGCTTGCTGCGCGCGGACGTGTCGCTTGACCAGGCCACCCTCGAGATCGACGCCATCGCCAAGCATTTCGCCGCCGCTTATCCCGACACCAACAGGCAGTTCAACACCGGCCAGGTCCAGCCACTGCGGCAGACCTTCACGCCTAATTTCCTGAAAAACCTCATGCTGGGGATGCTATCCATCTGCGTCCTGGTGCTGCTCATTGCCTGCCTCAACGTGATGAACATGCAGTTCGCCCGTGCCACCCTGCGGACCAAGGAGCTCTCCATCCGCTCCGCGTTGGGCGCCGGCCGCGGCCGTCTCATCCGCCAGATGCTCACGGAAAGCATCATCCTGGCGACCCTCGGCGCCGTCATCGGGGTGGCCGGCTCCTACTGGGCGATCGATTTCCTGACCGCGGTCACCCGCAACCTTCCCTTCCCGCCGCCCGCCTGGATCACCTTCGACCTCGATGTCAGCGTGCTTGCGTTCACCGTGGCGGCGTCCATGGCCGCCGCCATCGTCTCCGGTCTTGTGCCGGCCTGGATGTCTTCCCGGACCAATGCCGCCGATGCGCTCAAGGAGAGTGGCCGGGGCAACACCAGCCGCGCCGTCAACTTCATCACGCGCGGCCTCGTCATCACGCAGATTGTCCTGACCAGTGTCATCCTTGTGGCCTCGCTCCTGTTTGCCCAGTCCATGCGGGCCCAGCAGGAGCTGAATTACGGCTACGACAACCAGGGCGTCCTCATCGCCCGCATGGGTCTGATGGATGGCGCCTATCCCACCCAACAGGACCGGCTCAATTTCTACCAGCGCCTGCTCGTCCAGTTGCGCTCCAACCCCCAGTTTGAGGCCGCCTCACTGACCAGCCGGTTCCGCATGACCTTTGTCTTCAACGGACCCGGTGCCCTGCCCATCGAGATCGAGGGCCGCACCTACAAGGACAACAAGGACCGCCCCAACACCAACCTCGAGCAGATCAGCGAGGGCTACTACGAATCCCTCGGTGTCCGCATTCTCGAAGGTCGCGACTTCAACACGGACGACTCGGACCAGAAGCAACCCATCGCCATCGTCAACGCCGCCTTTGCCAAGAAGCACTTCCCCGGCGAAAGCGCCATCGGCCGCCGCTTCCGCACCGTGGCCAACAACGGCGTCCTCTTCGGTCCCTGGCGCACCATCGTCGGGGTTTCCTCGGATCTGCGGATGGCCGGGCCGTTCAACAACCCGAACGTCGACGACACGGGGTTTTATCTGCCCTTTGCCTCCGTCCTCACCGGGCCCACTCCCAACCAACCCGCCGTCAGCCAGTTTGCCACCGTGATTGTCCGGCCGCGCGGCGGGCAGCGGGCCGCCGCGCTCACTGACGCCCTCCGCCGCGAGGCCGCCAAGGTGGACGGCAATCTGCCACTCTACTTCATCGAGACGCCCGCCGAAGGACAGAACAGCTTCATCGCCCAAAATCGCATCATCACCATCATGGTTGGTATCTTTGGCGTCGTCGCGGTCATCCTCGCTTCGGTCGGGCTCTACGGCGTCATGTCCTTCTCCGTCAACCAGCGCACCCAGGAATTTGGCGTGCGCATGGCGCTCGGCGCGGACAGTTCAAGCATCCTCGGCCTAGTCCTCCGGCAAGGCGCCTGGCAGATTGGCCTCGGTCTCGCCGGTGGCCTGGGTATTGCGGTCCTGCTCGGCACGCTAGGTCGGACCCAGCTCCAGCCTGTCTTCTTCAACACCAGCCCGACCGACCCGCTCACCTACGGCGCCGTCGCCGCGCTGCTGATCGTGGTCTCCCTCGTCGCGGCCCTCATCCCCGCGCAGCGAGCCACCAAAGTGAATCCCATCGATGCTCTCCGCAGCGAATAACCTCACCGCCAGCCGCG
>LNEH01000091.1 GCA_001464505.1 Verrucomicrobia bacterium Ga0077533
GGAGGTGGTTTTCCTCCAGCAGCCGAAGGAAACCGTCTCCAGCGGCGGCGGGAGGAGTTTGGTGCCAGCGGGCGGTGAGTTCGGTCTGTCTGTCGGCGATTTCCGAGGCGTCGAATTTCATGGTCTGCGGCAAATTGAGTTGGACAAAACAGGCCCGGACACAAGCCTGCGGATGCAGCGCGATGCAAAGTCTCCTCGTCATCAAGCCTTCCTCCCTCGGTGACATCGTGCATGCCTTGCAGGTGGTGCAGACCTTCGCGCGGGCGAGACCGGACTGCCGGATCAGCTGGGTGGTGCGGGAGCGGTTCGCCGGGCTGGTGCAGGCCGCGCCCTTCGTGCAGGAGGTGATCATCTTCCGGCGGCGCGGCGGCTGGTGGGCCTTCGGGCAACTGTTGCGGCAGCTGCGGGGACGGCAGTTTGACGCCGTGTGGGACATGCAGGGATTGTTGCGCTCCGGCCTGATGACCGCCGCCGCCCGGGCGCCGTTGAAATGGGGCCGGGTTGACGCCCGGGAGGGAGCCGGCCTGTTCTACAACCGGCTCGTGGGCACGCCGACGAATCCCGGGCCGCACCACGCTTTGGAGATATTGCAGGCTTTTTTGCCCTCAGCGGGCGTGACCCCGCGGTTGGAGCATCCGCTGAAGTTGAAAACCGAGACGGCCTACAAGTGGCGGCCTTTTTTTGCGGGCGACCCGCGCAACACGTTTGTGATCTTTACGGACAGCCGGGGCGCGGAAAAAGAGTGGCCGCGCTTCAACGAGCTGACGGCACTCATCTTCCAGGCGATCCCGGAATGCCGGGTGGTCTGGTGCGCCGGCGCCGTCACGAAGCCCGGGATCACGGTGCCGACCGGCCGTTTCCTCAATCTCACCGGCTGTCCGATGGACGAGATGGTCGCCCTGGTGCGGCGACCGGCGACCTTCATCGGCAATGACAGCGGGCCGATGCACCTGTCGGCGGCATCGGGCAACCGGGTGCTGGCGATCTTCGGGCCCACCGCACCGCGCCGTTTCGGGCCGTTCCCGCTGGAAGATCCGAAACACCGGGTGGTGGAAGCGCCGGAGGGCCGGCTCGACCGGTTGGAACCGGCGGCGGTCCTGGCGGCGCTGCAGGAGCTGCGGGCCCGGCCTGT
>LNEH01000092.1 GCA_001464505.1 Verrucomicrobia bacterium Ga0077533
GAGGGCCGCGACTTTTCCGCCGCTGCGGGACCGGGCAAACCGGGCGTGGACTCAGCGGAGCAAACCCAAGGGGCGGGGTTGGCGACAGGGCGATAATCAAAGCCCGGTAAATCCGGCCAAAATCGCGCCGTGGGCCGGTTCGCGTTTGCGTTTATCGGGCTGCCGATAAGTTTGGGAACGACCCGCCTGACCCGGGGTCAATCATTTCCGCCGCCATGCCCGAGATGCTCATCATCAAGCCCTCCGCGCTCCGTGACATTGTGCACGGGTTGCAGGTGGCCGCGTCCATCAAGGCGCAGCGGCCCGAGTGGCGCATCTCCTGGATCGTGCGCGACATTTTCTCGCCCTTGGTGCGGGCCTGCGCGACGGTGGACCAGGTTTACGTGTTCCGGCGCCATGATGGGGCGCGCGGGTTTTTGCGGATGATGCGCGAGGTGCGGAAAAGGAGTTCGACCTCGTGCTCGACTTCCAGGGCCTGCTCCGCACCGGGCTGATGACCAAGTGGGCCCGGGGCAAGCGCAAGGCCGGCCGCAGTGACGCGCGCGAAGGGGCTGGTCTGTTCTACAGCGAAAAAATCCCGCTGCCCGCCGGCGGCAGTTCGAGCCATGTGCTGGACATCCTGCTGCAGTTTTGCGGCGCGGTCGGGGCCGAGCCGCGGTTGGCCGGGCCGCTGCGTTTCCGCGAGCTTGAGCGGCTCAACCTGGGTTTCATGGAGCCGCGCAAGGGCCTGCGGCCCGTGCTCATTTTCCCCGACAGCGGCCAGAGCAACAAACGCTGGAGCGGCTTCGCCCAGCTCACGGCCCAGTTGATCCGCGAAGACGGACGCAAGGTCGTGTGGGCGGGCAATAATTACCTGCCGTGCAAGGAGTCGTTCCCCGACGGCACGTTTCTCAACCTCACCGGCAACACCAGCCTGACCTCGCTGCCCGCGCTGCTGACCAAGGCGGACTGGATCATCTCGAACGACAGCGGCCCGATGCACCTGTCGGCGGCGATGGGCCTCAAGACCATCGGGCTCTTCGGGCCGACCGACCCGCGGCAATTCGGGCCTTATCCGCTCAAGAGTCCGACCAACTACGCCATCCAGGCGCCGCTCGGCGACCTGCGCCTGCTCTCGGCCAAGGAAGTGCATTATCTCTTCCATCGCATCGAGGCGTCGCTGCACAAGGCGCAGGCGCGGACCGCAACGGTGCCGGTGCCCTGATGGTTGCCTGTAGCGGCGGTCTATGACCGCCGATGATTGATAAACGGCGCTCATGTTGTTTATTCCGTCGGGCGAAGGCGTCAGACAGTGGTTTTCCATGCTCGATCCCAAACTCCTTCGTGAAGCGCCCGAGACCGTGCGCGCGGCCATCGCCAAGAAGCACCTCGCGGTCGACCTCACCGCCGTGCTGGCGCTCGACACTGCCTGGCGCGCGCAGCTGGGCGAAGTCGAGGCGCTGCGGGCCAGACAAAAAGCGGCGAACAACGGGATGGTGGCGCTCCAGAAGGGTTCGCCGGAATTTCTGGCCAAAGTGATGGAAATGAAGGGTGTCTCGGCGCAGGCCAAGACCGCCGAGGAGGCGCTCAAGACGCTCGAAGAAAAATGGCACGCCGCCCTGCTGTCGCTGCCCAACATTCCTCATGCCACCGTGCCGGACGGCAAGACGCCGGAGCAGAATGTCGTGCATGCGACCCATGGCGCAACCGACGCGGCCTCGCCGCACGCCATCCCGCATTGGGAGATCGGCGGCTTCAGCAACCTGATCGATTTTGCGCGCGGCGCCAAGGTCACGGGCGCGGGCTTTCCGTTCCTCATCGGCGAGGGGGCCAGGCTGGTGCGCGCGCTGTTGCAGTTCTTTTTGGATGAGAATGTGAAGGCCGGCTACACCGAGGTCAGCCCGCCGATCTTCGTCAACGCCGCCAGCGCCACCGCCACCGGCCAGCTTCCCGACAAGGAAGGCCAGATGTATGTGACCGCGGACCAGCTCTACGCCGTGCCGACCGCCGAGGTGCCGCTGACGAATTTCTTCCGCGACGAAATCCTTGAGGAGGACGCGTTGCCGGTTTGCCGTTGCGCCTACACGCCCTGCTTCCGCCGCGAGGCCGGCAGCTATGGCAAGGATGTCCGCGGGCTGAACCGCGTGCATCAATTCGACAAGGTCGAGCTGCTCAAATGGGTGCATCCGTCCGCCAGCTACGACGAGTTGGAAAAACTCCGCGCCGACGCCGAACGGCTGCTGCGGAAGCTCGAGCTGCCCTACCGCGTGCTGCTGATGTGCGGCGGCGACCTCGGCTTTGCGCAGTCCAAAAAATACGACTTGGAAGTCTGGGCCGCCGGCCAGAAGCGCTGGCTCGAGGTGTCGAGCTGCTCGAACTTCGAGTCCTTCCAAGCCCGGCGTGCGCAAATCCGTTTCCGCAACAAGGAATCGGGCAAGCCGGAGCTGGTGCACACCTTGAACGGCTCGGGCCTCGCCGTGCCCCGCGTGCTGGCGGCCTTGTTGGAAAACAACCTGCAGGCCGACGGGCGCGTGAAAATCCCCTCCGCCCTCGTGCCGTATTTCGGCAAAGAGTATCTGAATTTCAACTAACCGTCGCGGCACCTGTCATCCTGAGCAACGCGAAGGATCCAGCAGGATGGCCGTGGCGACATCAGCCTGGATTCTTCGCTTCGCTCAGAATGACACGCAGGAGAAAATCCCGATGGGACTGGAGCGCCAAAGCCACGCGGGTGGGGGAATTGCTGCCCATCGTCCGGCTGCATCCGGCGGTGCTCGCGTGGGCGGGGCAGAGGCGCAAGGCGGAGGTCTGGGGCGTCGCCTTTTCCGGCGGGGCGGATTCGCTGGCCCTGCTGCTGCTGCTGCGGGCGCATTTTCCTCAGCGCAAGCTGGTCGCATGGCATTTCAACCACCGGCTGCGGGGCCGCGCGGCGGACGCTGACGAGAGATTCTGCCGGAGCGCCTGCACCGCTCTTGGTGTGTCATTGCGGGTGGGACGATGGAACCGTGTAGGTCGGGCTTTACGCCCGACTGTCGGGCGTAAAGCCCGACCTACAGTCAGCGAAGCAGAATCCCGCTTTGCCCGGCACGGTTTCTTTGCCAAGGAGATGAAGCGGCTGCACACCAAGGCGCTGTGGCTCGCGCACCAGCAGGACGATATCGCCGAGACGATGCTGATGCGGCTGGCACGCGGCAGCGGGACGGGCGGCCTGGCCGCGCCGCGGCCGGTGCAGATGATGGGCGACGGGCGCGTGCATTTGCGGCCATTGCTGCCGATGAAGAAGTCCCAGCTGGTCGCCGCGCTGAAGCAAGCGGGCGTCCGATGGCGCGAAGACGCGTCGAACGCGGGCAGCGATCATTTTCGCAACCGGGTCCGGGCACAGGTGCTGCCGGCGTGGATCAAGGCGGCGGGCCGGGACGCTCTGGCGGGAGCGGCCCTGTCGCGCGAGCTGCTGGAAGAGGACGATGTCGCGCTCGAGCTGTGGGCTGATGCCATTCTTCGGCCGGACCGGGCCGGTGCCGTGGGGGCGCAGTCTTGCTGCGTCCCTGTATCTGGGCGCAGCAAGACTGCGCCCCTGCGCCGACGCCGCACATTGGATGTGGCCGCGCTTGCCGGGCTGCCGCGGGCCGTCACACGGCGGATTCTGCACCGCTGGCTCCTCGCCGTGCGGCCCGAGACCGACCTGTCGCGGCAGGGATTCAACCAATTGCTCGCGGCGGTGGAGCGCGGGCGCGACACGCGTTTCAGCCTTGGGGCCAACGGTTTTGCCGTCGTGCGGCGCGGGCAATTGAAGTTCCGGGGCGCGTGAGCGGTTCCGCTTTTGGGCTAAAATTCCACCAGTCGTTCATTTGACTTATCCCGGGGGAACCTACAGCTTGCCCGACCACTCTCATTGCCCATGCCCGACAACGACCACAACAAGAAGCGCAGTCCCCTCAAGAGCCTCCCGCCCGACGGCTTTCCGCTCAAGACCGGCCTGATCTGGGTCGCCATCATCGCGGCCATCATCGCGCTTTTCCTGCTGAACCCGGGCAAGGCCCCGCAGCCGGCCACCCTCAAGATCCAGCAGGTCCTCGAGCTGGCCGAGCAGGGCCAGATCGCGAGCGGCTTCATCCGCCAGGACAGCACGGGCGGCCGTGACTGGTCGTCAATCACAGGCGAGACCAAGGAAGCCATCCTCAAGAACGAGACCGGCGCGACCAAGGCGTTCGTCGCCGAGGGGCGCCTGACGGAAAGCAATTTCGAGGTGCTGCAAAAGTCCAAGGCCTTCGTTGACAAGCCCGCGACGACCGCCATGACGCAACTGCTGCTCAACGTGCTGCCGTTCATCATCGTCATCGGCCTGCTCTATTTCCTTTTCGTCCGCCAGCTGCGCCAGGCCGGCAAGGGCGCGCTCAGCTTCGGCAAGAGCCGCGCCAAGATGCTCACGCGCGACAAGGACCGCGCGACTTTCGCCGACGTGGCGGGTTGCGACGAGGCCAAGGAGGAGGTCAGCGAGGTGGTCGAGTTCCTGCGCGATCCGAAGAAGTTCCAGAAGATCGGCGGCCGCATCCCCAAGGGCATTTTGATGGTCGGCCCCCCGGGCACCGGCAAGACGCTCCTCGCCAAGGCCATCGCCGGCGAGGCGGACGTGCCGTTCTTCTCCATCAGCGGCTCGGACTTCGTGGAAATGTTCGTCGGCGTCGGCGCCAGCCGGGTGCGCGACATGTTCGAGCAGGGCCGCAAGAACGCCCCCTGCCTCATCTTTATCGACGAAATCGACGCGGTCGGCCGGCAACGCGGCGCGGGTCTTGGCGGCGGCAACGACGAGCGTGAACAGACGCTCAACTCGCTGCTCGTCGAGATGGACGGCTTCGACACCCAGGAAGGCGTCATCATCATCGCCGCGACCAACCGGCCCGATGTGCTCGACAGCGCGCTCCTGCGGCCCGGCCGTTTCGACCGCCAGGTCTACATCGACCTGCCCGACATCATCGGCCGCGAGCAGATCCTCCGCGTCCACGCCCGCAAAATCACCCTCTCCGAGGACGTGAACCTCGCCATCATCGCCCGTGGCACGCCGGGCCTCTCCGGCGCCGAACTGGCCAACCTGCTCAACGAGGCGGCCCTGCTCGCCGCCCGCCGCAACAAGAAGAAGGTCGAGATGACCGACATCGACGACGCGCGCGACAAGGTGCTGTGGGGTCGCGAGCGCCGCCGCGTCATGGACGACAACGAGAAAAAAGCGCTCGCCTGGCACGAGGCCGGTCACGCCATCGTGCAGGCCGTGCTCGATGACGGCACCATGCCGGTGCACAAGGCCACGATCATCCCCCGCGGCCAGAGCCTCGGCAGCGTCACCTACCTGCCGACCAAGGACATTCTTTCCAGCTCCAAGAAAAAGCTGCTCGACCGCATCGCGGTCGCCATGGCCGGCCGCATCGGCGAGAAGCTCGTGACGAACGACATCAGCAACGGCGCCGCCAGCGACATCAAGCAGGCCACCGCCACGGCCCGCGCGATGGTGTGCGACTACGGCATGAGCGACCTCGGGCCCATCGCCCTCGGCGACAACCAGGACACCGTCTTCCTCGGGCGCGACATCACGCGCTCGCAGCATCTCAGCGAGGACACGGCGCGGCAGATCGACCAGGCCATCTCCGAACTCATCAACACCCAGTATCTGCGCGCCGAGCAGATTATTGGCGAGCATCGCAGTGCGCTCGACAAGGTCGGCGCGGCGCTGCTGGAACACGAGACCATCGAGGGCCGGCATGTGTTGGAGATCCTCAAGGACGGCGAGATCACGTCACCCGTTGTCATGGTCAAGCAGCCGCCCCGGCAGGCTTCTGAGCTTGGCAAAGCCCCGGTGCAGTCATCGCCCGACGCCCCCGGCGGTGCCCCCGCACCGAGTCCGGCCTGAGCGGTCAGACTGTAGCGGCGGTCTGTGACCGCCGGGAACAGCGGTGCAGTCTTCGTCGTCGGTCATAGACCGACGCTACAGAAGCGCGTCCGGACTGTCCGCCATAGCCTTGACGACGGCGGAAAGCCGCGCTCCACCTTGATTTGAGGGTTGCCGGCATCTGCCAGGCTGGGCACATATCGCAGCACTTTCATTATGAAAATCTGCTGCATTGGCGCCGGTTACGTGGGCGGGCCGACCATGGCCATGATCGCCCTGAAGTGTCCTGATATCACCGTGACGGTGGTGGACATGAACGCCGCGCGCATCGCCGCCTGGAACAGCGGCACGCTGCCCATCTACGAGCCCGGGCTGGATGACGTGGTCAAGCAGGCGCGCGGCCGCAATCTGCATTTCTCCACCGATGTCGCCGGCGGGATCAAGCAGGCCGACATCATCTTCGTGGCGGTCAACACGCCGACCAAAACCTATGGCGTGGGCAAGGGCCGGGCCGCCGACCTGACCTTCATCGAATCCGTCGCCCGCACCATCGCCGAGCACGCCGACCGCGGGAAGATCATTGTCGAGAAATCGACGATCCCGGTGAAGACCGCCGACACCATCAAGACCATCCTCGCCTCGAACACCAAGGGCCTGAAGTTCGCGGTGCTGTCCAACCCCGAGTTCCTTGCCGAAGGCACGGCGGTCAAGGATCTGCAGAACCCCGACCGCGTGCTCATCGGCGGCGAGCGCACGCCCGAGGGGGACAAGGCCGTCGAAACCCTGGTGGGGGTCTATGCGCGCTGGGTGCCGCGCGCGAACATCATCACCACGAACCTGTGGTCGTCCGAGCTCTCCAAGCTCGTGGCCAACGCCTTCCTCGCGCAGCGCATCTCGTCGATCAACTCCATCTCCGCCCTCTGCGAGGCGACGGGCGCCGATGTGGACGAGGTGGCCAATGCCATCGGCATGGACAGCCGCATCGGCCCGAAATTCCTCAAGGCTTCGGTCGGCTTCGGCGGTTCCTGCTTCCAGAAGGACATCCTGAACCTCGCCTACCTGTGCGAAAGTTTCGGCCTGCCCCAGGTGGCCGCTTACTGGACGAGCGTCGTGAGCATCAATGACTGGCAGAAGCACCGGTTCGTCGCGCACATCGGGCGCGAGCTCTTCAACACCGTCGCCGACAAGAAAATCGCCGTGCTCGGCTTCGCCTTCAAGAAGGACACCAACGACACGCGCGAGTCCGCCGCCATCAGTGTCTGCCGCGATCTGCTCAACGAGCGCGCCCTGGTGAGCGTCTACGACCCCAAGGTTCCGGCTGAGGAGATCAGGGCCGACACGCTCGGCCAGGGCGTGGAGAACCCACGCCTGACCGTCGCCAAGGACGCCTACGAAGCCTGTGCCGGGGCGCACGCCATCACCATCGTGACCGAGTGGGACGAATTCAAGACGCTCGACTACGCGAAAATATTCGCCGGCATGCCCAAACCCGCCTGCCTGTTTGACGGTCGCAACATCGTGGACCTCGCCGCGCTGCGGAAGATCGGCTTCAAGGCCTCCGGCATCGGCAAACCACCGGCTGGCCGCCCCTAGTTTCACGGGGCGGGAGAAGCTGCGCCGGTGGCGCATTGCCGCGCCACGGTGCGGACCGGCAGGTTCAGATGAATCCCAGGGGCCGGTAATCCTGGCCGAGGATGGCGCTGGATTTGCAGCCGAGCCACTGGTCGAGCACCGTCGAGTAGACCGCGCGGAAATCGGTCGAGTATTGCAGGTCCTGGTTGCGAGCCACGTCGAGGCTGGGGGCCGTGCCGTGCAGGCCGGGCTTGACACGCGAACCGAGCACGAAGAGCGGGGCGGCGGTGCCGTGGTCGGTGCCGCGGCTTTCGTTCTCGCTCGGGCGCCGGCCGAATTCGGAGAAGGTCATCGTCAGCACCTGCCCATCAAGCCGCTTGGCCTCGAGGTCCGACTGGAAGGCGGCGAGGCCTTCGGAGAGCTGCCTGAGCAGGTTGGCGTGCGCATTGGCCTGGTTGTTGTGCGTGTCGAAACCGCCAAGCGAGACGTAGTAGACCCGGGTGGCGGTGCCGGCGGCGATGAGGGCGGCGACGTTGCGCAGCGAGCCGGCGAACGGCGTGCCGGGGTAGGCGGCCTTGGTCTGGTAATTGGCCAGCACCTTCTGGAATTTCTTTTCGGTGACGAGCGCGTCCATCATCGTGTGGCGCAGGTAACCGGCGTTGTCGTGGTCGGGGTGGCCGGCGGGCGTTTGCACCAGCTGTTCGAGCAGGGCGAGGTTCTCGGACTGCTGCCGGCGGTTGCGCCCGGCGGGCAGGCTGAAGGTCGGGTGCTGCTGCTCGCTGAGGAAGGACTGCGGCATCTCGTTGCCGAGGTTGACGCCGCAGGGGTCGCCCCGCCGGGGTGTTCCGCTGCAGGCGTTGTCGAAGTAACGGCCGAGCCAGCCGGTGGGCAGGAATTCGTTGCTGTCGCTGCCGGTCTCCCAGATCTCCGTCGAGCGAAAGTGGCTGCGGTTCGGGTTCGGGTAGCCGACGTTCTGCACGATGCCGAGCTTCCCGTCCTTGAGCAGCTCGTGCAGCGCGGCGCAGGCGCCATGGAATGCGAGCGTGTCGTTGATCCTGAGCAACTGGTCAGAACCGAGGCCGAGGTTGGGCCGGAGCCGGCGGTAGTGCGGGTCGGCGAAGGGAACCACAGTGTTCAGGCCGTCGTTGCCGCCGGCGAGCTGCACGAGGACGAGGATGGTGCGGTCCTTCTCCGGGGCGGGCGCCTGGGCGTAGGCGGACTCGACGAGAAAGCCCGGGGCAAAGCGGCTGAAGGCGAGCAGGCCGACGCCCTTCACGCCATAGTGGAGGAATTCCCGGCGGGTGGAGGGCAGGATCGGGTGCGGGTTGTTCATCGGCGAAAGACTAGAGGCGAGAGGAGTGAGGCGAGTGGGGAGAGGGGACGGTGGGGAAGCTCCAAGGACCAACATTCAAGCTCCAGAGAATGACCAGACACGAAAGAGGAGCCGGTTGGTTTCAGTCGGAGCTTGGAGATTAGAGTTTCATTGGAGCTTGGTGGGTGGAATTTGGAGCTTCTTCGGGAACGCCGCAGTTTGGGGAGCGCTCAGCAGAGTTGATAGCTCGGGGATTCGAGCAGGGTGGCCAAGGCCGCCCGGGTGGCCGTCTCGGCCCTGCTGTGTTGGGCGCTGCGTTCAAGGAAAGTGACGACCTGCCGCTCGATCTCGGTGCCGGCGAGGGCCGGCACATGGCGTTGGATCAGCTCACGGGCGCGCTCGGCCGGCGCGAGCCTGGCCCATCGGGTGAGCTGCGCCTGGTCGAGGGTGAAGTTGCGGATGCCGTCGGCGTAGGCGGCGGCAAGCTCGATCTGCTCATCCCCGTTGAGGGCCTCCTCATTGAGCGGAGAGAGGAGAGCTTGGATGAGCTGGCGGCGGGAGGCGAGCGTGGCGGAGTTGATCCAGCTGCGGCCGCCGACCCAGCCGCGGACATTTGGGGGATCGAATGGCATCTGCCCCATCGAGCGGAGGTTGCCGATCAGCTGCCGCGGCAGGGGCGCGACGCTCAGTCCCAGGTCTTGCACCAACCCGAGGTAGAAATGCAGGGGGCTCTTGATGTAACCGCCGCGGCAGGCCGGGGAGAAAAACAGGCGGCTGCTGAAGAATTTCACGGCCAGCTTGTGCAGATCGTATTTTTCACCGGCCCACCAGGCGCCCAGGGCGTCGGTGTAGGCCGCCGGCAGGGGCTCCTCGCTCAGGTAGAAGCGGACCATTTCCTTGGGCAGAAAGGTGCCGGCGGCCTTCTGCTTGAACACGAGCCTTATGACATCGTCGCCCGTGAATCGCCCGGTCTGGCCGAAGAGGGTCTTGCTGCCGCTGTCGTGCTGGCGCGGGAGAAAGGCGAATTCGCCCTGCCTCTGCCGGTAGCCGGTGAAGGCGCGGGCCGCCTGCTTGATGTCGTTCTCCGTGTAGTTGCCTTCGCCCAGCGTGAAGAGTTCGAAAAGTTCGCGGGCAAAATTCTCGTTCGGTGCCTCCGGCTTGCTCTGCTGCAGGTCGAGGTAGACGACCATGGCCGGCGAACGGGAGACCGCCTTGGCCAGGCTCACGGCGTCACTCAGGGCGAAATGCCGCAGAATGTCATGGTGCTGGTAGATCAGCGCGCTGTTCTTGACCTTGTCGACGCCGACCACCCAGACATCGGAGAGAAACAGCAGCCATTTTTCCGCCGGGGAGCACTCCGGGCGGCTGGCGAGCGTCAGCCACTTGATGGTCAGGTCGAACAGAGCCTCGCGTGAACGCTCACGGGCCTCCTGCTGCGCCATGCGCTTTTCCTCCGCGCTGCCGGCACTGATCCGGCGGAAAAGCTCGGGGCCGTGCTTCTCGAGATTGGTGATCATCCGGGGCTTGGGCAGCGCGGGCATTTTGGCGAAATAGCGTTCGACCGACCGGACCGGGCCGTCCTTCAGAACACGGGCGAGCTCGGCGGGCTGGGCGCTGAAGCCGATGCGCTGAAGCAAATGGCGGGCGGCGGCCTCGTTCCATTCGTGGACGGGCAGGGTCTGCCAGGCTTCGGCGGCGGTCAGGACTGTCGGCGGCTGGCCCATGGTCATTGGCTAGATGACGAGCGCCGCGGGTCGTGGTTTCACGCGGTCCCTTGATTACTGGCGGCGCGGCAAGGGGGCCGGGGCTGGGCGTGCGGAGTCTCCCCTCGACACGCTCGGGGCAGGCCCGCTCGACGGCTGAATGGGGCAGAGCGCCCCTGACCCGTCCTCGGAGATGCCGGGCTACCGGGTAAAGCCCCCCTCGACACTCGCGCCGCGGGTCCTGGCTGATCTCCCCATCGTTCGCGCCGGGGTGTTTGTAACGTATTACGTTACAAACACGCCGCCGGCTTGTGGGAGCTACCCGGCGGCTGCGCGCCGCGGCACACGGATGGTCGCCACGAGGGCGAGCCCGGCGACAAAGTAAACCCCGGTGAGGAGAATGGCCAGGCGCATGCCCCAGCCGTCGGCGATGAGACCGAATATGGGCGGCCCGATGATCGCGGCAAGTTTACCGAAGAAACCCCAGTAGCCGAAGGTCTCCGCGGGTGCGTCGGGCGGCGACAGCACCGAGATCACAGCGCGGCTCGCGGCCTGCGTCGATCCGATCACGGCACCGGCGAGCAGGGCCACGAGGAGGAATCCCTCCTGCGAACGGACCATCGCGGCGCCGATGGCAACCGCAACCCAACCGGCGAGCGAAACAACGAGTGTGGCAACCGAGCCGAACCGGTCTTGGAAAAATCCGAACAGGAACGCACCCGCCGCTGCGCTGAGCTGAAGGTAGATGAAGAGCTTGATCACGCCGGCGGTGTCGAAGCCGAACTCGCGCCCGGCATAGATGCCGGCGAACTGCACGACGCAGGTGACGCCCATCATGTAGACGAGGAACGCGAGCAGGAACCGGAAGAGCGTCGCGCTTTGCGGCAATGCGCGAAGGTATCGGCTCGTTTCGCGCCAGCCCTCGCTGAAAAGCTCGAGGAGAGGCGGCGCTTCGCGGCGCGGTGCCCGCTCGCGCAGAAGGACGAAGGTGGGGATCGCGGCGAGGATGAAGAATGCGCCGACGGCGGGAAACACGAGCCGCACGTCGATCTTCACGAGCGCCAGGCTCAGGAAGAGGCTGGCGAGCCCGCCAAAATAGCCGAAGGCCCAGCCGTAGCCGGAAACCTTGCCGACGTTCTCCGGCGTGCACAGCTCCGGCAGGAAACTGGCCGTGAAGTTTTCGCCGAGGGAGAAGTTGAGATTCGCAAAGATGACCAGCACGAGGGCGAGCGCGACCGTGCCGGCCCCGGTGAACCAGAGCGCCGCCGTGGCGACGCTGCAGCCGATCGCGGTGCCCGCGAGGAAGTGCTTCTTGCGTCCGGTCCGGTCCGCGAGGGCCCCGAGCCACGGCCCGAGGATGATCACGAGCAGGTTCGCAATCGCCCCGGCGAGCCCCCACAGGAAAACCGGATTCGACGTCTCTTTCGCGATCACGCCCTCAAAGTAGCGGGCAAAGACGACCGTGGTGATGACGGTCGTGAACGACGAGTTCGCGAAATCGAAGCAGCACCAGCCGAAGATTTCGCTCTTTCTGACCGGGAGCTTGCTCATGCCACCGCCTTTCTTTCACGGGCGATCCAAAGCGCGATCGCGATGAGCGCGCCGCCGCCGAGGAGGCGCGCGGGATCGGCCGACTCGCCGAAGAACGCCAGCGAGCTGGCGACAGCCAGCGGGATCTTCAGGTTGTTCATCACGGCAAGCATGGCTGCGGCGACTTTCGCCGCTTCGATGTTCCAAAGGAAGAAGCAAATGCCCGAGGCAAGCACGCCCAAATAGCCGAGGACCGCCCACTGCAATCCGGTGAGACTGCCAAGCGCCGCGGGTCGTGGTTTCACGCGGTCCCTTGATTACTGGCGGCGCGGCAAGGGGGCGGAGGCGGCGCTATGCACTTGGGCGGACCACTTCTTGTAGGCGGGCGCCTCGTGTTGGAAGGCGTCAGGCGCGGTCGCGGCGTGAAAATAATCGCCCGCAGCGAGCGTCGGGAAAATCCTGGCGAGGTCGTAGCTGCATGGGGTGGCGGGGCGGGGCGGTTGCGCCCAAGCGCGAAAGTGCTCCGGCGTGAGCAGTTCTCCGGCCGGCAAACCGGTCGCGGCGACGCGTTGCAATGGCGCCAGCCCGCCGTCAGTGCCAACAGCTTGCTGATGCCAGGTGTCGCGGCGGGCGTCGGCGATGACGGCGAAAGCGCGCGGTGTTTGCGTCCAGGCGAAGCGGGCGGCGACGGCGAGGCTTTGGTAGGCATAAGCCGGACGCGGCTTGAGCACCTGCCAGGTGCGCAGGGCCATGGCGACCGTGCGCGTGCCGAGCATCGAGCCCGGGCCTTGGCAAAAAACCAATGCGTCAATATCGGCGATCGTGAGTTTCGCTTCTTTCAACACCGCCGCGGCGCCGGCAAAGATGGCCGTGCCGGCCTCGTCGTCGGCACTGCGCCAGGCGGCCGGGCTGGCGGCGCGCAGCAAACCGACCTGCACCCGGGTGCTGGCGGCGTCGAGAACCAGCAAGCGGCCGTGACTGGCAATGAGTTGGGCAAGGTTGGCCATCCTTGCGGCAGATTGCCTGGGGCTGGGCCAAGCTCCAAGCACCAACATCCAAGCTCCATTGAATAATCAAATTCTCAAGTTCCCGGCCATTGGTTTTTGGCGGTTTTGAGACTCTCTGGCGGTTGGGTGTTGGTGCTTGGAGCTTTGGAAACTGGCCTTGACCGGAGTGGTTCGCGACCTACGTTGGCCGGTTCATCGACTGAAATCCGCCACACAATCCGCCGTGCAAGTTCAAATCACCGACATCAACGAGACCCGCAAAACGCTGACCGTCACCCTCGACAAGGGTGAAGTGGACGGCGAATACCACGCCACCCTCGGTGCTTTCACCAAGCAGGTCAGCCTGCCCGGTTTCCGTCCCGGCAAGGCCCCCACCGCCATGGTCGCCAAGCGTTTCGGCAAGGAGCTGAAAGACGAATTCAAGCAGAAGGTAATCGGCAAGGCCTACCGCGAGGGCCTCGACCAGTCCAAGCTCGAGGTGCTCTCGCTCGTGGATGTCGAGGAAGGCGCCATCGAACCGGGCCTCTCCGCGGCCATCAAACTTACCGTGGACGTGCGGCCGGAGATCAAGCTGCCGGACTACCATGGCATCGTCACCGAAACCCGGCCCACCGTGCCGACCGACGCCGAGGTCGACACCGTGATCGAAGGACTGCGCGCCGAACGCGCGGATTTCAAGGTGGCCGAGCGCGCCGCCGCCAAAGGCGACTATGTGCGCTTTGGCTACGCCGGCACGCTCGACGGCAGGCCGCTGAGCGAGGTGGTCGGTGACAAGGGCATCTACGCCGCCGCCCCGCAAACTTGGGAGGAAGTTGAGGGCACCAACGAAGGCCTGCTCCCCGGCATGTCCAAACAGCTCGCCGGCCTCAAGGCCGGCGACAAGAAGGACACCACCGTCACTTTCCCGGCGGAGTTCGCCGCCGTCCCGGCTCTGGCCGGCAAGACCGTCACCTACGCCATCGAGGTGCAGGAAGTCCGCGAGCGCGTGCTGCCGCCGCTCGACGAGGCCTTTTGCAAGGCGAACCAGGCCGACGACCTCGCCGGCCTGAAGGCGCAGGTGGGCACCAACCTGAAGATGCGCAAGGAATACGAGAACCGCGCCGCGCAACGCCGCCAGGTGACCGACGCGCTGGTGGCCCAGGCCAACTTTCCCGTGCCCGACAGCCTCATCGCCTCCGAGCGCGACGGCGTGCTGCGGCAGTTCATCGAGGAGAACATGCGCCGCGGCATCCCGCAGGAGCAGTTCGAGCAGAACAAAAAGGAGCTCTACGACAGCGCCACCAAGGCCGCCATCTCCCGCGTGAAGGTCCAGCTGCTGCTCGCCAAGATCGCCGACGCCGAGAAGCTCAAGGTCGAGGAGAAGGATTTCAACAACTGGATCATGCGCGAGGCCATGCGCTCCGGCTCCAAGCCCGACAAGCTGGCGAAGGATCTCGGCAAGGACCGCGAGCAGCTCCGCGCCATCCAGCAACAGCTGCTCTTCGACAAGGCCCTTGATTTTCTCGTCTCCCGGGCTACCGTCAAGTCGGCCACGATCAAAGCATGAGCTACTACGTCCCCATCGTCCTCGAAAACACCGGCCGCGGCGAGCGGTCGATGGACATCTACAGCCGTCTCCTCAAGGATCGCATCATCTTCATCGGCACACCGATTGACGACATGGTGGCCAACCTCGTGATCGCGCAGCTCCTTTACCTCCAGATGGAGGACCCGAAAAAGGACATTCATCTCTACATCAATTCCCCCGGCGGCGTCGTCACCGGCGGTATGGCCATCTACGACACGATGAATTTCCTGCAGTGCGACGTGGTCACCTACTGCATCGGCATGGCGGCCAGCATGAGCACCGTGCTCCTCGCCGCCGGCACCAAGGGCAAACGCTTCGCGCTGCCCAACAGCCGCGTGATGATCCACCAGCCTTCGGGCGGTGCGGGCGGGCAGGCGGCCGACATCGCCATCCAGGCGAAGGAGATCCTCCGCTGGCGCCGGACCCTCAACGAGACCATTGCCAAGCACACGGGCAAGCAGGCCGAGCAGATTGAGATCGATTCCGACCGCGACTACTACCTGAGCGCCGAGGAGGCCAAGACCTATGGCATAGTCGACCACGTGGTGGCCTCCACCCGGGATGCGCAAAAGATCGCCCAGACCGCCGCCGCCTGAGGCCTTGTTACCAGCGGGTTTAGGACGGGAAAATCCCTCGACTATAACCGGCAAATCCTGACCATACCCCCATGGCCAAATCCTCGCGCATGACGCTCTGTTCGTTCTGCGGCAAGTCGCAGGCGGAAGTCCGCAAGATCATTGCGGGCCCGGGCGTTTACATCTGCGACTCCTGCGTCAACGTCTGCAAGACGATCATAGATCGCGAGGTGAAGGCTCCGACGGCCGAGGGCGCCAGACCGACTTTCCGTCTGGTCAAGCCATCGGAAATTAAAAAAGTTCTCGACGACCACGTCATCGGCCAGGATCACGCCAAAAAAGTTCTCTCGGTCGCGGTTTACAACCACTACAAGCGCCTGAATTTTGCCGCCGGCTCGGGCAACAATCGTGAGACCGCCTCCATGCCCCTGCTCGTCGGTCCGACCGGTTCCGGCAAGACCCTGCTGGCCCGCTCACTCGCCCGCATCCTCGACGTGCCCTTCGCGATTTCCGACGCCACCACGCTCACCGAGGCCGGCTATGTCGGCGAGGACGTGGAGAATGTCGTCCTCCGCCTGCTGCAGGCGGCGAACTACGATGTGAAGAAAGCCGAGTGCGGCATCATCTACATCGACGAGATCGACAAGATCCGTCGCACCACCGAGAACGTCTCCATCACCCGCGACGTCTCGGGCGAAGGCGTGCAGCAGGCGCTGCTCAAGATTCTCGAGGGCACCACGTGCAATGTTCCCCCGCAGGGCGGCCGCAAACACCCGAACCAGGAATACATCCAGGTCAACACCTCGAACATCCTCTTCGTCTGCGGCGGCGCGTTCGTCGGTCTCAACGAGGTCATCAAGAAGCGCCTGGGCCAGCGTTCGCTCGGTTTCCACATCAATGCCAAGGACCACGAGCTCACCGCCGATGAGATGATGCGCGGCGTCGCCCCGGAGGACCTGATCCGCTACGGCATGATTCCCGAGTTCATCGGCCGTCTGCCGGTCGTCTCGGTGCTCGACGAGCTGAAGATCGCCGATCTGGAAAAGGTCCTGCTCCGCACCAAGAACTCGATGGTGAAGCAGTATTCCAAGCTTTTCGCCATGGACGGCGTGCAACTCAAGTTCACGCGCGACGCCGTTCTGGCCATCGCCAAGCGCGCCATCGAATTGAAGACCGGCGCCCGGGCCCTCCGCGCCATCCTGGAGAAAATCATGCTGGAGGTCATGTATGACCTGCCGCAACGCGACGACATCGTCGAGGTGATCATCGACCAGTCGGTGGTCGAAGGCCGCAGGAAGCCGCAACTTCGTAAGCTCGGGCGCGGCGCTACCAGCGACAAGAACGCGGCCTGATCAGGTCGCGCGACGCCGGGCCGGGTGATTTAGGCTCGTGAGCGGCTGGGTTGCGGCGCAAGCTGCGCGCCGTGTCCGCTGCTCTTAAAACCCTCGTTTGCACACCGGCCTGCAACCTGTCGATCACGACGCGCCGTTGGCTGACGGTCGCACTGCTCGGCTACGTGTTGTTGGGCGCAGCGGCGATGGATCGCTGGCAGCACCGGAGCGGTCAGTCAATCCGGGATCTGGGATTCGGTTATGGCGTGCTCATCTCGGCGATTGAGGACACCGGCGAGTATCGCGTGCCAGAGGGAGTGCATTACCCCGGCGTGGCTTTCAGCGCGCACCGTCTGCCCTTCATTCCGTTCTTCCTGATGGCGCTGAAAGACGCCTTGGGAGACGACCTTCGGTGGATAGCGTTGGCCAAGTGCCTGCTCTTTGGCGGCCTGCTGGTGGCCGGCGTCACCACGGTGCTGCGCACGGCCCGCGCGCCACTCTGGGCCGTGCTTCTGCTGCTGGGGGTCGTGCTCACGATGCCGCGCTGGGCGCTGAACGTCTTCGAGGTCGGTCTCGAAGAGGGCTACAACATCACGGTGCTGGCACTGCTATTCGCGCTGCTGTGGTTTGACGATGCCACCGGACGGGCCCGCCTGGGCTGGGTGCTGGCCGTGGGCAGCCTGCTCGTGCTGCTGCTGTTCCTAAAAAGCTCGATGGTCTACTGGTGCCTGGCGGCGCCGGTGCTGGTCGGCCTGCGGCGGCGGGATTGGCGGGAGGCCGTTGTGCTCCTCATGCTGGTGTTCACGGGGCTGTATGCGCTGGCGGCTTTCAATGAGCGTAACTCCGGCCGTTTCACCATCGGGTCTTCATGGGAGGGGTGGAATCTCTCCAAGGGCAACAGCGAGCACTCCCTTGGACTCTACCCGCCCTACAGCCTCGATCTCCTCGACTACGAGGGCAAGGTCACCGCCGACCGGCCGCTGGCGGACGAGTGGGACCACAACACGTATTTCAAAACGCAAGCCATCGCATTCATCCGCGCGCACCCGGGCGAATTCCTGGAACTGGCGGTGCGCAAGGCCTGGATATTCTACGGTGAAGTGCGGGCGTCGGGTCTGCCGACGCGCGGCGAGTCTCGCTACGCCCGGCCCGAATATCTGCTGCAGATTCCCTGGATGGTCGCGTTCCGCGTCATGCTGTGGGCGGCCATCGGCTTGGCGCTGCAGACCCTGTGGCGGCAGTCGTGGCGCTCGGATGCGGCCATGGTGGCGCTGACCTATCTGGCCTTTCTGGCGCTCTACTCTGCTTTCCATGTCATCGGTTTCGCTTACGAGCGCCACGTGATGCCGGTGGTCATGCCTACGGCCCTCTATCTCCTCTGGCGTTGGAGCGCGAGACTACAGAGCCTTTAGGTGGAGCGCGCTGACCCCAGCGCGCTTTTGGACGCGCGATTACGAAAAGCGCGGCGAGGTCAACGCGCGCCACCCCGATGGTCCGCAGGGACGCGGACTCTCCAAATCACCAGTTGAAGCTCTCGCCCTTGCCGACGGACTTCGCGAACGCCGCAAACAGTTTCACGCAGTTCTCCACGTCCTCAAGATCCACGACCTCGCTGGGCGTGTGCATGTAGCGGAGCGGGATCGACACCAGGCCGCAGGCCACACCGCCACGGGCCATCTGGACGGCGCGGGCATCGGTGCCGGTGGGGCGCGGGTCGGCCTCGACCTGGAAGGGCAGTTTGGCCTTCTTGGCACAGGCGACGAGGCGGTCGAAGACCTTGGGATTGATGTTCGGTCCGCGGCAGATGATGGGGCCGCCGCCGAGCTTGGTCTCGCCGAACTTGCGCTGGTCGCAATCGGGATGGTCGGTCGCATGGCCGACATCGACAATCAGGGCGACGTGCGGGTCCACGGCGAAGGCCGAGGTCTGCGCGCCGCGCGTGCCGATCTCCTCCTGCGTGGTGGCGACCGAGACCACCTTGGCGGCCAGCTTCCCTTTCTCTCCGGCGAGGCGGATGAGGGTTTCGCCGACGATGTAGGCGCCGACCTTGTTGTCGAAGGCGCGGGCCGTGCCGATGCTGCCGGTGATGATTTCAAATTCGTGGTCGTAGGTCGCCACGTCACCGATGGCAATGCGGGTGAGAGCCTCGGCCTTGGTCTTGGCGCCGATGTCGATCCAGATCTCATGCTTCTTCGGCACTTTTTTGCGATCATCATCGTCCATCAGATGGACGGCGCGCTTGCCGGTCACGCCCCTGACCGGGCCTTTGGCCGTCTGGATGATGACGCGGCGGCCGGAGATGATGCTCAGGTCGTGGCCGCCGATGGTGTCGAAGTAGAGAAAGCCCTCCTTGCTGACGAAGATAACGATGAGCCCGAGCTCGTCCATGTGGCCCGCCAGCATGAGGGTGGGTCCGCCCTTGAGGTTGAGCGAGGCGAGGCGGTTGCCGAGGGCGTCGTTGGCGTAGGCGTCGGCGTGCGGCTTCACGTGGGCGTCATAGACGGCCTGGGCCTGGGCCTCGGCGCCGGAGGGCGACTTGGCTTTGAGCAGGTCGGTGAGGAAAACGGGGGCGTTGTAATCAGACATAGGATCAGTCTCTGGTTAATTCGGACGGACCCGCAAAGAGAAAATGAGCCATCAGTCCTTCCGGCGCATCCGGTAGATGGTGATCCCGACAAACAGGGCGGCTTGCCCCACGAACACTCCGATGATCCCCCAGTTCAGGAAACGCAGAGCCAACAGTGCGGCCGCCACCGACAGGGCGGCCCAGAGGAGACCCGGGCCGCGCTCCTGTTTCCCGGCGCGGTAAAAGGTGAGGGCGCAAACGCTCAGCACCACGATTTCCAGATAGTTGATCTGCATCCGCCCCAGCGGCTATCTGCCGAGCCGCTCCGCGATCTCCTCGAGCGGGTAGGTGATGATCTCGGCCAGTGTGGGGTGATACCACGGGGCGCGGAGCATATCGTGGACGGTAGCGCGCATCGCCAGTGCCGCCGAGAAACAGTGGATAAGCTCGCCGGCGTCCTTGCCCACGATCTCCGCGCCGAGGATGCGGCCGCGTTTCGGCTCGGCGATGATCTTAACGTAACCGTAGTTCGCCTCCATGAGGATGGATTTGCCGTGGTCGTTGAAGGGGTGGGTGGCGGCGAGGTATTTCACCCCCTGCTCGTCAAGATCGCGCTCGAGCCGGCCGATAGTGGCGAGTTGCGGATCGGTGAAGACGACGTTGAGGAGGAGCGACCAGTTCACGGGCTTCAGGCCCTTCACCTTGGCGGCGTGGCGCGCGGCGAGGATGCCCTGCTCAATGGCAATGTGGACGATCTCCTCAGGGCCGGAGCAGTCGCCGGCGGCGTAGATATGCGGCGCGCTGGTCTGCTGCCAGCGGTTGATGATAATCTGGCCGTTGGGGCGCGTCTTCACCCCGGCGGCGGCGAGACCAAGACCGGCGGTGTCGGGCTCGCGGCCGAGCGCGTTGAACAGGTGAGCGGCGCGGCGAGTGAGAAGCTGGCCATTGTGCAGGAATTTGACGGTAACTCCACCGCGAATGGTGGCGACGGACTGGAGCTTGGTATCGGTGAAAAGCGCGATGCCTTCGTCGGTAAAGGCCTGCTGCACGATGCGCGAGGCGTCTCCGGAGTGATCGCGCAGGATGTTCGGGCTGCGTTGCACCAGCGTGACCTTGCTGCCGATGCGGCTGAGGTATTGCGCCAGCTCGCAGGCGACGATGCCGCCACCGAGCACGAGCACGCTTTTCGGGATGAAGTCGAGGTCGAGCACATCGTCGCTCGTCCAGCACCTAGCTGCCTTCAGGCCGGGAATGGGCGGGACACTGATCTTGGAGCCGGTGCCTATAAGGAAGTGTTTACCGCGCAGCTTGCGTCCGTCCGCCAGCTGCAGCGTGTGCGGGTCGATGAATTTGGCATTCGCGCGGTAGAGGTCGAACTTGCCGCCGGTCAGTGCGTCCACGCGGTAGCGGGCGAATCCGGCGATGATGCGCTTCTTGCGGGCGTGGATCGCGTTCATGTCGGCGCGGGCGCCCGTGACCTTCAATCCGAAGCGATCGGCGTGCCTTGCGTGATGCAGCACCTCGGCGGTGTAGAGAAGCGTTTTCGACGGCATGCAGCCGCGCAGGATGCACAGGCCGCCAAGCTGTTTCGCGCCGTCGATGACGGCAACATTCCGCCCAAGGCCGGCTGCGACCCGCGCGGCGTTGAAACCGGCGCTGCCGCCGCCGATGCAGATGAAGTCGTAGGATTTCACTAGGGAAGGGAATAGCCGCGGATTACGCGGAGGAACGCTGATCAGGGAAATGAGTCATCCGATTAATCCGTGAAGGTATGTGGTTCTCACCAATGAGAACTGGCTGGAAAGAATTCCGTCCCGGGGCATCGTCAGAGCCTGTGGGTGAGGAAGTGCAACACCA
>LNEH01000093.1 GCA_001464505.1 Verrucomicrobia bacterium Ga0077533
CCTCCGCGAAATGGAGCACGGGAAGTATTCGCGGAAGAAATTCATGGACGAGATCGTCAAGGAGACGAAGGGCATCGTGGAGCGCGTGAAAGGCTTTGAGGAGGACGACTCGGTCGCCCGCGTCACTGCCATCATCTCGCCGACCGACGGCAAACCGATGAAGGAAACCCTCCGCGGCTACAAGTCGCAGGACGGCGAGCTCATGGTCTACAAGATCGTCGGCGGCCGCCGCATGGAGGAACCGGAGGTCAAGGATCTGGTGGAAAAGAGCGCCGTTGGCCCGCTCGACGGCTTCATCTCCAACAAAACCCGGAACCGTTTCTCCGCCATGCTCAAGCTCGAGCTGGTCGAGGAGACCAAGAAGGACAAGGAAACCAAAAAGGACGTGACCACGAAGAAGTGGAAGACCGCCTTTGATTTCGGCGACAAGGTGGACCTCGGCACGCTCACGCCTTTGTGGACCGATCCTAAGACCGGGGCCGACCTCTGCGAGAACGGCAGCAGCTTCGTCGTGCGCGAGCGCAACGCCGCCGGCGCCTGGGAGCAGACCTTCCGCGTCGGGCGCATCATGTGCCAGAAGCCGATTCCGCCCGAGCAGGCCATCAAACTCGTCGGCGAGGGCAAGACCGACCTCATCCAGGGTTTCATCTCGAAGAAGGGCCGGCCGTTCGACGCCTACCTTAAGCGCGAAGGCGGCAAGTTCTCCTGGGAGTTTCCGCCGCGCAAACCCAAGTTCGACAAGGACGGCAAACCGATCGCCCGCAAACCGCGCGTCGTCGCCGACCTGTCCAAGGCCACGGTGCTGGGTGAAAGCAAGAATCCGGCCGGCCAACTCGTCGAGCTGGGCGATGCCTACTACGTGCGCAAACCGGACCAGGACAACCGCCAGGTCTTCAAACTCGCCAAGAAACTCTGCGAGGTCGAGATCCCGGTGGAACAGGTGTTGAAACTGGTCGATGACGGCCGCTCGGACCTGATCGACAACTTCGTCTCCAAGCGCGGCAACAAGTTCAGCGCTTATCTGATCCTCTCGCAAAAGCAGGATAAGGCCGAGTTTGAATTCCCGCCTCGCTGAGGCGGAAATAAGGTGAGTCGCAGCGCGGCGAATCCCGCCGGGATGACTGGAGCGGGCGCCCATGGGGCAGCGAGAGTCACAATTTCCACCTCGATAGGTGGAAACATGGCCGCCCCGGCAGGACAATTCCTGCACTGTTTTTGGCACAGGACAGCCGGGAAATAGGCTTGAGACACCAATTTCCCGGGATTGTATTTCAGGTGCCATGATTGTCACGACCGCCCAGCTCTTCAAGCACGCCTACGGGAAATACGCCGTCGGCGCCTACAACATCAACAACGCCGAGCAGGCGATGGGCCTCTTCAAGGGCGCCATCTCATCCAAGGCCCCGTTCATCATCCAGATTTCCAAGGGCGCCCGGAAATACACCGACAAGCGCATGCTCGAGGCCATCATCCGCGCCGCCGCGGAGATTTTCCCCGAGGCCATTTTCGCGGTGCATCTGGACCACGGTGACGAGGAGACCTGCTACGACTGCATCAAGTCGGGCTTCTTCAGCTCCGTCATGATCGACGCCTCGCACGACCCGTTTGAGAAGAACGTCGCCATCACCAAGCGCGTCGTCGATGCCGCGCACGCCCGGGGCATCTCCGTCGAGGCCGAGCTTGGCATGCTCGGCGGCGTCGAGGAGGACATCAAGGTTGAGGAAGGCAATGCGTGCCTCACCGACCCGGCCGAGGCCGAGGATTTCGTGAAGCAGACCGGCTGCGACTCCCTCGCCTGCGCCATCGGCACCTCGCACGGCGCCTTCAAGTTCAAGGGCCGGCAGTCCCTGCACTTCGACGTGCTCGACAAGATCAAGGCCCGGCTCCCGGGCTTCCCGCTGGTCATGCACGGCAGCTCCAGTGTGCCCAAGGAGGAGGTCGACCGCATCAACCAGGCCGGCGGCACGATCGCCGGCTCGATGGGCGTGGACGTGAATGAATATCTCCCCGCCGCCAAGCGCGGCGTCACCAAGGTCAACATCGACACCGACGGCCGCTTGGTCTGGACCCGTGTCCACCGCGAGTTCTTCCGCGACAATCCCAAGGAGTTCGACTTCCGTCCGCCGGGCAAGGTGTTCATCGAGGAATACGCGAAGTTCATCGCCAGTCGCAACGTGCTGCTCGGCTCCGCCGGCCAGCTTGATGATCTCCGCAAGAGCCTCGGCAAATAAGCCGGCCGCGCTGTTTCCCACGAACGCCGCCCATTCCGGGCGGCGTTTTGTTTTGGAGGCGGGAACCATCAGTCCCGCTGTAGGTGGCGTGCTTGCACGCCACGTTGCGCGCAAGCGCGCAACCTACACAGAAGCACCCCTGATAACCCGCGGGGCTGCTAACCCCGCCTCCATTTCAATCTCCCCTTTTTGCGCTTTTTGCGCCTTTTTGCGGCCAACCCGTCATGCACCTCGTCTTTCTCCACGGTCCCGCTGCCGCCGGCAAATATACCGTGGCCCGGGAACTCGCCACGCTCACCGGCTTCGAGCTCTACCACAACCATCTGGTCGTGGACGAGGTGCTGAAATCACACGCCTTCGGCACACCTGGGTTCGTGACGGAGCGCGACCGGCGTTGGCGCGAGTTTTTCGGGCTATACCCCGGCCCGGGCAGACCCAACATCATCTTCACTTTCAACCCGGAAAACACCGTGCCTCAAGCCTTCATCGACTGGCTTTTCACCGCACCGGTCCGTCGCGGCGTGAAGCTCCATTCAGTGGAAATCACCGCCAGCGAAGCGATCATTGAGACCCGCATCGCTTCGCAGCAGCGGGCCCAGTTCAAGAAACTCACCGACGTAGCCCTTTACCGGCAATTGCGCGACAGCGGTGCCTTCGCCACGCCGCTCATCCCTCGCACCGACCTGCGGATCGACACCGGCAGAGCGTCTCCCGTCGAAGCTGCCGCGCGCATCAGACTCCATTTCGCACTCGGCTAAGCCTGGCTCGCTTGCATAGTCGGAGCCGGTCGCAAAATGACGCCATCCATTCCACACTCGGTGAGTGCCTGTCTCGCGCTGCTTCTGCCTCTGCTCTTACCGGCGCAATCCCCACCCTCCGAGCCAGCGATACCCCTGGATCCGATGGTCGTCACAGGCATCCGCCCGCTCCTGAAAGTGGCGGAGCACCCTATGGTTGAGCCGCGCTTCGCCGCCGCCATCGTCGCCGAGGGGGA
>LNEH01000094.1 GCA_001464505.1 Verrucomicrobia bacterium Ga0077533
AACTAAAGATCGCCCGCCGGCATCACCGCGCAGTCGTAATCGGCGACAATATCTATGTGTTGGGCGGCACCACCGGGTCCGTAAATCCAAGTGACCCGCTCAGCGAGGAATTGGCGGACTACGCCGGGGATGATCCGCCGATCGAAGAGGGCCTGCCGGCAAGTTTGATCGGGCCACCGGAAAACCTGCTGTTGCCGCGCAGTTTGCGTTCCCGTGGCGTCAGCCTTACCCGTCCCGGATTCAGCTATGTATCGGCCATGGAGATCATTGATCTCGGCACTGGTCGAGTCAGCTACGGCCCAGCCATGCCGGTGCCCAAGGCCTTGTTTGGCTGTGTGACCGTCGCAGGCAAAATCCTGGTCATTGGCGGACAGAAACTGCGCGGCGGCAGCATCGTCTGCACCAGCACCACCAGGGAACAAATGGAGTGCCGGCGTCAACCTACCCACTCCCCGCCGCGGCACGGCCAGCACGGTCGATGGCTTCGTGATGTTCCTCGGCGGATATGGCGGCAAGCACGCAGACCGGACCATCGAGGTGTTCAACCCGTGGGAAGGGATCTGGCGACGATTGCCGGATCTTTCCGAAGCCGTGAACCCCAGCGCGACAGTTTGGGCGGGCAACTATCTTTTTCTGTTTGGCGACCAAGAGCAACGGTCCCGGCAGCTCGTTTATGATTTACGGATCAAGCAGTTGGTGCCCTACCCGCTTACACTCCCCAAATCCGACTTTGCTGCCGCTCTGCTGCACAAGGACAAGATCTACGTCGTGGGCGGCGCCAACCTGCGCCTGCATGACGCGACTGAATCCATCCAGATTTTCGCGCCGACGCCCGAGGTTTTTGCGATCCATCCGCCCGGCAAATGACCCGTAAGATTCTCTTGCATGCTGCCTGACTTCGAGCCGCGCCGCCACGCCGCGCTCGGCGAAGCCTATCGCTTCTGCCAACGGCCGCCCGACGATGCGGTGCTCAATCGCAGCCTGGTGCAT
Source organism: Verrucomicrobia bacterium Ga0077533 (assembly GCA_001464505.1). Classification (GTDB taxonomy): domain Bacteria; phylum Verrucomicrobiota; class Verrucomicrobiia; order Opitutales; family Opitutaceae; genus Lacunisphaera. The sequence continues at coordinate 991 of LNEH01000094.1, forward strand.
GTCGATTTGCCTATCGAGGCCGCCCTCATTCTGCCCGGCGCGGAACCGGTCTGAACCTTCCGCTGTCAGCCTGATCCCGTGCCTAACACGCTGCCGCCCCATCCCGAACCGGATCCTGACTTGCTGCGCCGCGCGCAGGCCGGTGACGAGGCGGCCTTCGGTGCCATCATGCGCAGCCACTATGAAAGGACCTTCCGCCTCGTATATTCCATCGTTCGGCACGAGGCGGATGCGCGCGATGTGTGTCAGGAAATCTGGCTTACGGTCTGGCGCGAGCTGCCGAAATTCCGCGGCGAGGCCAAGTTTGGAACCTGGCTGCATCCCATCGCCACCCGGCGTTCGCTCGATCACTTGCGCAAACGCCGTCGCTGGTTCGACCGTTTCCTGCCCTTCGACACCGGTGATGCCACGGTGGCATCAGCCCCTGAGCCGGCCACGACCGATGATGCCGGCCAGCAGGCCGAGGATCGCGATCGCAAGGCCACCCTGCAGACCGCCATTGCCGCCCTGCCCCCCAAGTTGCGCGCCGTGCTTGCCTTGCGCGAGGTCGAGGGGCTTTCTTATGCGGAGATCGCCCAAGCCACCGCCATCCCGACCGGAACGGTCATGTCCCGACTTTATCACGCGCGCCGTCTGCTGGCGCAAAAACCAGGAGCCAAACCATGAACCCGGATTTCTTGCCGCAAAGAGTCACAAAAACTGTCCGCCCGACGACTAACATCACCCGTGCGCCTATAGGCGCATCGAGAGCTTCGTCGGCCGTCGTGTTCTTTGCGCCTTTTTGTGGCCAACCAATGCCTTGGTGGTCGGGTTTCCCTCCATCTAATCTGTGTGTAATACCAGTTACGGACTGCTTTGCGACTCTGGCGCGCAGCGCCGGTAGGGCGCACCGGCCCGGTGCGCCGCGGAATCCGAATCCAATGGGTAAATGGTATAACTGTGCCAAACTGGGGTTAACTTTAATCTAGGAACCAAACCATGAAGACCATTCGCCTCATCCTTCTGTTCACCTGCCTTGCCACCTTCGGCCCTGTCACCCGCGCGGCCGAGTCGGTCACGGTGAAGGGCATTCTTATTTCGGCCTCCAACGAAAGCGGCGAATCCGACCGTCAACTTGCAGCCTATGTGCCAAATCTCCGGCGCATTTTGCGTTTCGAAAGCTTTCGCTACCTGGGCGAGGACTCGGCCTCGCTTGCCGTGCCCGCCAAAGGCGAGTTGACCCTGGGTGATGGCCAGCGGGTGGAACTGGTCACGGAAAGTGCCGACCGGAAAACCGTGCTGCTCAAGGTCCGGTGGGGTTCAGTGCGCCATGAATTCGTGCTGCAGCGCGGCAGCACCACGGTGCTGGGCGGCTCCTCGACGGGAAAGAAAGGCGAGGTTTACGCCGTGATCCTGGTCGGACGATAACGCTGTAGTGGCGCGCTCACGCGCCACGTTGCCCGCAAGCGGGCAACCTACAAGAGGATAGAACTT
>LNEH01000095.1 GCA_001464505.1 Verrucomicrobia bacterium Ga0077533
CATGACGACTACCCCCGCCGCAACACCACGGTCATCGTCAACGGTCGCCGCGACCGCGATGACTGCGATGACCGCGGCAACTCCGGCTACTGGAGAGAAGTCAGCGTGAAGGTCTGGGTGCCCGGTTGCTGGGTCGTCGAGCGCAGCCGTTACGGCCACGGCCGCACGGAGCGCCGCTACATCGGCGGCCACTATGCCTACCGCACTGACCGCGTCTGGGTCGCTGGCAACCGCTATGATCGCGACAACCGCTATGACCGGCACGACCGGCGCGACCGCCATGACAACCGGGACCGCGATTACGGCCGCGGCCGCTGAGACAATCCATCAACCGCTAATCCGCGCTCATACTCGCTAATTTAAACCCAGGGCTCTTTTTCGAATTAGCGTCCATTAGCGAAAATTAGCGGTTAATTGCCTGCATATTATCCCTCCCCATGAACTGCCACGACATCGAGCCCCTGCTTCTGAGCGAACGGGACGGCGTGTTGACTCCGGAGCAGCACGCCGCCCTCGCGGCGCACCTCGCGACCTGCCCCGCCTGCCGGCAATTGCGCACGACCTACGGCGAAGCGGTCACATTCCTGAAAACCGACGCGGCCAATGTCGCGGTGCCAGACGCCGATAAGGCATGGCGCAACCTCCGCGCCCAAATCCATGGCGAAACCGCCAAGCCTGCCAAGAAACGTCCGCTGGCTCCGATCATTTGGTTCAGCGTGCCACTCGCCGCCGCCGCAGCCTTGGCCATCGGCCTCTTTGTTTTCCGTCCGGCCGCGCCTTTCGCCCCAAGCCTCTCGCCTCAAGCCTCAGTTGAGTCTGGCGACGCCAACTCGTCCACCATGGTCTACGTGGACAAAGACAGCGGCTGGCTCGTCGTCTGGGCGACGGAAGGCGATACCAAGAGCAGCGGCTAAGCAGCCGGCGACACTCACGGCAACCACGGGAATTTCTCCGATTTTGGTTTTCGCTTTTCCTTCTGGGCGGTCATGAACTCCTTCGCCTCCTCCGTCATGTAGTAGAGCATGGTGGCGTTGCCGGCGAGTTCCTGAATGCCGCTCTGGCCGTCGAGCTCGGCGTTGAAGGCGGACTTGAGGCAGCGGATGGCCAGCGGGCTGCGTTGCAAAATCTCCCGCGCCCACGCCACGCCCTCGGCCTCGAGGTCCTTCACGGGCACAACCTTGTTGACGAGCCCCATCGCCAGTGCCTCGGCGGCGTTGTATTGGCGGCAGAGGAACCAGATCTCGCGCGCCTTCTTCTGCCCAACCAGACGGGCGAGGTAGCTGGAGCCGAAACCGCCGTCGAAACTGCCCATCTTGGGGCCGACCTGGCCGAAGATCGCGTTGTCGGCGGCGATGGTGAGGTCGCACATCACATGCAGCACGTGGCCGCCTCCGATGGCGTAGCCGGCGACGAGCGCGATGACGACCTTCGGCATCGAGCGGATGAGCTTTTGAACCTCGAGGACATTGAGCCGGGGCACGCCCCTCCCGTCGATGTAACCGCCGTGCCCGCGCACCGCCTGGTCGCCGCCAGCGCAGAAGGCGTATTTGCCGTCCTTGGTCGGGCCCGCACCCGTCAGGAAGACCACTCCGATGCTCTGGTCCTCGCGGGCATCGAGCAGGGCGTCGTGCATCTCGGCCACGGTCTGCGGGCGGAAGGCGTTGCGCTTGCCCGGCCGGTTGATCGTGATCCGGGCCATGCCGGCGGCCTTGTGGTAAAGGATGTCGTCGTAATTCTTGGCGGTTTTCCACGCGATGGACATGATCCAGAGACTGCGCTAAAAGCCTTGGGCCGCAACCGTTTTTGAGGCAGCGCCCGTTTTTACCAAAAGAGGTCAAGGCAATTCCCAAGCACACCTTAAAACTGCTGGCTCAACCGGCCCCCCTGCCCAACATTCCCCCACTTCATGCAAGTCACGGGCACAGCAGGAAAAACCACCGCCGGCGCCGGACTCACGCTCGGCGCCCTCGGGGTGGTTTTCGGCGACATCGGCACCAGCCCGCTTTACGCGCTGCGCGAGTGCCTGAACTATCTGCCGCCGGTCGAGCGCGCGACGGGGGTGCTGGGCGCCCTCTCGCTGGTTTTTTGGGCGATACTGCTCGTCGTCGTCGGCAAATATCTGCTGTTTGTCACGCGGGCCGACAACCGTGGCGAAGGCGGCATTTTCGCGCTGCTGGCGTTGAGCCATGGTGACCGGGCGAAAAACGCGCAGGGCATCGGGACGCTGACGCTGCTCATCCTGCTCGGCGCGGCCCTGCTCTATGGCGACGGCATCATCACGCCCGCCATTTCCGTGCTCGGTGCCGTCGAAGGCCTCAACACCTTCGATCCCAGCTTTGCGCCCAAGGTGCCGTTCATCTCCGCGCTGATTCTGGCGGGACTTTTCCTGTTCCAATCCCGGGGCACCAAGACCATCGGCCGCATCTTCGGGCCCGCCATGCTCATCTGGTTTATTGTGATCGGTGGACTGGGCGTCTGGCACATCATGGCGGCGCCGCAGGTCTACGAAGCCCCCGGCCAGGCAGCCGCGTTGCTTGGCGCGGTCGTGCTGGCCATCACCGGCACCGAGGCGCTTTACGCCGACATGGGCCACTTCGGCCGCCGGCATATCGCCCGGGCGTGGTATTTCTTCGCCTGGCCCGGGCTAATTCTGAACTACTTCGGCCAGGGCGCCCGCGTGCTGGCGAATCCCGCCGACACCTCGCACACCTTCTTCGCGCTCGTGCCGGAGGGCATGCCCCGGCTGGCGCTCACGCTGCTCTCCATCGGCGCCGCCATCATCGCCAGCCAGGCCATGATCACCGGCATGTTCTCCATCACCCGGCAGGCCATCCAGCTCGGCTTCTTTCCCCGCCTGAAAATCACCCACACCAATCCCGACCAGTCCGGCCAGATCTACCTGCCGCTGGTCAACAGCCTGCTGGCCGCCGGCTCGATCTACGTGGTGCTGGCCTTCGGCTCGAGCGAGCGGCTCGTCGCCGCCTACGGCATCGCCGTGACAGGCACAATGGTGGTCACCTCGCTCGCGTTCTTCACCGTGCTGCGCAAGCACTGGCGCTGGTCGGGCTGGGCGGCCGCGCTGCTTTGCGGGCTGTTTCTGTTGGTGGACGTGCCGCTCTTTGCCTCGAACATCCACAAGTTTGCCGACGGCGGCTGGTTCCCGATTGTGGTCGCCATCGGCGTCATCGCGATCATGCACACGTGGAAGAGGGGCAAGGACGAGATCTTCCGCCGCATCTACGCCAACGAGATCACCGAGGAGGAATTGTGCAACATCGCCAGCTCCGACCGCATCGCCCGGGTGCGCGGCACCGCCGTGTTCATGGCCGGCAATCCCACCGGCACGCCGCTCGTGCTGCTGCACCATGTGAAGGCCAACAAGGTGCTGCACGACACCGTCGTGCTGCTGAGTGTCGTCACCGAGGAGGTGCCCAGCGTGCCCGAGGCCGAACGATTGGAGGTGCGTGAGATCGGCCATGGCCTCGGCGTGTGGCGCGCGATCAGCCGCTACGGCTACATGGAGTCGCCCGATGTCACCGCCATCATGGAACACGTGCGCGCGGCCGGCGTGCCGGTGAAACTCCACGAGACCACCTATTACTTCAACCGCGAGATGATCATCACGGGCGGGGACAGCCGGATGTTCGAGTGGCAGAAGCATTTCTATTCCTTCCTGAGCCGCAATGCCCGGCCCGTGCGCGATTACTACCGTCTGCCGCCGATGCAGATCATTGAGGTCGGCCTGCCCATCCAGCTGTAGGAGAAGGCTGAAGGGCTGAAATTTACCGGGAAATCCCGCCGGGACGCATTTCATTTCCCCACGCCTGGAGTGGCGGTCTGTGACGGCCGTCGAAGGCTGCGCCGTGTTCCCGGCGGTCACAGACCGCCGCTGCAGTAATGCCGGGATACGCCGGGCCGCTTCTCCCTCTTTCAGTCTTTCAGTTTTTCAGTCTTTCCCTTCTTCTGCGCCTTGTCCATGGACGTTCGCTCGCATCGCTTCATCAGCCACTTTCCCGCCCAGCAAGGGGCCAGGCTGGCGAAGGCGGTCCGGCTGGTCCGCTTTCCCCATGCCGCCGTCATCTTTCCGGAAGGCGGTGTCTCTGATTGCGTTTATCTGGTGCTCCATGGGCGCGTGGCGCTGACCAAAAAAAACCCGGGGGGCACTCCGCAGATCATCGCCTACAAGGGTCCCGACGATTATTTCGGCGAACTCGGCGTGCTCGACGGCTCCACGCGCAGCACCGCCGCCATGGCCGACGGCCCGGTTCAGCTTGGCCGCCTCGCGCAAAAGCCGCTCCTCCAACTGCTCGCCCAATCCTCATGGCATACCGTGCTGCGGCTCTTCAGCCACATCAGCGAGGATCTCCGCGCCACCAACGCCCGGTTTGTGTCCGAGGTCGTGCGCAAGGAGAAGATCACCCTCGTCGGGGAAATGGCCAACAGCATGGTCCATGATTTCCGCGGACCGTTTTCCACCATCAAGCTGGTCACCGAGCTGATCGCCAAACACGACCGCCAGGCCAAGACCCAGGAACTCTGCGCGATCATCCTCCGGCAGGTGTCCCGGCTCAGCGGCATGGTCGAGGAAGTGCTGGATTTTGCCCGGGGGGAGACCCGGTTGCGCCTCAAGGTCGAGCCCTTGGCCGGGGTTTTTGCAGAATTGCAGGAAGCCAACATCGTCGAGCTCGGCCGGGCTGGAATAAAGTTTCTTATCAAACCCAGCCCGCTCCAGCTGCCCCTTGATTCCGACCGCCTCCTCCGTGTGCTGCAGAATCTCGTCACCAACGCTCGCGAGGCGCTCGGCCAGAAACCGGGCGGCGTGATCACGGTGACGGCGCGCCGGGTGAAACATCATTGTTTCATCACCGTCGCGGACAACGGCCCGGGCGTGCCGCGTCAGGTCCGCTCCACCCTGTTCGAGCCCTTCGTCAGCCACGGCAAGACCGGTGGCACGGGACTCGGTCTTGCCATCGCCAAAGCGGTCATCGAGGCGCATCGCGGGGCCATTGATTTCAAGTCCACCCGCGCCGGCACGACCTTCACCATCCAGTTGCCGCTGATACTGTAGCGGCGGTCTGTGACCGCCGGACGGCTCTCATAGAGCGCCGCTACAGGTTGGAAGTCGCCAGACGCGCAAACAATTCCTTCCGCGTCGCGGCATCCCGCTGGCGGTCAGTCCGCATTTCCAGCACGCGCACGCCGCGCGGTGGCAGTTTCCCCAGCAGCTTTTTCAAGTGCGTCTGGTTCCGCACCAGAACGTGACCGGCGCCGTAGGCTGCGCATAGTTTCCGGAAATCCGCCTGCTGCGGCGTGGCGAAAAACTCCTCAAACGGCTCGAACCGGGCCACCGGCAGGTGGCCGAAAATGCCGCCACCCCGGTTGTTGATCAGCACGATGGTCAGGCTGCCCCGGAATTTAAGCACCGCCAGGAATCCGTTGGTGTCGTGCAGCAGCGCGAGGTCACCGGTCAGCAACACCGCCGGCCGGTTGCCATGGGCGAGGCCGAGCGCCGTGGAGAGTGTGCCGTCAATCCCGTTGGCCCCCCGGTTGCAATGCACCACCAGGCCGCGGCGGTTGGCCGGGCAAAAATACTCCAGATCCCGCACCGGCATGCTGTTCGCCACCCACAAGGGTGTGCCCTTCGGCAACATCGCCGGAAGCAACGCGCTCACCCGCCCCTCGAACAGCTCATCGGTTGCCGCCAGGGCACGCTTCATTCGGCGTGTCATTTGGCGGTCTGCCTCCAGCCAACCCGCCAGCCAGCCCTTGGATTTCCCGCCGCTCTGCACCACCCCGGCCAGTGATTCCACCGGGCAGCGCAGCAACCGGGAGCGACTGTGCAGGGCATCCGGATTCTGCGGGTGCGAACTGACAAAAGTGACGGCCAGATCATCCGTCTGCAGCCATTGCCTCAGGGCCTTGCTGGTGGGCCAGTCATGCAGGCAAAGCACGTGATCCGGCTGCAGTTGCGCTGTCAAAGTCGCCGAGCGGGCAATAAAATCATAGGTGGTGACCAGGTTTGACACCAGCTGAGCGTGATGCCGCAGCGGCGACAGGGCATCCGCCAGCACGGGCCAGCCGAGTTTCCGGCTGATTGTCCCCACCGCGCTGGCATAGGCTACCGGATCACGCGACCGCGTCTGCCCGGCGATGATGACACCCCGGCCCCCGAATCGCAGCCGGCCTTGGGGAATTGCCTCCAATAGATCGAGCGGTTTGAGCGCCGCGAAGAATTTCGCCTCATCAAGTGCAGTGCGCAGCGCGCCAGCTGTGCCGTCCTCAATGGGCGGCAGTGGATCGCGGAACGGCGCATTCAAGTGCACCGGCCCGGCAAAGGGCCACTGGGTCCGCTCCCAGGCATGCGCCGTGGTCTGTCGCAGGTAGCGCAGCATTGGCAGCGTGGCTTGAGGCACCGGGAATTCGTGATGGAAATTCACGTGGCTGCCGTAGAGTTTCTGCTGATCGATGGTCTGGCCGGAACGGCATTCCCGCATTTCCGGCGGCCGGTCGGCGGTGATGACCAGCAGCGGCACGCCGCTTTCCTGCGCCTCAATGATCGCGGGGAAATAATTGGCGCCCGCCGTGCCGCTGGTGCAAAGCAACGCCACCGGGCGGTGATGCTGCCGCGCCAGCCCCAGCGCGAAAAATGCCGCCGACCGCTCGTCCAGCACCGGGATGGCCTCGATGCCCGGGTGCCGGGCAAACGCCATCGTCAGCGGCGTGGAGCGCGAACCCGGGGAAATCACCGCCGCGCGCAGACCCGACCGATACAGCGTCTCCACCAGCACACCGCCCCACAGGCTGTTCGTGTTCCGGTAGTCTAGTTTCGGGTCAAATTGTTTTTTCATTTTAGCAGGCGTCATGCTGAACGCAGTGAAGAATCCAACAGCATAACCGCCGCGCCTATCATTCTGGATTCTTCGCTGCGCTCAGCATGACAGGGGGTGGAAGTGTTGGCTTCTTCGCTCATGAATTGGTCAGGGCTTCGATGAGAGCTTTGAACTTCAACTCGGTTTCCGCAAATTCCTTCTCGGGTGTCGATCCGGCCACAATGCCGGCGCCGGCGTAGACGGTCGCCGTGCAACCGTCCACCAAGGCCGAGCGAATGCCGACGAAAAACTCCCCGCCGCCCCGGTGATCCACCCACCCTTGCGGCCCGGCGTAGAGTCCGCGCCCAAACGCCTCGAGCCGGGCCAGCGCGGCGAGCGCCGGGTCGCGGGGCGAGCCGCCCACGGCGGGCGTGGGGTGCAACCGCGCCACCAGATCGAGGATGTGCACGCCAGCCGGCAGCGTGGCGCTGATCGGCAGGTGCAGATGCTGCACATTGGCCAGGCCGAGCACGCGCGGCTGGCCGGCATGTTCCAGTTTTAAACCGAGATCCGCCAGCTGGCACTCGATGGACTCAAGCACCAGCCGGTGCTCGCGCTGGTCTTTTTCGCTTTGCAGCAACGCCCGGGCAAAGGCCGCGTCCTCGCTGGCCGAGTCCCCCCGCGGCGCCGAGCCCGCCAAGGCCTCGGTGTGCATCCGGTCGCCGGCCACCCGCACCAGCCGCTCCGGACTGGCGCCGATGAAACTTTGCCCGCGGCCGTTGGCGATCGAGAAGGCGTAGCACGCCGGATAGCGCTGGCGCAGATGATTGAGCACGCCCAGGGGATGAAATTCCTCCGGGGTGGTCAGGCGCCGCGCGCGGGCCAGCACGACTTTGTTGTAATCCCCGCGGGCTATCTCCTGCAGGGCCCGGGCCACGGCCGACTGGTAGGCGCCGCCGATTTCCTCGGCTTCCCTGGGTGCCGACGGGCGGTCCTTGCGCTTGGCCCGGCGGTAGTCAAAGGCCCGAAACTTGGTGTGGGCCTTCCACACTTTTGCCGTGATCAAATCCACGGGCGCGTCGGCCGTGATGCGCAGATTGGCCACGGCCACCGTGCTATCCTCCTTTCGGGCCACCTGCCAGCGCGGCACAAACAGCCGGAGGGCCGGAAACGGGGCCTCCTTCCCCACCTCGTCGGTGAAACTGCTGGCAAAAAAGAAATGCGGGCCGGCAAACGGCTCATCCAGCGGTCCGACCGCGATCGTGTCGGTCAGCACCCGGGCGATATGATCCCGCGCGGCGGCAAATCGTCCCGGGCCCGACGCGCTGAACTCCAGCACCGCTTCCGCCCCGGCCACGGCGAAACCCTGCGCCGGCCGCTCGGCGTAGAAATGCAATTCGGCGGGCTCAAAGATGGACTCCAGCACCGCCAGCGGGTCGAGGTGGTCGACCGCGAGACTGATGCTGACCAACTGCGGCCGGCCGGCCTCCCCGGCCAGGGCGGCGCACCGGACTAAAAACGCCCGGAGTGATTCGGGCGTGACATTCTCGGTCGGATTGACCGGCAGGGTCTTCACGTTTTGGCGGGCGGCGCCGGACGCGGAAAGAGCACCAGCGCCGGGGCAACCTTCGCCCCGTTTAGTTTCTCGCCCCAGTTCAACTCATCGCGCCATGTGGCCCCGGGCTGGTAGCCGAGCACGGCGTTGATTTTCTCCGTGGTGGCGGGGGTGACGTGCTGGATGAGCGCGACAGCCAGCCGCAACGCCTCAGCCATCGTGGCCAGTGAAGTGCGCAGCAGCGCCTGGTCCCTGGAATCAGCGGACTTGCCGAGCTTCCACGGCGCCCGCTTCTCAATGTAGGCGTTGGTCTCGGTGAGGAAGGTCATGGCTTGCTCCAGTGCCGTGTGGAACTGGTGCCCCTCGCAGAGGGGGATGAACTCGTCGCGGGTCTTCGTCCACAGGGCCTGTAGGTTTTTTTCCGGGTCCTCTGCGACCTCGGCCGCGGGCAACACACCGCCGGCAAAACGCGTCGTCATGTTGAGGGTGCGATTGACCAGGTTGCCCAGGTTGTTCGCCAGCTCGCTGTTGTAGCGCACCATGAACTGCTCGAACGTGAAGTCGCTGTCCTGGCCGACATTCATCTCGCGGATGAGGAAGTAACGGAACGCGTCCACGCCGAACTCGGTGACGAGGTCGAGCGGGTCAAGGGCGTTGCCCGTGCTTTTCGACATCTTGGCCCCGCGCTGCATCCACCAGCCGTGGACGATGAGGCCCTTGGGCAGCGGCAGACCGGCGGCCTGCAGCATGATGGGCCAGTAAACGGCGTGCGGTGGCACCAGGATGTCCTTGCCAATGACGTGGTGCGCCTCGCGCCAGATCTCCGGCCGGTCCACGACGGCCGAGTAATAATTCAGGAGCGCGTCGAACCAGACATAGGTCACGTAACCTTCGTCGAACGGCAGCGGGATGCCCCACTCCAGCCGCTCGCGGGGGCGGGAAATGCAGAGATCGTTGAGCGGTTCCTTCAGGAATTCCGCCACCTGTTTCTGCCGGTAGGCCGGGAAGATGAACCCGGGATTGTCCGTCAGATGCTTCGCGAGCCAGCCCTGATATTGCTTCAGCTTGAAGAAGTAGTTCTTCTCGGTGATCTCGGTGACCTCGCCGAACAGTTCCGGCCAGGTGCCGTCGGGGTTGCGGTCCTTGTCCTGCAGGAACTGTTCCTGCCGGGTCGAGTAGAAGCCCTGGTATTCGGCCTGGTAGATCTCTCCCTTGTCGAAGAGCTGCTGCAGGATGGCGCGCACGACCTTCTTGTGCCTCGGCTCAGTCGTGCGGATAAAGTCGTCGTTGGAAATGTTGAGTTTCGGCAGCAGCGCGCGGAATTCGGCGCTGACCTCGTCCACAAACTGCTGGGGGGCGATGCCGCGTTTCTTGGCGCTGGCCTGCACTTTCTGCCCGTGTTCATCGACTCCGGTCAAGAAATGCACCTCGTCTCCCATCTGCCGCCGGAAGCGGGCGATGACGTCGGTCAGCACCTTTTCATAGGCATGGCCCAGGTGGGGCGACCCGTTCACATAGTCGATGGCCGTCGTGATATAGAAAGACTGCATAAAAGGGTCAAAAACCTAGCTGGCCCGGGGCGTTTGTCGAAGGTTTTGACGCGCTCGCACCGAACCGTCTATTCTGCACACTGCAAGTCACCCCATGAACCTTAACACCCGCTCGCTCAGCCTGGCCCTGCTTCTTCTGCTGCTCTTCCTGGGCGCGGCCGTCACGCTCCAGTGGTGGTTGCACCGCGAGACCCGGCAGTTGCAGACGGTCGCCGTCGAGGAGTTGCGCGCGCGCCTGATTCAGGCGGTGGCGGTCAACACCCGGCCACCCGGGCAATGGGATGACGCTTTTCTGCGCGAATTTGGCGCCCTGCTGGGCGGAACCGTGGAACTGTTTCGCACGACCCCGCCGGCGCCTTACCCCCCGACAGGCACGATGCTGTCCTTCGACCAGCCTTTGGCGGGCACCCCGGGCTGGCAGGTGCGGGTCACCTTTGCCCCGCCCGCCTTGCTCAAAGTGCAGGTCCTGCAACAGCGGGTGATGGCCGCGATGGTGCTGCTCGCGCTGCTCCTGGCCCTCGTGCCCCTCCTGCTGGTGTTCCTCTCCGCCCGGCAGGCCCCGCCCGGCGACACCGGCAGCCACACCCCTTGGGCCGCCGTCCGCGCCCAAGCGGCCGGTCTGGAGCATTTCGCGAAAATCTCGAACGAACGCGGCACGGCCTTGGCGCAGGAACATGGCGCCCGGGTGCGGGCGGAGGAGGACTTGCAGGTCAACCGCACGCTTCTGGGCCAATCGGTGGCCGAACGCGTCCGGCTCGGCCGGGAATTGCACGACAATATCTGCCAGACTCTTTATGCCGTCTGCCTGACCCTGGAGAGCGTGCAGAAGAAGGCCGCGTTCGCGCCCGAACTCCAGCAGCGGGTTGACCGCTGCATGACGGAGCTGCGCCGGCTCAATCACCAGGTGCGGGCCTATTTGGAAGAACTGGAGCCGGCCAACGTCACCGGCCAGTCCTTCCTCGGGGCGTTGAGCGACCTGCTCGGGTCTTTTGCCGCCGGCCAGAATGTGCACATTGAACAGCGGCTCGATCACGAGGCGGTCGCGCTCATCGCCCCCGGCCACATCGCCGAGATCATGAACATCCTGCGGGAAGCCGTGAGCAACAGTCTGCGGCACGGCCAGGCGCGGCGCATCACCCTGCTGGCGGGACGGGATGACCAGACGATCGCCTTGTCCGTGCAGGATGACGGCCAGGGTTTCACCCCCGCCGGCCCCGGACAGAACGGCCACGGATTGGACAACATGCAGGCCCGGGCCAGCGCGCTCGGCGGCAGTTTGCGCGTCGAGTCCGCCAAGGGAAAAGGAACTCGCGTTTTGCTGACCCTCCCCGTTGCGTCCTCCCGATGAGCGCCCCCGCCCCCGCCAAATGCATCCGGGTGCTGTTGATCGACGACAGTCCGATCATCCGGCTCGGGTTGCGGAGCGCCTTGGAGGACTGCCCCGACATCCGGATCATCGGCGAAGCCGGCACCGCCGCCGAGGGCGTGGCCGCGGCGGCCCGGCACAAGCCCGACGTGGTGTTGCTGGATTTGCATCTGCCCGACAAATCCGGCCTGCACGCCTGCCGGGAATTGAAGCAGGCGCGGCCGCAGACGCAGGTGCTCATCCTCACCTCGAGCACCAATGAGCGCAACCTGCAGGACGCCATGAGCGCGGGCGCGCAGGGCTACCTGCTCAAGGATGTGGATGGCGCAGCACTGGCCGGGGCGTTGCGCACGGTGGCCGGCGGCAAGTCGGTGCTCGATCCCTCGATGGCGGACCAGGCGCTCAACCTCGTCAAGCACCGCCATGAGCCGGGCGCCGCCGACAAGCTGGCCCAGCTCTCGCCGCAGGAGCGCAAGGTCGTGGCCTATCTCGCGGAAGGCCTCACCAACAAGGAAATCGGGGACCGGCTGGGTCTGACCGAAAAGACGGTCAAGAACTACCTGTCCACCGTCTTCTCCAAGCTGAACATCAGCCGCCGCGCCCAAGCCGCCACGTTGTTTGCGAAGGCCGGCCGCACGGACGAGCCCTGAGCTTTTGCCGGGCCGCGGTATTGGCATTACTGAGGTTCGCATAATTGGGTGATACGTTTCGGTTGTAGGTCGGGGTTTATCCCCGACTGTTTCCCCTGGCGCGTCGGGCGTAAAGCCCGACCTACAAGAGTGTCGGCTCACGTCACTGTATTTTGCGAACCTCAGTAGATTCCGGCTTGGCGCAGACAGGCCGCCAGTTGCGACCACGCGCGCCCGCGGTGACTGATCTGGTTTTTCACCGCCTCGTCCAGCTCGGCGTAGGTGCGGGCATATCCGGCAGGCACGAAGAGGGGGTCGTAGCCGAAGCCGCCGCCGCCGCGCGGGTCGCGCCGGAGCGTGCCGGCGCAGCATCCCTCAAACAGCTGTTCCCCGGCCTTCGGTCCGAGCAGCACCAGCACGCAGATGAACTGCGCTCCCCGCCGCCCCTCGGCCACGCCCTGCATGGCGGCCACCAGCTTGGCGAGGTTGGCGGCGCTGTCCCCTTGTGGTCCGGCGTAGTAGGCCGAATCCACACCCGGCGCGCCGCCCAAGGCCTCCACGCATAAACCGCTGTCATCCGCCAGCACCCAGGCGTCCGGCGGCAGCACCGCCTGCAGGGCCAGGGCCTTCTGGCGCGCATTGCCCGCAAATGTGCCCGTATCCTCGGCCACAGCGGGCATCTTTTCCGCCGCGACGATTTTCACCGACAGGCCCGAGGCGTCGGCGATGGCCTGGAATTCCCGGGCCTTGTGCGCGTTCCGGCTGGCCAGATGTATGAGGCGAATACTCACTCTAAATTACTGGCGAAACCGAAAGGTCGGGGAGTTTTGCCCACGAATGACACGAATCAGCACGAGTATTGAAGAAATACCGGAACAAGACTCATGATGGTTTCATTCGTGGAATTTCGTGTGCTTAGTGGGAGAATTCCGAGTCAGAAAAGGCAGGTCGCCCACGAATTACACGAATTGGCACGAATGACGGAAAAGACCATGCCGTCCGTAGTTTGATTCGTGTCGTTTGGTGTGATTAGTGGGAGAATTCCCGGTCAGTTTACGAGGCGCTTCCACTCAAGTTTGGGATGAGCGCCGAAGTTGATGAGCAGACCGACGCGAAGGCGGGTGGCCTTGAGGTAGTTGATGAGCTGAGCCTCATCGCGGGGCAGGAGCCGCTCCTCGGCTTTGAGTTCGACAACGATTTGCCCGATCACGATCAAGTCGGCTATGTAATCCTTTTTAAGGGGCCGACCTTTGTAGAAAATCTGCAGACGCTTCTGCGCCTCGAAGGGAATGCCCTGTTCGGTCAGCTCCAGCTCAAGAGCTTCCTGGTAAACTGGTTCAAGAAAACCACAGCCGAGGTCGTTGGAAACCTCGAACGCGCAGCCGATCACACGATACACTTCATCTTTCAATAATAGTTCAGTCATAAAGGAGGAATGGCCCACGAAGGCTGGGAAAACCAAGCTTCAGAAGAGTCTGCCCACGAATGACACGAATCAGCACGAATATTGAAGAAAACCCGGAATTAGACTCATACATGGTTTCATTCGTGGTGATTCGTGTCATTCGTGGGAATTAAATCCGACTGGCTCGGCGCGCCCTGCGAAGCCCGGAGGGCGAAGCATGGGTCACTCCCCATAGTGCTTCCGTGTGAAGGTCGCCTCGTCCACCAGCATCTTCTCCGGATATTTGACGAAACCGCGCATCAGCGTGTCGTCGCCATGCACCTCGTGCCGCACCCGTTCGAGCCGGATCGCCTGGTCGAGGGTTTCGGTGCGCAGCCCGCGCAGGATGCTCTTGCCCTTGTCGTCGGCGAAAAGCACCGGCGCGTGATAGGTGAGCAGGTAATCCAGCTCGCGCATCTGCAGCAATTCGCTCAGGAGCTGCGCGCCGCCCTCGAAGAAAACCCCCGTGATGCCCTCCTCGCCGCAGCGTCGGCGAAAGTCCTGAAAGTTAACTTTCGGCGCTGCCGCCGGCAGCACCCAGGTCTTCACGCCCAAGGCGCCCAGTTTGCGCACATAGCCCATGCCGCCATGCGGGGTGGTCACCACGATGGTGCGCTCGCGATACTCGTCGGTGTAAACCTTGGGCATCGCCTGGTCGGCCACCGTGCGCAGCAGACCGTCGAAGACAAACCGCCACGGACACCACTCGGTCCCGCCCACCCGCGCGGTCAGCCGGGGATTGTCGGCCCGCACCGTGCCGGCCCCGACCGCGATGGCCGGAAAGAGACGCCGCCAGCGGTGGCCGTCGGCGCGCGACTGCTCCCCGGTGATCCACCGGGAGTCGCCCGTGCGGGTCGCCACCTTGCCATCGAGCGTCACACCCGATTTGGCGGCGAACAGCGGCCGGCCGGTGCCCATCCAGTGGTTGAAAATCAGGTTCAAGTCGGCGCACTCCTCGGCGAGCACGCCGGTCTCGACCTCGATGCCACCCGCCCGGAGCACGTCGAACCCCTTGCCGGCGTGCGCCGGATTGGGATCGGTGGCACCGGTGACCACGCGCGTGATGCCGGCATTCACGATGGCATCGGTGCAGGGCGGCGTGCGCCCGTGCGTGCAGCAGGGCTCCAGCGTCACATAGAGCGTGGCCCCGGGCGCGGGCTTCCGCCCGAGCGCCTTCAAGGCGCTGATCTCGGCATGGTCTTCCCCGGCCCGGACATGGAAACCCTCTGCGACCACCGCCCCGTCCTCGACGATCAACGCCCCCACCATCGGATTCGGGTGCGTGTCGCCCCAACCGCGTTTCGCCAACGCCAGCGCCCGCCGCATGAAGGATTCGTGTTCAACCGGACTCATGATGCGACCGCCGCCACGTAGGGATTGCCGGACTTCTCCGCCCCGACCGTCGTGCGCGGACCATGCCCCGGAAAAACCACGGTCTCATCCGGCAGCGTGTAGATTTGCCCGCGGATGGATTTCGCCAGCATTTCGAAGTGGCCGCCGGGCAGATCCCACCGGCCCACCCCGCCGTTGAACAGCGCATCGCCGACAAAGGCAACGCCTGCTGGCCGCGCCGAAGCCCCGGCCTGATAAAAAAGAATGTTGCCCGGGCAGTGCCCCGGCACGTGTCGCACCTCAAACTCGCGTCCCAGCCTTGTCGCCCTGTCCCACCCAGCGGTCGACCTTGACTCCCTCCAAGCCCAGCTTCGCGCCCATGAACCCCTCCATGATCTCGGGTGTTTCGATCAACGGCTGGTCCTCCCGATGCGCCGTGACCCGGACACCCAGCTCGCGCTTCAGCCGGGCGGCATCCTGCATGTGGTCGAAATGTCCATGGGTCAGCCATAACTCCGTCAACTTGCAGCCCTCCTTGGCCAGTATCGGCCGGATGATGTCGGTAATCCCGAGCGGCGCGTCAATCAGCACGGCTTCGCCCGTCTTGGGCTCGGTCAGCAGATAGGCATTGGTTTGGATCGGCCCGGCCGCTTTGAGGTGGATCTTCACCCCGCCTACATGCGCCCGGCGGGGTGAGTCCGCAAATGCAAATTCACCGCCCGGGACGCGCGGGCCCCGGCGGCGGCGCACACCCGACCCTCCGGGCGCGCGTCATTTTCTCAGGTCGGGTTGGACAGGATCTGGCGCAACGTTTTCAGCATCGCTTCCGCCGTGCAGGGTTTGGGCAGGAAATACCGCACGCCGATGCTGACCGCACTGCGCACGCTGTTTCCGTCGTTGTAGCCGCTCGCCGCGAGGATGCGCACCCCGGGGTTGGCACGCAGCAGCTCGCGGCAGAGCGCCGTGCCATCCATGACGGGCATCATCATATCGGTCAGCACCAGGGCGATCTCCGCCTGGTGTTGCGTGTAGAGCGCCATGGCCTCGGCCCCGTTGCTGGCGAGCAGCACGCGGTAGCCATAGGAGACCAGCATCTGTTGCGTGATGACCCGCACCGAGTTTTCATCATCGACCACCAGGATCAACTCGCCGGCCCCGAGCGGGAGGACGGCCGGCGCCGTCGGGGTGCTCGGCACGCCCCGGTTCTTCGTCTCTGCGGGAAAGCCGAGTTTGAAGGTCGTGCCCTGGCCCGGTTCGCTGTAAACTTGGATGAAGCCCCCGTGGTTCCGGACGATGGTCGCCACGGTGGCAAGCCCGAGGCCGGTGCCCTTGCCCACCTCCTTGGTGGTGAAGAACGGATCGAATATCTTGTCGCGGATCGCCGCCGGGATGCCGGTGCCGGTGTCGGTGACTTTGAACACCACATGCGGGCCGGTCCGCGCCGTTTGGTTCAACTTCGCGTAGTGCTGGTCGACGACCGTGTTCTCCGCCGAGATCGTCAGCCGGCCGCCGGCGGGCATGGCGTCGCGCGCGTTCACGCTCAGGTTGAGCAGCACCTGGTGGAGCTGGGTCGGATCCCCGAGGATCTGCCAGACACCCGGGGCCACGAGGATTTCGCAGGTGACCGATTTCGGAAACGTCTCCGTCACGACGCTCGCGAAGTCATCGGCCAGCTGCCGGGGCGAAACCGGGATGTGGTGCCCTTCCGCCCCCCGCGCGAACCCGAGCACCTGCTTGACCAGGTCGGCCCCGCGCTGGGCGCTGCTCTCGATCGTGTTGAGGATCCGCTGCTCATTGGCGCCGGGGGTGGCGCGCCGGAGCAGGCTGATGGACATCATGATCGGGGCGAGCACGTTGTTCAGATCATGCGCGATGCCGCCGGCGAGTTCGCCGATGCTCTCGACGCGCTGGGCGCGGAGCAGCTGGTCCTCGATTTTCTTGCGCTCGCTGATGTCGGAATTGATCAGCAGGACGGCGACCGGCTGGCCGTCGGTGTCGCGCACGAGCGTCCCGCGCACTTCGGCCACGATCGTGCGGCCGTCCTTGCGCGTCTGCAGGATCTCACCCATCCATTCGCCCTGCGCGAGGAGTTCCGCGTTGGCGCGCGCGAAGGCCGGCCGGCTCCGGCCGTAGAGCAATCCGCTGATGGAGCGCCCGACGGCTTCTTCCGCCGTCCAGCCGTAGAGCCGCTCGGCGCTTTTGTTCCAGTAGGTGATGCGCAGGTCGAGATCGCGCACGATGATGGCGTCGCGCGCCTTGTCGAGGAGCTCCGCCTGCTCGCGCAACTGCACGTTGGCTTGCGGGCGGGCGACCCATTCCCGCCGGAGCGCGGTGAAGGAGAAAAAGACCGTGCTGATGATGAGCACGATGCCGGTCGCGACGAACCAGGTCATGGCGACGGCGCCGTTCTCACTGCGCCCGGTGTGCTGCAGCAGCCGGGCGCGCTCTTCCGATTCCCAGGCGGCACACCGCTGGCGGATGGCGGTGGTGAGGATCCGGCCATCGCGGGTGAACTCCACTTGCTGCGCCGTGTTGTCGCCGCCCTGCCGGCGCAACCTGATCGATTCGCGGAGCTGCGTCTGTTTTTTGCCGACCAGCGCCGCGATTTCCCCGAGGCGGTCCGGTTGCCCGGGACTGCTCTCCGTCAGGCGGCGCACGTGCTCCAGCTTGCCCGGCAGCAGGGCCACACGGGCCTCGCAGGCCGCCGCCATCGGCTCGTCGTTGGTCAGCATGAAACCGCGCCGCTCGCTCTCCGCCGCCGCCACCAGGGTCTGGATGGACTGCAGCTCGTCGATGATCTGATGGCTGTGGCGCACCTGCTCGTGCTCGCTCACGAAGACATGTTTGCTGCAGAACCCGCCGAACATCACGATCAGCAGCAGCACCAGGAGCAGCCTAAACCCCGGATAAGGCATTGTTACGCTCGGGAATTTCGTGGAGATAGCCCGGCGGGCGGGTGGGCTATTGGGCGGCGCCGCGGCCGGCGGCGTGTCCGCGGCGGAGTGCGGGCGGACAGGGGAATTGCGTAGGGGGTTCATGGTCGTTCCGTGGGTTGTATCACCGCGGGTTCCGGGGGCTGCAGTTGGCGCAGCACTTCCGGGACCCGTTCAAAATCCTGCGACTTGTCGAAAAAATGATCCGCGCCCAGCTGCCGGCAGACCGTGCGGAATTCCGGGATGATGAAATTGGTCAGCACCATCACCACGCAACCGGGCTGACGTTGCTTGATCTCGATCAGCAGGGCGCAGCCCCTGCCGTCGGCCAGGTTCATGTTCAGCACCACGGCGTCCGGTTTGTGCTCGTGAAGAGCGCCAGGGCCCGGCCGTTGCTGTCGGCCTCGCCGATGACGCGGGCGGCCCGGCTTTCCTCGATGAGGCTGCGCAGACGCTGGCGCACCTCCGGTGAATCCTCGATGAGCAGAACGCGGGGGAGGCTGGTGGGGTGGGATGGGTTCACGCCCCTAGCTTACCCCGCTCCGGCGAATCCCGGTAGTGGGGCAATTGCTGGAGTTCGTGTCAGGGTTGACGGAACCGCCTTGTCGGGCGAATTACCGACAGGCCGCAGCAGCCCCTGCCGAGTGGGCCGGAATCTCGCTCCTGCATCATGCCGCCAACCTGGGGCGGGGATCCGTGATGCGTGAATCGTGATCCGTGAATTTACGAATCACGAATCACTCCTCACGTATCACTCCTCACGAATCTCGCATCACACTTCACGCATCACTCCTCACGAATCTCGCATCACTCCTCACGCATCACTCCTCAGTTTTCTTCCCCACCCCCTACTCCACCAGCCGGTGCTGCAGCGCGTAGCGGGCCAGCGCCACGTTGGTGGACAGGCCGAGCTTCTCCGCAATGCGCGCCCGATAGGTCGCGATGGTCTTTTCGCTGAGCGAAAATCCCGCCGCGATTTCCTTGATGGTCTTGCCGGTCGCCACCAGCCGCAGCACCTCCAGCTCCCGGGGTGAGAGCGACTCATGCGGGGTCTGCAACGCCGGCTGACCCAGCGCGGCGGCCAGTTTTTCCGCCAGCTCGGCGCTCACATACTTGCCGCCCGCGAGCACTTTTCTCACGGCGACCAGCATCTCATCGGCCACGCTCGCCTTCGTCAGGTAACCCGCCGCGCCGAGCTTGAAGGCGCGCATCGCAAATTCCTCCTCGGGATAGGAACTCAGCATCAGCACGGCCGTGTTGGGGTGCAGCTTCTTGGCTTCCCGGAGGAGGTCGAGGCCGCTGCCGCCCGGCAGGTTGATGTCGAGCAGCACCAACGACCAGACCTTTTGCACCAGCAGCGCGCGCGCCTCCGGCACGCGGCCGGCTTCGCCAAATACCGCCTTGGGATACGCCTCGGCCAGCAGCTGCTTGACGCCGCGCCGGACGATTTCGTGGTCATCGACGAGGAGGATCTTCATTGAGACCATAAAGGCAGTTTTGCCCACGAATTACACGAATCATCGCGAATGGTGGATGAACCAAGACAACGAAAAATTTGATTTGTGTCCATTCGTGCAATTCGCGGGAGAAGGATCGGCTCATTACTCTGGTTTGGCGGGCACCCTCACCGTTACCCGCGTGCCACGCGGCTTGTTGCGGGTGAAGGTCACCGTGCCGCCGCACTGCGCCGCCCGTTCCCTTATGCCGAGCAGGCCGAGCGAGCGGGGTGCGTTCAAGTCAGTCTCCGCAATTCCCACGCCATCGTCGCACACTTCCAGCACCGCGGCTCCGTTTTCAGTCGTCAGGTTGATTGTGACGCTTTTTGCGTTGGCGTGGCGGGCCACATTGGTCAGCGTCTCCTGGCAGATGTAGAACAGCTCGCCCGCCGTCGCCGGTGGCAGCACCGGCCAGGGCCCGGCCGCGACCTGGCACGGCACGCCGTTGCGCTCCTGCCACCGCCGCGCCTCCTGCGCCAGAGAGGCGACGAGGCCGAGCTGATCGAGGGCACTGGGACGCAGATCCGCCGCGATCTTTTGCACCGTGGCGATGGTGGCATCCGCCAGGGCCGAAGCCCCCACCGCGCGCTCCAGCAGCGGATGAAGCGCCGCAGGCAGGCCGGACGAGGAAAGTTTCCGCTCCAACCAGCAGACATCCATCTTGAGGCCCGTGAGCAACTGCCCCAGCTCATCATGGATCTCGCGCGACACGCGGATGCGCTCCTCCTCGCGCGTGCGCTGCAGCCGCGCCAGCAGCGCGCGCAACTGCTCGCCGGACTCCTTCAGTTTCTGCTCCCTCACCTGGTTTACCTTGATGTCTTCTTCGAGCCGGCGGTTGGCCTGCTCCAGTTGCTCCGCCTTCTGCTCCAGCTTGCGGATGAGCACCTCGCTGTATTCCTTGAACGCCCCCTTCTCCTCGATGAAGGGCGGGCGGGTCGGGGTGAGCCCGCCGGTCCGTTGCCGGGTGAGCACCTCCTGCACGCGCACCAGGAACGGCTCCGGCTCGGCGGGTTTCAGGATGAACGCGTCCGCGCCGAGATCCAGCGCGAGTTTTTCGTCCTGCGGATCCGTGTAGGTGGCGGTGTAAACCACGAAGGGAATTTCTTTCAGCCGCGCGTCGGCTTTCCAATGCCGCAGCAGCGTGTAGCCGTCCATCACCGGCATGAGGAGATCGGAGATGATGAGGTCGGGCGGGGCTTGCCGGGCCTTGACCAGCGCCTCGGCTCCGTGGCGCGCCTCGTCCACCGGGTAGCCGCTGCCCTGGAGCAGCGCGCGCAGGAGATAGAGGTTCTCCGGCTTGTCATCGACAATGAGAATGCGTTTCATGGCGCGCTTCCTCCCGCCGGCGGGCGCAGGTGGCGGCTGATGTCGGCCACGAACGTCTCGGGATTGATCGGTTTCTCCATGTAGCCGTTGCAACCGGCGGCGAGTATTTTATCGCGGTCGCCGGCCATCGCATAGGAGGTGACGGCCACGATCGGCACCCCCGCCTGCGCCGGGTCGGCGCGCAGCGCACGGGCCACCGCATGGCCGTCCATGCCGGGCAGCTGGATGTCGAGCAGGATGAGGTCATGTTTTTCGCGCCCGGCGGACGCGAGGCCGCTCGGGCCGTCGGGCGCGTGGGTGACAGCGTGCCCCGCCTGCTCCAGCAGGAACGTGGCCAGGTAGCGGTTCTGCTCGTTGTCCTCGATGAGGAGGATTTTGGCTTTCATGGGAAGTCGGGAAACAGAGAAAGGCATTGGGCCCACGAATGACTCGAATAGGCACGAATGACAAAAAACCCGATCGGACTGCACCACGGAGACACAGGGGCACGGAGTGACGAGGGTGAGCCTCCGCCCTTCCTTCGCTGCGTTGATCTTTGTGTCTTTGTGCCTTCGTGGTTCATCGGGGTCGGATCTGATTCGTGCTTATTCGTGTGATTAGCGGGAGACGGCTCGGTTCATTTCACCAGCGGCAGCGTGAAGGTGAAGGTGCTGCCCCGGCCCCGTTCACTCGCGGCGTGGATCTCCCCGCCCAGCAATTCCGCCAGCCGCCGGCAGATCGCCAGCCCCAGCCCCGTGCCCTCGTGATTTCGCGCCAGGCCGTTGTCAATCTGGTGGAACGGCTTGAACAACATCGCCAGATCCTCCGGCTTGATGCCCATGCCGGTGTCGGTGATGGCAAAGTTGAGAGTTGAGAGTTGAGGGTTGAGAGTTGTGGTCAGCGTCACCTCGCCGCGCTCGGTGAACTTGATGGCGTTGGTCAGCAGGTTGATGAGGATCTGCTCGACGCGGCGGGCGTCGCTGACCAGTTTGCCGACTCCCGGCGCCACGTCCAGGCGCAGGGCGAGCCCCTTCTTCTCCGCGAGCGGCCGCACGATGCCGACGGCCTTCTCAATGGACGCGCGCAGATCGAACGGTTCGCAACTCACCTTCAGTTCGCCCGCCTCGATCTTGGAAAGGTCGAGAATGTCGTTGATGAGCGCGAGCAGGTGCCGCGCGCTGTTCTGCACCATGCCGAGCTGTTTGCCCTGCTCCGGGTTCAACGGCCCGGCCAGGCCCTGGAGCAGGATGCCGGTGAAGCCGATGATCGAGTTCAGTGGCGTCCGCAGCTCGTGCGACATGGTGGCAAGGAAGGCGGACTTGAGCCGGTCCGATTCTTCGGCGCGCTCCCTGGCGACGGTCAGTTCCGTGGCGCGGGTTTCCAGGTCGGCGTTGAGAATCTCGATCCGCGCTTGCGCCCGCCAGCGTCCGGCCATCTCCCGCCGGATGCGCAGGCTGGTCGCGCCCAGGAGCAACGCGGCCAGCCCGCCGAACGCGCCGATGAACGCCAGCGTGCGTCGGCCGCTGGCTTTCGAAGCCCGGTCGCGCAGCGCGAGGAGCTGGTATTCCTCCGCATTGATCTCGCCCACCACTTCCCGAATCCGGTCGGTCACGCGCTTGCCCTCATCGGTGAGAAAGATCGCCTGCGCCTCCGCGAATCCCTTGGTGCGGCGTGCCTCCAGCTTGGCGGCCGCCACCACGAGCCGGTGCTCGATCAGCGGCGCGAGCTCGGCGATCCGCAGCTGTTGCCGGGGATTGTCGCGCGTGCGCGTCCGCAGCCGTTCGTAGTCGCCCGGCAGCTCCGCGACGCCGGAGCGATACGGCGCGAGATAGCGCTCCTCGCCGGTAATGATGTAGCCGCGCATGCCCGTCTGCACATCAATCACGTCACCGAGCAGGTCTCCGGCACTGGTGATGACCTGGTGCGTGTGCGCAACCCAGTCCGCGTCGGCGCGAAACGCGAGCAGGCTGCGCACCGCGAGGCCGCCGACGATCAGCACCGCCAGGCCCGCCACGACGAAAGCGGCGGCGATGGTTTTCTCCAGTGACGATTTTCCGGGGGCGCGTGCAAGACCTGGAAGGATTGCAGCCGAGCGTCCGCCTGGCGATGTGCGGCAAGGGCGCGGCGCAATTCGAGTTGCGAGACGGCGTGGCGGCTCAGCGCACGGAGGGCGGTCTGCTGCTCGGCGCTCAACGTGCGCGGCACACGGTCGATCACGCACAGCGTGCCCAGTGCGTGGCCGTCGGGCGCGACGAGCGGCGCGCCGGCGTAGAAACGGATGTCCGGGGCGCCGGTGACGAGCGGATTGTTGGCGAACCGCGGGTCGAGTTGCGCGTCGCGGACCTCGAGCACTTCGTCTGGATTCAAAAGCGCGTGCGCGCAAAAAGCATGGTCGCGGGACGTCTCTGCAACGCCGAGGCCGACCTTGGACTTGAACCACTGGCGTTTCTCATCAATGAGCGAGACGAGCGCGATGGGGGTCTGGCAGATCTGTGCGGCGAGCTGCGTGAGATCGTCGAAGGCCTGCTCGGGCGGCGTGTCGAGGATTTCGTAGCCGCGCAGGGTGGCGAGGCGCCGGGATTCGTGGGGAGGAAGCGGAGCCTTCATGCGGCGCGTTGGCTGGCGGGCCGTAGTTGGCGAGGGGCGCCGTTGCCACTCGTGGGGGGAGTGTTCATGGGGATA
>LNEH01000096.1 GCA_001464505.1 Verrucomicrobia bacterium Ga0077533
TAGTGGCCGCGAAGTCCGACGCAAGACCGCATTCCCGGGGGATTCCTGTTCTTGCCTTGCCCCGTTGTGTCCTCTGTCTTCCATCAACTGACACCCGTCCTCCGTCCACCGTCCTCCGTCCACCGTCCTCCGTCGTCTGTCCTCCGCTTTCCGCCCTCTGTTTCAATGACTTCCGCCCAGATCCGCTCGTCGTTCCTCGATTTCTTCAAGTCGAAGCAACACGCCATCGTGCCGTCGTCCTCGCTCCTGCCGACGGCCCCCAACCTGCTGTTCACCAACGCCGGCATGAACCAGTTCGTGCCCTACTTCCTCGGCGACCAGACCGCCCCGTGGCGGCGCGTGGCCGACACCCAGAAATGCATCCGCGCCGGCGGCAAGCACAACG
The DNA here is from genome assembly GCA_001464505.1 of Verrucomicrobia bacterium Ga0077533. Classification (GTDB taxonomy): domain Bacteria; phylum Verrucomicrobiota; class Verrucomicrobiia; order Opitutales; family Opitutaceae; genus Lacunisphaera. The sequence goes on from LNEH01000096.1 coordinate 386, forward strand.
ACCTCGAGGACGTCGGCTTTGACACCTACCACCACACGATGTTCGAGATGCTGGGCAACTGGTCCTTCGGCGATTATTTCAAAAAGGAGTCGCTCACCTGGGGCTGGGAACTGCTCACCCAGATCTGGGGCATCCCGCCGAAGCGCCTCTTCGCCACCGTTTACCAGCCCGGGAAGAATGATCCCTCCGTCTTCGACCAGGAGGCCTATGACATCTGGGCAAAGATTTTCAAAGACGCCGGCCTCGACCCGAAGGTCCACATCGTCCACGGCAACAAGCAGGACAATTTCTGGATGATGGGCGACACCGGCCCCTGCGGCCCGTGCTCCGAGATCCATTTCAACCTGCTGCCGTCCGACGACGAGAAGGCCGGCCGTGCGCTGGTCAACGCCGGTTCGCCGCGTTGCATCGAGATCTGGAACCACGTTTTCATCCAGTTCAACGCGAACGCCGACGGCACCTTCGCCCCGCTCGCCGCCAAGCACGTGGACACCGGCCTCGGCTTCGAGCGCGTTGCCGGCATCCACGCCACGACGAAGGGTTTCAAGGATTTCTCCGCCGAGCCGTCGAACTACAACGCCGATGTCTTCCAGCCGACCTTCGACAAGATCGCCGCCCTCTCCGGCAAGAAATACACCGGCACGGTTCCGACCGACCGCACCGGACTCAAGGCGCAGGAGCATGTGGACATCGCCTTCCGCGTCCTCGTGGACCACGCCCGCTGCGTGTCCTGCGCCATCGCCGACGGCATCCTCCCCGGCAACGAGGGCCGCAACTACGTCATCCGCCGCATCCTCCGTCGCGGCATCATGTATGGCCGCAAATCCCTCAACCTGAAGATCGGTGACTTAACCTCCCTAGTCGAACCCGTCGTCCAATCACTCGGCGACGTCTTCCCCGAACTCAAGACCCAGCGTGTTATGGTCGAGAGGGCCATCCGCGCCGAAGAAGAGTCCTTCGGCCGCACACTGGACAAGGGGCTAGAAATATTTCAACTACACGCTGATCTCGCTCCTCATGGCGGAAAGATTTTCTCAGGGCAGTCAGCATTCCTTCTTTACGATACCTACGGTTTCCCTCTCGACATGACCCAGCTGCTCGCGGCTGAACGTGGACTTAAAGTTGACGTCTCTGGTTTTGAAAAATTGATGGAGCAACAGCGCGAACGCGGCCGGGCCGCCCGCAAGACCGACGTAATCGTCGCTTCCACCGAGGGTGACACCGTCGCCGAGGCGACAAAGTTTGTCGGCTACACGATTGACCCGGCTCAGGCCACGCACGCGAAGCTGGTGGACGTCGTGAAGACGGAGAAGGACACCTACCTCGTCTTCGACCAGACGCCGTTCTACGCCGAGATGGGCGGCCAGGTCGGCGATGCAGGGGCCGCCTTGATCGACGGCGTGGAGTTCAAGATTGTCGATTGCATCAAGGACAAATCGGGCCGGCATTTGCACAAGCTCGCGACGGCGGAAGCTCCAAGCTCCAACCTCCAACCTCCAAAGATCGGAGCGGCGGCTACGTTGCAGGTGGATTACTCGCGTCGCCGGGCGATCAACCGCCATCACAGCGCAGCGCACCTGATCCACTGGGCCCTGCGCAAGATGCTCGGCACCCACGTCCGCCAGTTCGGCACGCACAAGACGCCCGACCGGATGCGTTTCGACTTCACCCACTTCGAGGCCCTTACCCACGCCCAGATCAAGGAGTGCGAGCAACTCGTCAACGAGAAGGTCATCGACAACTCGCCCGTCAATGCCGCCGAGATTGACTACGACAAGAAGCCGGCCGATGTGCTCGCCTTTTTCGGCGACAAATACGGCAAGCGCGTCCGCGTCGTGGACATCGGCGGTTTCTCCAAGGAACTCTGCGGCGGCACGCACGTGTCCACCACCGGCGAGATCGGCGTCATCAAGATCGTGGCTGAGATGGCCATCGCCGCCGGCACGCGTCGCATCGAGGCCGTCGCCGGCCAGGCGGCCCTCGACCATATCGCCGCGAAGGAGGCCGCCCTCTCGGCCGTCAGCCACCGGCTCAATGCCGGGGTGGCGGACGTCGTCCAGAAATTCGGAATAAACTGAAGGCCTATGAAGCCAAAGCCTCGGCCGGCCTCGCCGGGGAACTAGCAACCACCGCCGTGACCAAGGACGGGCTCAAATGGGTTTCAGCCATCGTCACCACCGACTCGCCCGAGACATTGCGCTCCCTCGGCAGCCAGGTGCTGCACAAGGTCGGCGCCGGGGTGGTGCAGCTCGGCGCAATCTTCGACGGCAAGGTCAGCCTCGTGGCCTATTGCTCGCCGGAGGCCATCAAGGCCGGACACGCGGCCGGCAAACTCATCGGCGGCCTCACCGCCAAGCTCGGCGGCAAGGGCGGCGGCAAGCCCGACTACGCCCAGGGCGGCGGCGGCGATGCCAGCCAACTGGCGGAAGTGCTGAAACTGTAGCGGTCGTTCGGCGGTCATAGACCGCCGCTACAGCAGGCTGCCATTTGGCAGTTACTTAGGTGCCATTTGGCAGTTTTCCCTTGTGTTTGAGAGGGAAAGGCCAAAGGTGGAGGCATGAAAACCCGCAAACCAAAGGCCACAACTTATGAACAAATCCACGACAACCATGCCACCGCGCAGCGCGTCGAGGAAGGCCTGCCGGTTATGGACGTGGTGAAGTTTGGCAAGCAAGTCGGGTTCACCACCGACGAGCTGGCGAAACTGATCAACATTCCCGCCCGCACCTATGCCCGGCGCGTGGCCGGAAGGGCCCGCCTGAAAGTCCACGAAGGCGAGCGTGCCGCCCGGCTGATGAGGGTCTTTGACTATGCCAAGCGGTTGTTCGTCACCGACGAGAACACACGTGGCTGGTTCAACGCCAAACTGATCGTGCTCGGCGGCAAGACTCCGCTCGAATACGCCCAGACTGAGCCCGGGGCGCGCGAAATTGAGGCGGTCATCGAGCGCATCGAAGACGGCGTGGTCCAGTGAGCGAAGTGACCATCTGGCGGCTTTGCACGGCCCGGAGAGCGGCGGACGCCTTTGCCGGCGAAGGTTCCTACCGACGGGGCGGCCGGTGGAATCCGCGTGGTTTGCGCGTGGTTTATTGCGCCGAAGCCCGCTCCCTGGCCGCCATGGAGGTGCTGGTCAGCATGGATGACAAGGATCGGCTCTTGGAAACCCCATGGGTATGCATCCCCGCCACCCTAAGCATGGAATTGATTGAAAAGGCAGCCACGGTTCCGCCCGAATGGCGCCAGTATCCACACCCCACCGCCACGCAGGCCTTCGGCGCCGAATGGGTCCAGGCGCAGCGCAGTGTGGCCCTGCGCGTTCCCAGTGCAGTCGTGTCGGGCGAGTTCAACTATCTTCTCAACCCGGCGCACCCGGATTTCAAGCGGGTCAAGGTCGGCAGGCCCGAGCCGTTCTCATTCGACCCGCGCCTCCAGTGAACAGCACACCGGCGTTGACCTGCCCCGCCGCAGGGCTTTCCGTCACGCCATGACCGCTCCGTCATCCGCGCCGGCCCAGTGCGTGCTGCTCGCCTTCAACGCGAGCAACCAACTGGCCGTGCGCCCGGCCGGCGCGCGGCTGGACCTGGCCTTCGTGGGAACCGATGAGACGACGGCCCTGACCCGGCTGCAGGCCGATTTTTCCCGCCCCACCCCTCCGGTCGAGTATTTCACCTGCGAAGCCGGCGGGTCGCGCTACCGCGTGTGCTTCACCCAGGTGGACGGGCCGCCCGCGGAGGGCGAAGTGGAGTTCTGCACGCTCGAGCAGCTGGCGGACAGGCGCGCGCGGCTGGCCCCCGCCCTCGCCGCCGTGCTGGACCAGCTGGAGCCGCACCTCATGGCGATCCCCTATCTGCATCTCGGCGAGAACGATTACCTCTACAAGTTCCGGGTCGAACGGGACCGCAACCGCGACATCTACCAGCAGGATGAGTCCGCCCGGGCCCTCTACCAGAGCCGGCTGTGCGAGGCCATCAAGGCGCTGGCCCGCACCAACGAACGCTCCGCCACCGGACCGGCGCTGCTCGATTTCGGCGCGGTGCGCTATGTCATCCCGAGTCATTTTGGCTTTTGCCTCGGCGTGAAGAACGCCATTGAGCGGGCCTATGAAACCCTGGCCGAGAACCCCGGCAGGCGCGTCTTCATGTTGAGCGAGCTGATCCACAATCCGTTTGTGAACGAGGACCTGCTGCGGCGCGGGCTGCGTTTTCTCCAGACCGACAAGGGGCAGCCGTTCGACACCGACGGGGCCATCGCCCCGGCGGGCAGCGCGAAACCGCTGCTCTGGGACACGCTGACCAGCGAGGATATTGTCATCATCCCCGCTTTCGGCGCGACCGACGAGGACAAGAAAAAGCTCGTCCGCAAGGGCATCCGGGTCGCGCAATTCGACGCCACCTGCATGCTGGTGGAGAAAGTCTGGAAAGCCGCGCGCGCCTTTGGCCGCGAAGGCTACACCGTGGTCATCCATGGCAAAAGCGAGCACGAGGAAACCAAGGCCACCTTCTCGAACACCCGGCGTCACGCCCCTTCGATCATCATCCGCAATCTGGAGGAAGCCCGGTTGCTCGGGGATTATATCACCGCCCCCAGCGAGGAGAAACGCCGGGGGTTGCTGGCCCGGTTCGCCGGATTGCACACGCCGGGGCTCGACCCGGTCCGGCACCTGGACCGCCTCGCCGTCGTCAACCAGACCACCCTGCTCATGAACGAGACCGCGGCGATCATCGACCACTTCAAAGCCGTCTTCGTGGCGAAATACGGCGAGGCCGACGGCTCCGCCCATGTCGGCGGGGCGGGGAAAAAAGACACCCTCTGCTATGCGACGCAGGTCAATCAGGATGCGCTCCAGCGCGCCCTGGCCGAGCCGCTCGATGCCGCCTTCATCATCGGCGGCAAAAACAGCTCCAACACCTACCAGCTCTACCGGCTTTGCGAGCAGAAGCTGGGCAACCGGGCCTTCTTTATCCAGTCCGAGGCCAACATCATATCCCGCGACGAGATCGAGCACTATGTCTTCCCGGTCGCGGGCGGCGGCCGGGGCGGGCACACGGAGGTCCATCCGCTCTGGCCGCAGGACGACACCCCGAAACGGGTGCTGATCACCGGCGGTGCCTCCTGCCCGGACGGGTTGGTGCAGCAGGTCGTGACCCGGATCAACTCATTCTTTCCGCCCCCGCAGCTGCACCGCATCGAAACGGTGCTGGCCAGCCTGGAAGCACTTAAAACCTGAAGCTGACGCCGCCGCGGACACCGACCGCGCTGCCCAGGTCGATGTGCGCAGTGCGACCGCCCAAGGTCTGGTCGTAGCTGGCAAATTTCTGGGCGCTGACGCCCCCGAACAGGCCGGTGCGCTCATTGATGGCCAGTTGGAGGTTAAGGTCAGCGTAATAGCCGCTGAGGAATTTGTTGGCCGTGCTCTGTTCGGGATCCGGGGTGGAGACGGTGACATCGGGGTTGTTGGGCACCGCGAAAGACTCGACCACGCTGTAGGTGCTGCCGGCATACGCGCCGGCCACCCCGAAGCTGGCGTTCAGGCCCAGCCGCTCGGTGAGCTGCGCCCGCAGGCTGGGACCGACGCGCAGGAGGAAATAGGCGCCCTTGACCTGCCAGTTGCCGTTCACGGTGGCGGCACCCGGGGTGTCGGTCGAGGTGGAGGCTCCGGGCACCGGGAGCGCGCTGAGCGGAATGGTGGTCTCCAAGGCGATGGGATAGACGGTGCCGTTGCTCCCGAGGTAATCAACAAAGGCAGTCGTGGTCGTATAGGGCGCGGCCGGGGCCGCCTGCCCGTTCAGGGAATAGAAATCGGTGTCGGCGTGCAGCGTGGAGGTCACGGACCCGCTGGTCTTGTTGTTGATGCTGTTCAGGGCCACGCCGGCGGCGAAACCCCACTCCATCCGTTTGGCAACCTTGCCCATGACGCGGCTGAACTCGAACTCCACGCCACCCGTCGGGCCGCTGTCTTTTTGCGCGGTGGCGCCTTCACTGACCGCACTGTAGATGCTGAAACCGATGCGGCCGTTGCCCGTGACCTGCGCGGCGGTGTTGTAAGACCAGTTGCGGGTCAGGCCGGGCGTGTAACTGAGGTAATCGCCCGTTTGCACCGTCGTGGTGGTGCCGTCTGGCGCCGTCACGGTCAGCGTCGTCGGATAACGGCCACCGGGGGTGGAAATCTGGTTGCCATTCGCATCTTGCTCGATGGGACGGGGCGCGTCCTGGCCGACCTGGCCGTTGTTGTAGGACCGGGTGACGGCGCCAGCCGAAGCCGGGGCCGGGGCCGACACGTTGGCGGCGACCGTGCCCAGGTTGCCATACCGGACCTTGCCCCCGGAATTGAGCAGATGAAAACCGATGGAAATGTGGTTCTTCGGCACATACCACTGGCTGGAATCCGCCATGAGTTTTTGCAGCCGCTCCTCCTCGGCGGAGCTGGTCTGGGCGGCGAGCAGGGCCGGCAGCGCAAGGAGAGCAAGGGTGGCGATGGGTTTCAGCGAACGGAGCGACATGAAGAAAATATGCATAGGGCCGGGGTGAGGGCTTGGAAAGGGCAAACTGGCGGAGGTTCCCTCCGCAGGCGAACTCAGGCAGATCGAGGTGGAGCGGGTTGACCGCAACACGCTGGTTTGCGAGCGGACACACTGAAGCGCGTTGGGGTCAACGCGCTCCACCTTGCAGGGCGGTCGCTTACGATTGAAATGCGCTTAAATTGCATGATTCCGGCTCAGGCCTTCTCCTTCGGCTCCTTGGCTTCCGCCTGGATCATGCCGGTTCCAATTCGGTCTCTTTCTCCTGCTGGGCCTGCATTTTTTCAAACAGGGATGCCTCGCTGGCCTCCAGGAAAGCCTCACGCTCTTTCTGCGCCTCGCGCTGTTCCTTGATGGAGGCCTCCTGGCGGTCCAGTTCCTCCTTGAGTTTGCCCAGGGCGGCGAGCTCCTCGGGATTGACGCCGCCACCGCCGCTCTGCGCCGGTTGCTCCTTGCGCATGGCGTCGATCACCTTCTCGCGGGCCTGCAACAGCGCCTCGGTCTCCGCCAATTCGCGGTCGCGCTCGGCCAGCTTGTTCTCCGCCTCCGCCAGCGCCATTTCCCGCTCGGCGGCCTTGGCCTCGAGGGCGCGCAGCGCTTTTTCCAATGATTCAACCTGCGACCCGCTCAGCGGTATCCGCTCACCGCCCCAGGGTGGGCGGGACTGGGACATGATCGCATCGATGGATTTGCGGGCGGCGGCGGTGGCCTGCGAGGCCTCCTGCGCGCGTTGCAGCGGACTGGGCCGCCGCGGCAGGACCAGGGGTTTGATGCCGCCGGGCTTGGCCGGAAATTTGATATTGCCCGGCGGGGGAAAGGCCGGGCCAGCCATGGCCGACTGGGGCGGCGCGGGAAATAGAGGCGCCGAAGAGGGCGGCGCCCCGGGAGGAGATGGCGTCGGCTGATCCACAGAAGAAATGTAGGCAGATCAACCCCTGCCAAACAACCGGGAAAACAGGCCACCCTTCTTCTGCTCGCCGGACGAGGCCGCGGCCGCCGCCGGCTTGGCCGCAACTTTCAAGGCCGCGGCAGTCAGTTTCACCGCGATGGCTTCCCGGGCGGGATCGTTAATTACAACAAAGTAGCGCTCATAGGTGCCGCCACCCTCCACCAGCTTCAGCAAGGCTTCTTTCTGGTCCTTGAACCACTCCAAGGCGGCGGCGAGTGACGTGCGCAGGCCGGCCTCGATCTTTTCCTGCTGTTCCTTGGTCAGGGTCTTGGCGGCGGCACTGTCCGCCGGGTTGAGCTTGGTCCCGTAGGCCTTGGCCAACGCCAGTTGCTCGGGCCGGGGCAGGCCGCCGGCCAGGAGTCCGATGGCCTCCGCCAGGTGCAGTCCGCTCGTGCCTTTGCGGAACGGCAGAAACTGGCCGATGCCTTCCTCGTCGCCGTGGGTCAGCGCATTGAGGGCATTGCGAAAATCCCCCCCGAGCACCACGCGGGTGGACATCTGCTGGCCGAGATTGGCGAATTCCCCGATGGTTTTTACGCCTTCGGAAGCGCAAACAATGCGCGTGCCTTCGCTGAATTTCGCCAGCGCCATCGGGTAGGTCGCAGGAATGTTGAGCCGAGCCAGGGTCTTGAGGATGGGATTGTCCTTCGCGGCGGTCTCCTCGACTTGCGCGACCATGTCACCAAAGGGGTCGTCAAAGGCCAGGGTCTCCTTGAGGATGCCGATGAGGTGGTCCGCTTTCGCGGCATTGCCGGCGATTTCCGGCATCATCAGCAGTTCGTCGTAGCTGAATTCGATGTATTTCGACGGTTTCTCCTCCTCGCCGGAGTGGGGCCACTCCTCGGTGTCGAGATTCTGCGCGAGGCTGGTCAGCGGGGTGGCCGCCATGATGGAATGGCGGAATTTCTTGCGGATCTCATCCCATTCGGTGCTGGTGAACTTGGCCATGGTTTAGATTGGTTGGGGTTGAAATCAGGCGGGCGGGGCGTTTTCGATGATCTCGGTGGCGAGCTTCATGTAATCGTTGGCGACACTGTCCTCCTCGTTGCCTTCCGTGCCGACAAGAAAAACGGGCAGGCCGAGGGTGACCGCGCGGCGCACGATCATGGCGTCGCGGATCTGGGTGGTGCAGATCTTGGCGGCCGGGGCGCAACCGCGTTTCTGCGTCTTGAATTGGTTCAGGCGAAGCTGCATGCGCATCTTCGGGACCTCGATGTCCGTGTTGGATTTTATCGAATTGAAAACGATGCCGTAGACCTGCGAGGCCGGGCCCATGGCCGTGGTGCGGAAGCTGGCGGAGGATTGCTGGAAGCGCAGCAATTTCTCCACGAGGAGCGTGAAGCCGATGAGACTCAGCGCATCCGGATTGGAGGGCACGTAGATTTCGCCGGCACAATAGACGCCGTTTTGCGAGGCGCGCAGGACATTCGGCGGGCAATCGAAGAGAATGAAGTCGTAGTTGCCCTCGATCTCCGCGAGTTGTTCCTGGAAAATGGCGTAAGACGGACGCTTGGGGTCGGGCTTATACTCGCCCTCCAGGTCGACCAGGTTGAAAGTGGTCGGCACCAGGTCGAGGCCGGGCAGGAGTTTTTCGCCTTCCTTTCCCTCGACCACGTCCTTGATGACACAATCCTTGATCCGTGCCGTGCCCGGATCAAAGATCGAGTAAATCGAGCCGGTGCCGGTGGCGTTGATCTTGTTCCAGCGCTCCAGCCTCATCAGCCAGATGCTTGCGTTGGACTGGGTGTCAAAATCCATGAGCAGCACGCGCATGCCACGGCGCGCCAGGCTGGCGGCGGTATTTACGATCAGCGAGGTCTTGCCGACACCGCCCTTGTAGTTGAGGAAGGCTATCTTGCGCGCCATTGGTGGTCAGTTAGTTTTCGGCCATACCATGGCAAGGGACGCACCGGGCGCGAGTTAAAAATCTTACCAACTTTGAGATTCCGCCAAGGCACCATTTCAGCCTCACTCGGCCCATGAGCGAACCCTGCCTGCAGGAGAAATTTGCGCCAACCAGCATCTGCTTTGGCTGTGGCCCGGCCAATGCCAAGGGACTGCGCATTCGCAGCTTTGTCCAGGACGATCAGGTCGTCGCCACCTGGCAACCGGAGCCGCATCACGAGGCGTTTCCGGGCATGCTCAATGGCGGCATCATCGGCTCCCTCCTCGACTGCCATTGCAACTGGACGGCCGCCTGGCACCTGATGCAGCGCGGCCAGCTCACGCAACCGCCCTGCACGGTCACTGCCGATTACGCCATCAAGCTCCTCCGCCCCACCCCGACCAACGGCCCGGTCGAACTGGTCGCGCGGGTCGTCGAATCAGCGGCCGATCGCGCCACCATCGAGGGCACTCTCACCGCGGCCGGGAAGCCGCGCGCCACCTGCCGGGGCACTTTTGTCGCCGTGACTCCGGGACATCCGGCGTATCATCGTTGGTAGGCAATTGCCGGCCGGTGGTATAGGTCAGCCGGTCTCAATGCCAAACTCGATCGGCACGGTCAGGCGGAATGGCACGGCCTGGCCGTTGCGCCGGCCGGGCTCGAACCGCCATTTTTTCACGGCCCGCACCGCCGGGTCGGCAAATTCACGGTCGGTGTAACGGATTGCTTCCGCCCGGACGACGCGGCCCTCGGCATTCACCTCAAACTCGACCAAGACCGAGCCACTGACGCCGCTTTGCCGCATCGCAGCGGGGTAATCGGGCGGCAGTTGCACCTTGGCGTTGGGCACGCGGTCCAGGTCGGCGGGTGAAAAGACGCCCGGCCGGCCAAGCTCACCGCTCACGCCGAATTCGCCCGGACCGTTCACCGCCGGAATGATCCGCACATTCCTGTCCGGATTCATCACGTGTGTGATCCATAGGGTCGGCAGGTCAGCGGAGTTTCGTGAACTCAATTCCTCGGGAAGTTCCGGAGGGTTGGGCCCGCCGGCCAGCGGCTTCACCGGCTCCGCGTTGACCGGGCGATCCTCCGGTTGCGGCACAGGGTCCGGGGCGGTCTGCGGGATCGGTGGCCGGAGCGGTATTTCCACGAGCGCCGTGGTGCGTGGGTGTGTTTCCTCCGGCACGAGCCAGAGCAACGCGATGTGCAGCGTCGCGGCCAGCGAAGCAGGCAGCAGGTATTTGTGGATAATCATTGGGCGCCTCCATAAGACCACGACGGACTGTCGCGTCGTTTCTTAGAACGCCGTTGCCTTCGGCCTCCGCGTGTCCGAAATCGCCCGCAGTGAAAGCCACCGATCTCGCTCTAAGCCAGTTGCTCGGTCTCGTCATCGCACCGGCCGGTTCCAACCACCTGCTGGAGATGCCCATGACTCCCCGGCTGCTGAATCACCTCGGCACGATGCACGCGGCGGCCCAGTTTGCGCTCGCCGAGGCGGCCAGCGCCGAGTGCCTTCAGCGGCATTTCGGGCGGGCGGTTGGCGAGGTGTTCGCGGTCGTGCGCGGCGTGGAGGTGAAATACCGCAAACCTGCCACGGGCGACCTGCTGGCCTACGGTGCCCCCGATGAAAACACTCGCGACCATCTGGTCAGCGAACTGGCCGAGCGCGGCCGTTTCAGCGCCGTGATCCGGATTGATCTCAAGGATCGCACCGGCACGCTGACGCTCCATGCCAAGTTTGACTGGTTCATCGCCCGTGTCCCGCCACCTACTGATTAGGACCGGCCTTTGGCTGCTGCTCCTCCTGCTCGCCGCTGCGCGCGGCGCAGCGGCCATGCCCGACTATGTGCGCGAAGCGCTGGAAAATTTCAGCACCGAGGTGCCCGCCGGCTGGGCCTACACGCTGACCACGGTGCGCAATGACCAGGACCGGTCCACCGCCCGCTTCGATCCCGCCAAGCCACCCGCGGAGCAGTGGACCCTGCTGCAGCTCAATGGCCGGACCCCCACGGCCAAGGAAACCGCCCAATACGCCCGGGCCCGCGCCGGGGAAAACAGCGCCGCCCCCCAAGGCACATTCCAGAAAGCAGACATCGAGCCGGCCAGCTTGGAGCTGGTGCGTGAAGATGCCGACCGGGGTGAGTTCCGCTGTTCATTCCGGGCGGAAGCGACCGGATCCGATAAAATGCTCGGGCACCTCAGCCTGCGCCTCACCGTCAGCAAGCGGCGGCCGCATGTGGAGAAGTTCGCCCTGGAACTGACCGCACCCTACTCGCCGGTCCTGGGCGTGAAGATGCGTGAACTGCTGGTGCAAATGAGCTTCAGCGCACCCACCCGGACCGAACCGAGTCTGCCCACCACCAACACGTCGCATTTTATCGGCCGAATTTTCTTTTTCCGCATGGAAGAAAATCTTGCACTGGCTTACACGGACTTTGTCCGGAGGGATTGAGTGGCAGCCTGCCCCGCCGAGGAGCTATCCCGTTGACTTTGTGCCGTAATCCTTTGGCTTGGGGTTCGTTGCAATCTCCCACGTGAAAAGTCTCTCGTTTCGCTGGCAACTGATCCTGTTCATTCTGCTGACCTGCGGTGTGACGCTGTCGCTCGCGTTTGTCGGTTTCTATCTCTACGACGTCCGCCAGTTCAACAATGAGGTTCAGGCCCGGCTCGAAAACACGCAGTCGCTGATGCTCGAAAACCTGGTGCCACTGCTGGAGCAAAACCCCAAGGCCGCCGACCTGCCACTGAAGACCCTCGGCGTGGACGGTCAGATCGCCGCCGCCGCCGTCTATTCCGCCGACAGCAAAATCCTCGCCCGCTACGTGCGGGCCGGGCTCACCGAGGTCATTCCCCCGCTCCCGCGCATCACCCGGTTCCTCGATATCAGTGATCGGGGCGTCCTTTGGACTCCGATCGGTTCCGCCACCCACCCTCTGGGCACCCTCTACCTCAAGGCCGAGTTGAGCGAAGCCGACCACAATCGCCTGTCCAACCTGCTGCGCGGTTCCGCCATCGTCTTTCTCGTCTCCGCTCTGCTGGCCGCGGCCATGGCCTGGCGCTTCCAGGGCCGCATTACGGAGCCGATCACCGAGCTCGCCCGGGTCTCCACCTCGGTCCAACGCACCCGCGATTACAACAGCCGGGTGCAGACCGGAGCCGGCGGCGAAGTCGGCCAGCTGATCGAGTCGTTCAACGCCATGCTGGACACCATCCAGTCCAACACCTCCGAGTTGGAGCGCGCCCGCATCGCCGCCGAGGACGCGCACGAGAAAATCGTCCAGGCCCGCGACCAGCTGGAGGAAGCCAACCGCACCCTCGAGGCCCGGGTCGACGACCGCACCCGCTTGCTCGCCAAGGCCGTGAAGGACGCCGAGGACGCCAGCAAGGCCAAGAGCAGCTTTCTCGCCAAGATGAGCCATGAACTCCGCACGCCGCTTAACGCCATCATCGGTTACAGCGAAATCATGAAGGAGGACGCGACCGACGACGGCGATACCGGCCGCGCCGAGGATCTGGACAAGGTGCTCAACGCCGCCCGCCACCTCCTCGGCCTGATCAACGATGTGCTCGACATCTCCAAGATCGAGGCCGGCAAGATGGAACTCTTCCTGGAGACCTTTGACCTGACCAAACTCATCAACGAGGTGATCGCCACCGCCACCCCGCTCGTCTCGAAAAAGGGCAATGCCCTCGCCGTGGATTGCCCGGCCGACATCGGCGCCATGCACGCCGACGCCACCAAGCTTCGGCAGATGCTCCTCAATCTCCTCAGCAACGCCAGCAAGTTCACGGAGAAAGGCACCGTCACCCTCAAGGCCGCCCGGATCATCGAGGATGAGGCGGATTTCATGGAACTCTCCGTCACCGACACCGGCATCGGCATGAACCCCGAGCAGCTCTCGCGGCTTTTCCAGGCCTTCAGCCAGGCCGATGCCTCGACCACCAGCAAATATGGCGGCACCGGCCTCGGCCTCGCCATCTCCAAGCAGTTCGCCCAGATGATGCAGGGGAACATCACGGTGACCAGCACGCCCGGCGTCGGCTCCATCTTCACCATCCGCATGCCGACCAAGGTGCTCACCAACCAGCCGAAAGTCGTCAACCAGGCCGCCAGCAAGCTTACCCGCTCCCCCTTCCCCAGTCAGAGCCGGCCCAAGCTCCTCGTCATCGATGAAGACAAGGATATCCGCTCCGTCGTCACCGAGGTGCTCAGCACGAGCGGCTACGATGTCGTGGAAGCCGCCTCCGGCCAGCAGGGTCTCGACCACGTCAGCCGCTTTATCCCCCAACTCATCCTCCTGGACATCATGATGGCCGGCAACGACGGCTGGAGTGTCCTCACCAAGCTCCAGGACAACCCCAAGCTCGCCGATGTCCCGGTCATCGTCCTCAGCGCGGCGGGCGACGTGGAGATGGCCATGTCCCTCGGCGCGGCCAGCGTGCTGGTCAAGCCGGTGGATGCCGGCCGGCTTACGGCCGAGATCGCCATCCACCTCAGCCCGTTGCCCAAATGTTACGTCCTGCACATCGATGACGATGGCGATTCCCGCAACCTCATCACCCGCCATCTCGAACGCGAAGGCTGGCCGTCCCGCGCCGCCATCAGCGGCAAGGCCGCCCTGCGCCTGATCAAGAAGTGCCTGCCGGCCATGATCGTGCTCGACCTGAAGATGCCGGGCATGAGCGGCCTCGAATTCCTGGAGGAACTGACGAAGAACTCCGCCTGGACTAAAATTCCCGTCGTCGTCGTCACGTCGATGGACATCACCCAGGAGATGCGGGATATCCTCACCCCGCGCACGCTCGGCATCCTGCGCAAAGGCCAGTTCACGCGCGAACAGCTTACCGCCATCATCCGTCCCGCCGTCGAAGCCTGCGCGCTTGCCGTAACGTGACTTCACTGGTTTAATCCCCACCCGCCATGCCCAAGCTACTCCTGGTCGAAGACAACGAAATGAACCGCGACATGCTTTCCCGTCGCTTGGAAAAACGCGGCTACAGCCTCGCCCTCGCCGTCGACGGCGGCCAGGGTGTCGCCCTGGCCAAGAGCGAACTGCCCGACCTCATACTGATGGACATGAGCCTGCCCGTGCTCGATGGCTGGGATGCCACCCGGCAGATCAAGGCCGATCCGGCCACCAAGGGCATCCCGGTCATCGCCCTGACCGCGCATGCCATGGAGAGCGACCGCCAGAAGGCGCTCGAGGCCGGCTGTGACGACTTTGACACCAAGCCCGTCGAGCTTGCCCGCCTGCTCCTGAAGATCGAGGAGCTGCTGAAGAAGTTCCCACCCAAGGCATGAGCGATCCCACCCCCAGTCCGGCCGGATCAGCCGCGCCCCGGTCGTCGCTCACGCCATTCCTGAAGGCGCTGAAGGCGGGCGACCTGGAAACGCTCTCCAAACTGCGTCACTCCCTCCGCACCCCGCTCAACCAGATCATCGGTTACAGCGAGATGCTCATGGAGTCGGCCGAGGAGAACAACGCCCAGGGCATCCTCCCCGACCTCAAGCGCATCCACTCCTCCGGCGGCCAGCTGTTGGCCGTGATCAACGACGCCCTCGCTCCCTGGAAGATCGACACCGGCAAGATCGACTTTCCCGGCATGCGCCAGGCCATGCGCGTGCCACTGGCCGCCGTGATGTCCCAGGCGGAATCCTGTCTGGAAAAATCGCGCGCCAGCGGGCACGCCGAACTCGTCAAGGACTTGGAGAAGATTCTCACCGCCGCGCAGAACCTCGACAAACTCTTTCAAAGCGATGTCTATTCCGAGGAGCTGACCGTCAGCAGCGCGCCCGCTCGTGCCGACGATGCCACCGACCCCGGCCCGCTTGGTGCGGCCATCGCCCCCTCGATAACCCCCGAGGATTTCGGCATGTCCGCCCAGCCCATGCCCAACGCCAGGATTCTGGCCGTGGACGACGACCCGATGAACCGGGACATGATTTCGCGCCGCTTGGAAAAACTCGGCTACGAAGTCACTGATGCCGGCACGGGGCGCGAGGCGTTGCAGAAGCTCAAGGACGGCAACTTCGACCTCGTGTTGCTCGACATTCTCATGCCCGACCTCGACGGCTTCCAGACCCTTGAATTCATCAAGGCCGACCCGCGTTTGCGCCACGTTCCCGTCATCATGCTCACCGCGCTCGACGACGTCGCCAGCACCGTGCGCTGCATCGAGGCCGGCGCGGAGGATTACGTGCCGAAGCCCTTCAACCCGACGGTGCTCCGCGCCCGCATCACCGCTTCGCTCGAAAAAAAGCGCCTGCGGGACCAGGAACAGGCCTTCCTGGCCCAGCTGCAGGTTGAGCGCTCCAAGTCCGAGCGCCTCCTCCTCAACGTGCTGCCCAAGGCCATCGCCGAGCGCCTCAAGGCCGGCCAGCGCACCATTGTCGACAGCTTCATCGACTCCACCGTGCTGTTCGCGGACATCGTCGGCTTCACCCGCATTGCCTCCCGGCAGTCGCCGCACCGCACGGTGCAGCTGCTCAACGAGCTGTTCTCCGGCTTCGACCGCATCGCCGAGCAGCGCGAGTTGGAGAAGGTCAAGACCATCGGCGACGCCTACATGCTGGCCAGCGGCGTGCCGGTCATGCGGGCCGACCACGCCGAGGCCTGCGCCGAGGCCGCCTTCGAGTTCATCGAGGCCGTGCGGGTCTTTAACCGCCGGCACCAGCTCGATTGGGCGATCCGCGTCGGCATGAACAGCGGCCCGGTCGTGGCCGGCATCATCGGCACCAAGAAATTCTCCTACGACCTGTGGGGCGACACGGTGAACATCGCCAGCCGCATGGAATCCCACGGCCAGCCGGGCAAGATCCAGGTCTCCGAGGCGACCCGGAAACTCATCGAGGACAAATACCAGTTCACCCCCGTCGGCGTCATCGAGATCAAGAACTCGTCGCCCATGCCCACCTATCTGCTCGGCAGGAAGGACGGGAAGTAGTTCTGCTGGAGGGCCCGCGTCCCTGCGGGCCGGGTTTTGTAGCGGCGCTCTATGAGCGCCGTCCGGCGGTCACAGACCGCCGCTACAAATTCAGACCTCTCACTTCGCCTTCCACTTGAAGACCAGCGTGGACAGCCCCGGCAAGGGCAGGCTCGACGTTCGCTCGCTGCGGCACTTGCTTTCGGTGGCTCGGCCGGTATGTTTGTCATCGTGGTTCGCAAGATCGTCAGTTCCTCCCGCGATGTCATGGGCGGCACCCCGGTGTTCGCCGGAACCCGCGTGCCTGTGCAGACTCTCCTGGATTATCTGGAGGCAGGTGACAGCATTGATGACTTTCTCAAAGGCTTTCCTACTGTTCGCCGCGCGCAGGTTCTCGCCTTTCTGGAGAAAGCGACTGAAAGCCTGGTCGCCGCGTCGCCTGCTCGGTGAAGATTCTGCTCGACGAGTGCCTTGATCGCCGGTTGGCCCGGGAATTCGCCGGCCACGCCGTCAAGACCGCCCCGCAGATGAAATGGGCCGGCATCAAGAACGGCCGCCTGCTGGCGCTCGCCGAGAAGCAGTTCGATGTTTTTGTCACCGTCGATCGGAACCTGTCCTTCCAGCAACACCTGCCCCGTTTTCACATCGCGGTGGTCATCCTTCGCGCCCGGTCAAATCGGGCGGAGGATTTGCGACCCTTGATCCCCAGCGTGCTGGCTCTGCTGCCAGCCTTGAAGCCGGGCAAAGCGGTGACCGTATCCTAGACCCGCTCGCCTCTCACTTCGCCTTCCACTTGAAGACCAGCGTGGAAACTCCCGGCAGCGTCAGGCTCAACGACTGTTCATAGCCATTGGCCAGGGCCGTCGAGGTCTGCTTGCCGCCGTGGTTGCCGAAACCGGTGCCGCCGTAATAGGTCGAGTTCGTGTTCAGCACCTCTTTCCAATGACCGCGATAGGGCACGCCGACCAGGTAGCGTGAGCGGGTCATCGGCGTGAAATTGCCGACCACCAGGTAGGCGGTCTTCTGCGCCTCATCCAGGCGCAGGAAGCTGATGACGCTGTGGTCGCCGTCGTTGCAATTCACCCAGCGGAACGCGCTGGAGTGGTAGTCATTCGCGCTCAGCACGGGATCGCCGGTGTAGAGTTTGTTCAGGTCGCGCACCAGCACCCGCAGGCCCTCGTGCTCCGGCTCCTGCAACAACGGCCAGTCAAGGCCCGTCTCGTGGTTCCACTCGCCGCGCTGGCCGAATTCACAACCCATGAACAGTAGCTTTTTCCCGGGATACATCCAGATGTAACCGTAGAGCGAGCGGAGGTTGGCCGCCTTTTCCGCGATGCTGCCTGCGGCCATCTTGCCGAGCATGGACGCCTTCAGGTGCACCACCTCGTCATGGGAATAGACCGAGATGAAATTCTCCGAATACTGGTAGATCATCCCGAAGGTCAGTTTGTCGTGCAGCCACTTGCGGTGGATGGGATCCTTTTGAAAATAGGCCAGCGTGTCATGCATCATGCCCATGTTCCACTTGTAGTCGAAGCCGAGCCCGCCGTCCTTCGTCGGCCGGCTGACCATCGGGAACGCCGTGGACTCCTCCGCGATCGTGATCACGCCGGGGTAATACTGGTGCACCAGATCGTTCACCTGCCGCAGGAAGGCGATGGCCTCGAGGTTTTCGCGCCCGCCCTGCCGGTTGGGGATCCACTCGCCCGCCTTGCGGGAGTAGTCGAGATAGAGCATCGAGGCGACCGCGTCCACCCGCAGGCCGTCGATGTGGTAGCGCTCCATCCAGGACAGCGCGCTGGCGATCAGGAAACCTCTCACCTCGTGCCGGCCGTAGTTGAAGATCAGCGTGCCCCAGTCCTGGTGCGCGCCCAGCCGCGGGTCGGCGTGCTCGTAGAGGTGGGTGCCGTCAAACTGCGCCAGCGCGAAGCTGTCGCGGGGAAAATGCGCCGGCACCCAGTCCACGATGAGGCCGAGGCCGCGCTGGTGCAGGTGGTCCACGAAAAACTGGAAGTCCTCCGGCGTGCCCCACCGGTGCGTCGGCGCGAAGAAACCCGTCACCTGGTAGCCCCACGAGCCGGTGAACGGAAATTCGGTGACCGGCAGCACCTCGATGTGCGTGAAGCCCATCTCGCTGACATAGTCCGCCAGCAGCGGCGCCAGTTCGCGATAATTATAAGGACGGTTCGCCTCCGCCAGGTTGCGTTTCCACGAGCCAAGATGCACCTCGTAGATCGACATCGGCCGGTCCGTCTGCCCGGCCTGTGTCGCGCGCTGTGCGATCCAGATGTCGTCGTTCCATTTGTATTTGGTCGTATCGCAGACAATGGCGGCGTTGTTCGGCGGGGCCTCGAAATACGTGCCGTAAGGATCGGTTTTCAGCCGCATGTGGCCGTGCTGGTCCCAGATGGCGAACTTGTAGAGTTCGCCCTGGCCGACGCCGGGCACGAACAGCTCCCAGACGCCCGAGCCTCCGAGCGGCCGCATCGGGTGATAGCGCGCATCCCAGTTGTTGAAATTGCCCACCAGCGACACCCGCGAGGCCGACGGCGCCCAAACGGCGAACGCCACGCCGGGCACGTCGCCCATCTTGCGCTCGTGCGCCCCGAGTTTTTCGTAGATGCGGTGCTCGTTGCCCTCGTTGAAGAGATAGAGGTCCTGCTCCGTCAGTGACTGGAGGAAGGAGTAGGCGTTGTGCACCTGGTGGATGTCGCCCCACGCTGTCTCATAGCGCAGCTGGTAGCGGAAGACCTTCTTGCCGGGGATAAACAGCTCAAAGAATCCTTCCGGGGCGATCCTGGTCATGGGATGGGCCGGCGCTCCCGGCGCATCGAGCTCCACCACCGCACAGTTGACCGCCGCGCGCACGAACGCCCGCACCACCACCCCGGCCTTGTCCCGGTGGGTCAACGGGTGCATGCCGAGCCAGCCGTGCGGGTTGGCCTGATGATTGCCCAGAAACGCCTCCAGCTCTTTGGTGGGGATAATCACGGAATGTTGCCCTCACACTGCCGGACCCATTTCCGGCGTCTAGCCGAAAGGAGCCAGAACCTGCCGTCCGGCGTTCGCAGAACGCCGCTACAGAAAGACGGAACAATCCCGTCCGCGACAGGTTATGACTGGGAAATCTATTTGCTCCCGCCCCTTCCGCCCGCCACTTCAGCACCATGCCATTCGCCCGCCGCCTCCCCGCCTTGCTCGGCACTTTGTGCCTGCTGGCCGGGCGGCTGCCCGCCCAGCCGGGCCAGCTTGAGGTCACCGGCGAGCGGACCGTTTACGACGATGCGACCAAGGAGACTTTGCTCACCGGCAACGCCCGGATGGTCAGCGGCGACACGATCTTGACCGCGGATGCCATCCGATACAACACCACCACCGGACTCGCCACCGCCACCGGCCACTTTGTCCTCACGGCCGGCCGCCGCCGGCTGGTGGCCGACGAGGGCACCTACAACCTCTCCACCCGCCAGATCAACGTCCGCCACCTTCGCATCGGCGAGTTCCCCGTCTATGTCGCGGGCGATATCGTCACCGGGACGCCGGACGAGCTGGTCTTCACCAACGCCACGGTCTTTTTCCGGGAGAGCGCCGGCTATGCCCCCTCGCTCAAGGCGAAGCAGCTCACCTATGCTCGCGGCAGGATCGTCCGCGCCCAAGGCCTGAGCCTCGGTTTGCTCGGCCAGCATTTCCTTTCCCTGCCCCACTTCGAACAGGCGCTCGACGTGGACTTCGTTTCCTACCTCAGCGCCAGCCTCGGCTATCGGGGCAACCTTGGCGCCTTTGCCCTGCTCGGCCTGCACCTGCCCCTCTCCCCCGGCGTCCAGGTCGGGGCCGACGCCGGCCTCTACTCCTCGCGCGGCGTCATGGTCGGCCCGTCGGGCAGCTACCGCCTCGGTTCCGACGCCAGCCCCGTGCGGGGCTTCTTTCGCTCGGGTTACATCAGCGACAGTGGCGACCGCAAGACCGACGTCCTCGGCCGGGCGGTCCCCCGCGACCGTTCCTACTTCACCTGGGAGCACCGCCAGCGCACCGGCGACCACTTCACCCTCGACGGGCAGTTCAACTATTGGAGCGACTCCGAGGTGCTCCGCGACTTTCGCCACAAGGAGTTCGACCGCGTGCAGCAGCCCGATTCGTTCCTCGAGGCCGCTTACACCGGTGACAACTACTCGCTCAGCGCCTTCGCCCGCGTCCACCCCAACCAATACCACCGCGTGCAAGAGAGACTGCCTGAGGTTCGTTTCGACTTGCTGCCGTCCAGTCTGGGTCTCGGCGTCTATCAACGCGCCAGCGCCAGCGCCGCCGTGCTGGCGTCGAATGCCTTCGGCCTGGATCCCGCCCTCCGCACCAACCGCCTCGACGCCTACTATGGCCTCGAACGCCCGTTCACCCCGGCGCCGTGGTTCGCGTTCACGCCGGTAGCCGGCGGCCGCGTGACGCACTACACCGACGCCCTCGCCGGCAAAAGCGAATACACCCGCACGCTCGGCGAAATCGGCTTCGACGCCCGCCTGCTCGCCAGTGGCACCTTTGACTGCAAGAACCCGGTCTGGGAGATCGACGGACTGCGCCATCTTGTCGAACCCAGGCTCTCCTACCGTTATGCCCCCGAGGCCGCCAACGGCCGCGCCTACATCCCGCCCATCGACCGCCGCGTCTTCTCGACCTACCTGCAGCCGCTCTCCCTCGGCGACTCGCGCAACCTCGACGACCTCACCGCGCTCAATACCCTCCGCCTCTCGCTCAACAACACGCTCCAGACCCGCGACCACCGCTACGGCTCGCGCAACCTCGCTTCGCTCAACTTCGCCGCCGACTAC
>LNEH01000097.1 GCA_001464505.1 Verrucomicrobia bacterium Ga0077533
GAACTCGCCTCATCTCCAATGTAGTGCCGAAAATCGCGGTCTAAATAACGCAAAACGTTGATCGATAATATCAATGCTTTTTGAACTGACGAACTCGGGTTAAGTCTAATTATCAAGGGACGTTGGTATAACTCACCCCGGCAGCCAGATTCCGCCGAGCACCGCGGGGCGGGTCGCGCCCGTGACCAGCGGACAGTTGCCGGCCTTGGCGTGCAGGCGCTGCCGGGCGAGCCACGCGAACGCCATGGCTTCCACCCACTCAACGGGCACGCCCAGGTTGTCGGTTGGGGCGACGGCCGCCCCGGGCAGGTTTTCCGCCAGGGAGCGCATTAACGCGCCATTGTGCGCGCCACCGCCACAGACAAAGACATCCGGCCGGTGCAAGCCGGGCTGTTGCAGGATAGAGTCCGAGATGCTGCGTGCCGTGAGCGCCAACAGCGTGGCCTGCACATCGGCGGGGGCAAGTTCACCGGCCTTGTCCAAATGGCGCTGCAGCCAGTCGGCCGAAAAATATTCCGGTCCGGTGCTCTTCGGCGGCGGCTGGCTGAAATAAGGGTCGTGCAGAAAGCCGGCCAACAGGCCGGGCTGCACGCGGCCTTTCGCCGCGAAAGCGCCGTTGCGGTCCATCGGTTCGCGCAGGATGCGGCGGCTCCAGCCGTCGAGCAGGGTGTTGCCCGGGCCGGTGTCAAAACCCAAGATGGGCCGGGCCGCGTCACCTGGCAGCACGGTGAGGTTCGCGATGCCACCGATGTTGACGATCACGCGGTCCGTGCCTGCCTGGCGAAAGACTGCGTCATGGAAAGCTGGCACCAAGGGCGCGCCCTGCCCACCGAGGGCCATGTCCTTGCGTCGGAAATCGGCGACGACGGGAATGCCAGTGGCGGCCGCGATGACATTGGGATCGCCGATTTGCAGCGTAAAGGGCGCCGCACCAC
This sequence comes from Verrucomicrobia bacterium Ga0077533, assembly GCA_001464505.1. Lineage (GTDB taxonomy): Bacteria > Verrucomicrobiota > Verrucomicrobiia > Opitutales > Opitutaceae > Lacunisphaera. Next base: position 936 of record LNEH01000097.1, read on the forward strand.
CCGGCCGATGGCGGATCGTCTGACCGTGGCTGCCGATGGCCCGGACTTGTGCGGGCGACACCTTGGCCCGGGCCAGCAGATCGTTGATGGCCTGCGCAAACAACCGCCCCAACCGGACATCGGCCCGTCCGAGGCGGTCGATCTCGTTGTCCCCCGGCACCGCGAGGGCCAGCAGTTCGGCCCGCAAGTCCTCCGGGAATTTCAGCGAGTAAGAGGCCGCCAAGGCGGGCTGGGGGGGAAAATCCACGAGCGCCGCATCAATGCCGTCCATGCTGGTGCCGGAAAGGATGCCGATGAAAAACTCAGCCATGGGATGAAAGGAAACGCAGCGGGAAGGGGGGGTGACGTTGGCCAAAATGAACAGTTGAACCGCGCGCCGCAACCCGGGAGATTTCCCCCGGATGCAAACGACCGAAACTCCCAGCGGCCAACACCCCGACCTCGACCAATATGGCACGCTTGAGTTGATCCGGGCCTTTACGGAAGACCAGGTGCGGGCGGCCAACGTCGTTCACGCGGTGGCCCCGCAGCTCGCCCGCGCCGTGGAAGCGGCCGTCCCGCGAATCGCGGCCGGCGGGCGGCTCATCTACGTCGGGGCCGGCACTTCCGGACGCCTGGGTGTGCTCGACAGCGTCGAGTTGTTTCCCACCTTCAGCTGGCCGAAGGAACGGGCCCTCGCGTTGCTCGCCGGCGGCAAGGACGCCATGTATGAAGCCGTCGAAGGGGCCGAGGATGACCAAGCGCAGGGCGCGGCGGATTTGCGCGCGCTGAACCCGACGCCGAACGACGTCTGCCTCGTCCTCGCGGCCTCGGGCACCACGCCCTACGCGCTGGGCGCACTCGAAGCGGCGAGTGGAGCCGGGGCCTTGACGATAGGTATCGCCAACAATCCCGATGTGCCCGTCACCACCCAGGCCGAGGTTGGCATCACGATCGCCACCGGCAGCGAGGTCATTTCAGGCAGCACGCGCCTCAAGGCCGGCACGGCGCAGAAGATCGTCCTCAACACGCTTACCAGCGCCATCATGGTCCGCTTGCACAAGGTGCATGGCAACCTGATGGTGGATCTCAGACCCACCAACGCGAAGCTCCAGCGTCGCGCTGTCGCGCTCACGATGCGCGCCACCGGATCGGACGAGGCCACGGCCCGCCGCACCTTGGAGGCGTGCCAATACCGCGTGAAGGTGGCGATCGTCACCATCCTGCGCCAAACCGACGTGACCGCCGCCCAGGCCGCGCTCGATGCCGTTGGCGGCAGCGTGCGGCAGGCACTCGCGGGGGCTAAATCACCGTGAGGTTTTTTACCCGATGAATCTTTTTGTGGGAGCGAGCTTGCTCGCGAGGAATTTGAACTTTGTCGCGAGCAAGCTCGCTCCCACACCGCCAGTCGGGCGTGCGGGCAGTATTGGCCGAGCAGATAGAGCTCGTGGCTTATTTCTGCTCGCCCCGGCGGTTCTGTTGCTGGCCGGTTGCGTGACCGCGCCGAAAATCACCGAGAGTCCGCCGCTGGCGCCACGGGAATTTCGCGGTGTCTGGGTGGCGACGGTGGCCAACATCGACTGGCCGAGCCAGCCGGGCCTGCCGGCCGAGCAACAGCGCGCCGAGGCGATTGCGATCCTCGACCGGGCGCGTTCGCTCAATCTCAACACGATCATTCTCCAAATCCGGCCCGCCGCCGACGCGCTTTATGCGTCGGGCCTGGAACCGTGGTCCGAATATCTGGGCGGCCGGCAGGGGCACGACCCCGGTTACGACCCGCTCAAGTTCTGGATCGTGGAAGCGCACCGCCGGGGATTGGCCTTGCACGCCTGGTTCAATCCCTACCGTGCCCGGCATCACCAGGCCAAGTCCGACTTCGCCCCGACGCATATCGCCAAAACCCATCCCGCTTCGGTGAAGCAATACGGCGAGATGTGGTGGATGGACCCGGGCGACGCCTTCGCGAGCCGGCGCACGCTGGACGTGGTGGCCGACGTGGTCCGGCGCTACGACCTCGATGGCGTCCACATTGATGATTATTTCTACCCGTATCCGATTCCCCGCCCCGGTCAGGCCGGCGATCAGAAGGAGAAGGAGATGCTGGATTTCCCGGACGATCCGTCGTGGAAGCTCTACCTCACCAACGGCGGCCGGCTCGACCGGTCGAGCTGGCGCCGGCAGAATGTCAACCGACTCGTCGACCAACTCTACCGCAAGATCCACCAGATCAAGCCGCAGGTGCTGTTCGGGGTCAGTCCGTTTGGCATTGGTCGCCCCGACCGCCGGCCGGCGGGCATCGAGGGTTTCAGCCAATACGACAAGCTCTACGCCGACGTGGAACTGTGGCTGGAGAAGGGCTGGCTGGATTATCTCGCGCCGCAGCTTTACTGGCCGATCGACCAGAAACCCCAGGCCTTCGGGGTGCTGCTGGATTACTGGACCCGGCAGAACACCGCCAAACGGCACCTCTGGCCGGGTCTGTTCACGAGCGCCATCAATGACACGCCCAAGAGCTGGACGGCGGAAGAAATTCTGCGGCAGACCGAGGTGGTGCGCTCACGGCCGGCGGCCGGCGGCCTCATCCAATTCAGCATGATCGCCCTCCTGCAGGACCGCCGGGCGATCGCCACGAAGCTGCAGACCGGCCCCTATGCGGAGCCGGCGCTAGCGCCAAACACCCCATGGCTCGATGCCACGCCGCCACCCGCGCCGAAATTAAAAACCCAGCCTGACGGCCGGGTGCAGATTGTCCCGGGCCCGGGTGAAGCCGTGTCAAAATATGCGGTCTGGCGGCGGCACGGCGTCCAATGGCGCTTTTCGGTTCAACCGGCGGTCGAATCGCTGGTTGCCGTCAATGGTGCTGACGCGGTCGTGGTCAGCGCGGTGGACCGCACGGGCAACGAGAGTGAACGGGTGGCGGTCACCTTCGAACGGGAGAAATAACCTTGTGCCCGCCAAGTGACGTGATGACGCGGCCAATTATTGCGGCTTACTAACAGAAGAGACACACCCCGGCGCTGCGCGCCACCCCTCTTGATAGAGGGGACCCGAAACAACGGGAGCGAAATCCCCTCTGGGAGAGGGGTGCCCGTCAGGGC
>LNEH01000098.1 GCA_001464505.1 Verrucomicrobia bacterium Ga0077533
CGCCAGCCCGTCGAGCCAAGGCGTCCGCGCATTTGCATCCCCCGCAAAGCCCGTGGCCTGCGCCCGCCACTGCGTAGTTACGATCCAGAGAATGTTAGGCCGGGCTGCCATTACTGAGGAATAGCCACAAAAAGGCGCAAAGAGGCACAAAATAAAGCACCTCAGCCCCCACCAATTGACACCAGCCTGTTCTCCCGCATAGTGCCTCTCATGCGCACCCTGACCGCAGTCATTTATCCGGCACCCCGCTCCAAGTGGCTGGTCGCCTACAACCCTGAGACCGGCACAACCACCCAGGGCCGCACTCATCAGGAGGCGCTGCGCAATCTCAAGGAAGCCACTGAGCTCTACCTGTCCGAGTTTCCCAACAAGGCAAAATCCACCGGACGCGCGGTCATGACCACATTCGAGGTCGCCGCCCATGCCTAATCTGCCGGGAGTCTCCGGCCGCAAAGCCGTCAAAGCGCTGGAGCGATTGGGGTTTGTATTCATCCGGCAGAAAGGCAGCCATGTCGTCATGCGCCGGGGCGACCGCGGTTGCGTGGTGCCGATGCACCGGGAGATCAATTCCTGGACGCTCAATGGCGTGCTCAAGCAGGCCGGTGTTTCCGCCGATGAATTCCTGTCTGCCTTATAAGCTATGATACCTCGGCCGTGCGCCCCGCCCGGCCTGCGGGAAAGTGACGGCCTCGCTCGCTAGGCCCGTCCAGCCACGGTGTCCGGGCATTGGCGTCCCCCGCGTAGCCCGTCGCCTGCCCCCGCCATTGGGTGGTCAGCACCCAAAGAATGTTCGGACGCGCCATTGTCTTATCTGCTGGGTTCGACTCGGGTGTTTGCAACCTGCCATTTTCCGACCCAAGGGTGCCATCCGTGTGCATCTGTGCCCATCTGTGGTTAACTCCGTCGGCATTTTCCGACTCAGACCGCCACGGTGATGCCCGCTTGCTCCAGCCACGGCAGTCGCTCGAAATCACGTTGGTTGAAGGTGATGATTTTGGCCACCTTGGCTTTCATCGCCGCCTCGGCAATCAGGGCATCGTAAATGATCCCGCCGCCAAAGCCCGCCCGGCTCAGTCGCCCGATGACCCGCCGATAGTCGCTGGCGCGCAATTCCTGCACGGCGCAGACCGCCTCCACGTTTTCCGCGATAAACTGCGCCACTTCCAGGGGTGCCAGCCGTGGTCGCAGCGGGAGGCTGGTCAAAGTGGAATAAAGCTCGGCCAGGGAGTGTTGGGCCACCACCGCTTCATGACGCCCCTGCCGGCAGGCGACCAGCCAAGGGAGACCGCGTTCATGGTCGGGATGGCTGGCCACCATGGCCGCCACCAGCACCGACGAGTCGAGCAGGAGGCGCATGGGTTGTCACATCCCAGCGACCTTGCGGTCGCGTTCGTTCCGCAGGCGCTGGCCGGCCATGCGCAAATCCCCCTCCGCCGGAGAGAGCACCACGCGCACCCCTTGCACCAGCTTGCTGCGGGTGCGGTGTTCGGGGCGGCGCAGCAAGACCTCGTCCGCCCCCAGCTCGCCCTCCACCCGCACGCCGGGCCACAGGCCGAAACGCTCCCGCACCGCCTTGGGCAAAACCATCCGGCCGAACCGGTCCACCTTGGTCGTGAATGTCTTCATGATTGGCAATCGATGAAGGCTTTTTGCCAAAAGGCAATGGGGCATTTTCCGCGCGCCCGCTTCAAAACAGCGCCGCCCGCGCCTGCGGCCCGAGCGGATGCGGCGTGACGGCCTGCGTGAAATTGACCGCCTCGCTCGCCAAGCCGTCCAGCCACGGCGTCCGCGCATTGGCGTCCCCCGCATAGCCCGTGGCCATGGCCCTCCACTGGGTCGTGAGTATCCACAGAATATTGGGTCTAGCAGACATAATTCTCACACAGCCTCATCATCAACGAATCACCAAAATCTCGCCGTAGCTTCCGAGCGAAGGCGGATGTGTTGTGACAACCCAGAGTATATTTGGACGCGACATGGTGTTACTCCACGAATCCAATAGACGTGTCAGATCCAATCGCGCCGAAGCCCTGAGCTTGTCGAATGGGCGAAGGCGGATGCGTCGTTACGATCCAGAGAATGTTGGGTTGGCTCACGGGTCGGCAACTTAGGCTTTTGCCGGGATTCACGGCAACCGCCAAAAGCCAAAGATCGGGAAACCCAGCTTGAAGCTAAATTCATTATCCTATTTTCTACCACAAATGGCCTCACTCCAACTCAGATTTAACGCTAACGCTGATTAACACTGATCGCCGGAATTAAGATGAAGAAGTTACTTATCGTTATTGGCCTGTTGGCTGCCGCAGGCTGCGCCTCGACTGGGCCGGTTACTAATCGGGCCTCCATTCAGAGACATGTCGGAAAAACGATGATCTTAGCTGCACATGGCATCCTCGTTGAAGGAAGAAACGGCGTGATACGACTCGAGGAGTTGAAGGCAGGCCAAATCAGCGGAGACCGCATTATCGCAAAAGTTGATTTTGGGGATGCCGTCGAAGTCATCGGTGCAATCTACCGCAGCCGCCCGCTTCAGCTTCCTTTTCTCCTGAAAGTGCGGCTCACCGTTAATGGCCAAGAGATTATTGCCGAATGCCGCATCTCACCTGACGGAAGGAGTATCCTCAAGGACGCATGATAGAGGGTGATTCAGTCGGCACAGATAACCCAGGGGCTTCGCCCCGACGAGTCTGACCTCAATCTTTCGACGAAGAGAAGAGTCCTGCTGAAGGCCTTCTGGCATCCGTTGCCGATTCCTGCTTTGTGTCTCTGCGCCTCCGGGCTGAATCCTGCCGTTAATCCGGGTTGAACTTCCGCCGGCACCCGGCCAAACATCCGGTCATGCGCATCCGTGTCATCGCCACCGGCGGCACCATCGACAAGGTCTACTTCGACGCCGCCAGCACCTACGAGGTCGGCGAGCCCCAGGTCGGCCCCGTCTTCCGCGAGTCCAACGTCACCTTCGACTTCGTCGTCGAGTCCGTCCTCCAGAAGGACAGTCTGGCCATGACCGACGGGGACCGCGCCCTCATCCGCGCGCGCGTCGAGGCCTCGCCCGAGAACCTCATCCTCATCACCCACGGCACCGACACCATGACGGCCACCGCGGCCAGGCTCGAAGGCCTGAAGGACAAGGTCATCGTCATCACCGGCTCGATGCAGCCCGCGCGTTTCCGCAACAGCGACGCCGTCTTTAACCTTGGCTGCGCCGTCGGCGCCCTGCAGTCGCTCCCGCCGGGCGTCTACATCGCCATGAACGGCGTGGTGGCCCCCGCCGCCACGGTGAAGAAGAACCGCGCCGCCAGCCGCTTCGAGCCCAAGGCCTGAGCGGCTCACGCTTGAGGTAGGGCGAGAGCGGCCCGCTCCGCCGCATTTTCGGCATGAAAAACGGCGCACCGGGCCGGTGCGCCCTACCTGTTTTCCTAACCGTGATTCGCCGGTAAATTGTCACCACGCGGCGACATTCTGCTGGCCACAGCCCACCCAATCTCCAAAACACTGATCTAACTGACATGAATCTCTCCGACGCCCGCACCGCCGTCATCCAGACCCTCGGCCGCATGAAAGCCGCCTACAACCAGCCCGTCTTCGACGAGTGGGTGCTGGTGAAGCTCGCCAGCGAGGCCGGCGCGGTGCTCGCCTACGACGGCCCGCGCGCCGAAACCTACCAGGCCCGCTTCAAGAGCGACATCGCCCCGTTGCAGGCCGAGATGGAGGCCCGCAGGATGGCGGTGGGCGATTTCGAATTCGCGCCGGGAGCCCATGGCACGCATTTCGACGCCTGCATCCGCCTCGGTTCCGCCAGCTACCTGTTCTGCAACCACACGAGCAAGTCGATGATCGAAATCCGCCAGGACCGGCTGTGGCTCGAGGCGCAGAAACCCTTTGTCGAGCTGAGCGCGAAGTTCCGCGGCGATCCGCTGGGGTGATTTATCTTTCTCTTTCTCCTAATCTTTCTCGTTCTCCCTGGTGCCGCCCGGCGAGAGAATGATTAAGAGAACGAGGAAAGAGGACGATCAGTCAGGAAAGCAGCCCAGCGTAAACAAAACCGCCATAGGCCGCGACCAACGCCCCGCCCGCCCAGCGCGGCAGGCCGCCGGTCACCAGCAACATGATGCCGTGCAGCGCCGCCGCGCCCACGAGCAGCCCGAGCGCGGTGGTCGAGAACGCGGCCATCGGCACCGGTTTCGCCAAGGCCATGAGCCCCAGACAAAGCGGAATGCAGATATGTCCGTCGCCGACCTGCGAGGTGTAGACGACATCGGCCCGGCGCTTCCAACCCCAGTAGAGGGCGAGCACGGCGTTGGGCAGCACCATCAGCCAGCCGGTCAGCCAGCCGAGATTGCCGGCGCTGACGAATCCGCTTTTTTGCGCCGAGAGCCAGGACACGAGCCAGTCAATCGACTCATACATGAAGCCGGCGCAGGCCAGCACGATCAGCGCATCCACATAGAACATGAGGCCGAAGGTGATTTTCTGCCGGAGGTTGTGCTTCATCACATCGAACACCTGGAAGCACTGCCAGAAGAGGAACAGCCCGATCAGCACCATCCCGTCGGTGCGGTCCAGTTTTCCGTCGCGTCCGAGCGCCCACACCGTGCCGGTGAAAAACAGCACCGCCACGAGCGTCAGCAACAAAGACAACCGGTTGAGCTGACCCTCCACGCCGCCACTGCCTTTGGCCGCCTTGGCCGGTTTTTTCCCGCCACCCCCGGCCTTGGCCTGGCCGGGCAACACCACCAGCCCCCAGCACAGCGCGGGCACACCGAGCAGGAGCGTCAGGTTGGTGACATTGTTGACGAGGCAGTTGGTCAGCACCTCGCCGGGGGCGCCGTTCCGCGAAATCATGATGCCGACGAAGATGAGGTTCCCCAGGCCCGAGCAATACGGCATGAGCAGTGTGCCGAGCGCGGTGCCCTCCAGCCCGTGGTCGAGCATCGCCTCCAGCCGCCAGACCATCAGCAGCGACACGCCGAGGAAGACCGCGAGGTAGGTCAGCGGGTCGTTCAGCGCGAGGGAGTCGAGGAGTGGCGGAAGCACGTCGCAAGTTGAGCGACAATCGGCGGGTCGTAAAGCCCCTCCCGCGCAGCCAAAGAATGAATCGTGTGGGAGGGGCTTTACGCCCCGACCTCCATCTCCTACCGCAACCACTCCGGCTGCGGCCATTCCTTATCGGTCATCGCCCCAAACCACGACCAATCCTCTGCACTGCAATAATACCCCGTCCATTTCTGTCCGCTGGATAGCAACTTCGCCCGATAGGGATTCAGGTAAATGTAGAGAAATACCGGCAGCATATCTTCCGCCTCTCGCAACCGGTGTTCATAGAATCCTGCCTGCCATTTCAGATTGTGCGGGCGGAGTGCCGCAGCCAGCCGGCCTTTGAACAATCTCATGCACTCGGCCAGTGAGCCGGGGTCGCCAAGCCGGATGAGCAAGTGGATGTGATCGGGCATAATCACCGCAGTCCTCACAGTCCAAAATCCAGCTAGTTCCAGTTTCCGCCACTGCTGCACCACCTGACCGGTCAAAACCGGCTCATCGAAGCCGGTGCCCCGCTTCGCCAGATTGCAGGTGAGAAAGTAGTCCGCCTCTGGTTTGGACTCCCGATAACGACGAAGGGCTCCATATCCTCGTCTCATGGCTTTCTCATCCGTGGTTTGTCGGGGCGTAAAGCCCCTCCCACACTAAGACATGAGTGTGATTTGCGGGAGGGGCTTTATGCTCCGACATTCATCCCTCACTGCAGTTTCTGCGGCAGGCGCGACCAGCGGGCCTGGTAGTGGGAAATGATGCCGCCCGTCTTCGGCTCCGGGTTGTCCCCCGCCTTCAGCGTGTCGGCGGCGGTGAAGTCGCCGAGCACGGCGCAATACTCGCTGTTGACCATCATGCCGATGAGCTCGCCCGTCTTGCTGAAGACCAGATCGCCGCGCTTGGCGGAGATTTCGCCGAACAGCCGGGTGACGATCCGGTTGTCGAGCTTCACGTAGAAATTGCTCGTCGGGTCGATGCGCAGCGGCGTCTCGCCGTAGCGGCCGTCGTCGGCGCGCACCAGCACGGCGTCCGGGAACTTGAACGGCTCCTTGGCCAGCCGGTAGATCTTGGCGCCCATCAGCGCGGCGAGCGAGTCGTCCACCGGCACCACGACGAGGCGTGGATCGAGCCGGAGAAAGAGCAGTTCCCCCACCGGGGCGTTGAACGAGCCGCGGGTCAGCGTGCCGGTCACCCGGTCATAGTCGGCCGGGGTTTCGACCAGTGTGAAGGGCGTGTCGCTCAGGTGCATGAGGGCGTAGGTGCGGTGGCCGTCGCTCACCAGCACGGTCTGCGTTTCCTTGTCCTTCACGGTCGGGCTGAAGAGGCCGGGTTTGCGCGCGGTGAGTTTCGTCGCGATGCGGTTGGCCTGGAACTCGCTGAAAATGAGGTTGGGGTTCACCGGGCGGTTGGTGCGGATCTCCGCGCTGAGCTCGACAGACTTCTCGGCCAGCTGGCCGACGCCCTGCGCGAGCTGGGTGGTCTGCTCCTGCACTTTGGGGTGAGGTTTTGGGCGATGAGCTGCTTTTCCTGCTCGGCGACGCGGACGGCGACGTTGAGGTTCTCGATGCGCTGGCGGGCCTCGGCGTTCTGCCGTTCGGCGCGGGCGAGTTCGGCGCGCTGGCGCTCGGCCTCGGCTTTCTTCTCCTCCAGCTCGCGCTGGAGCTTGGCGAGCTGCTCCTTGGACATCGACGCCTCCTGCGAGGTGGCGGTGTAGCGCAGCTCCAGCTCCTTCACGCTGGTCTGCGTGGCGGACAGGGTGCGCTCAAGCTGGCTTTTTTGCTGCTGGGTGGCGGCGAGGTTCTTCTCGCGCTCCGACAGGGTGCCCTGCGTGGAGGAGAGCTGCGCGGCGAGTGACTCGCGCGAAGTCTTCTCGTCCTCGAGGGAGATGCGCATGAGCTCGACCATGTCGGCGTTGATGGAGGGCGCGTTGGCGGCGGAGCGCGGCGCGGCGGTCTCCAGCTGGGTGTGCGACGGTTCCGCCTTCTCCCAGCGCGTGAGCGCCAGGAGGTTCAGCAACATGAAGTCGCACATTATCAAAAGCAGGGTCTTGTTCATGGCGCGGCCTCGTTATGCCTTGGCACCGGACTGGACCTCGATGATGAGCTGGTGTTTGTAGGGGCGGACGTGGCGGATCTTGACCAGCGCCACGCAGACGATGCCGAAGAGGTTGGACGAGTAGGCGGCGAGCAGGTTGGCGTCGATGAGGTGGAGCACCTGCAGCACGAGCGCGGTGGCCGTGCCGGCAATGCCGATGTAGAGCCCGCCGTCGAAGAGGTTCTCCTCGTTCTCCATGAGGCGGAGCTTGGTGGCGGAGGGCAGGGACTGGCGCGCGATCTCGGAGATCTTCAACAAGCAGATGATATACATGCCAACCTGGATGGCGGCGAAGACGGTGATGGAGAGGATGGTGGAGATGTCCATGGTGGCGGGGGGAGTTGAGGCGGTGGTGGCCGGCGCCGCGAGGGCGCCGATGATCGGGATGGTGAGTTTGATTTTGTAGTCGGAAACCGGGGCGGCGTTGAGCAGGAAGGGCTCGGAAAAGACGAAGAAGATAAAGGTCAGGATGGCGGCGATGATCCCGCTGCCCATGCGGGGAAAGGCACCGCGCAGGGCCGACTCGACCGACAGGAAAAGCCGGGTGTCCACCGAACGCAGCAGCAGGAAGATGCCGGCGAGAAAGGCGGCATATTTGGTCACGAGGGCGATCTCGGGGTGCCGCAGGGTGAAACCCGCGCCCAGCTCGAACTCCGGGCCCGCGCCGCGTGTGACCGGCGCCTGGCGCTGGACAAGCTGCTCGACCGCACCCTGCCCGTGGGACAGCGCCAGTTGCAGGTGCTCCGCACCGGGCTGGCCGAAGGCGATAAGGTATTGTGCCACGCGGTCGGCCGACTTGGTCATGAGCGCGGCGGTGTAGATGACCGGCAGGTGCTCGGGCGCGACGCGCGCGAGGTGGGCGAACTGCCCGACCGTGCCGAGGCTGCCGGTGGTGCGCAGCAATTCCGACAGCTGCACCCAGTTCAGCCGCCGGCCGAGCGTCAGGATATCGAGATAAAAATCCTCCAGTTCTCCCATCTGCCCGGATTGCACCGCGACTTCGGCGCGCGCGCGCACCTCGCGTTGCAGCCCGGAGGAAAGGTGCTCGGTCTGCCACAGGTAGGCGGTCAGCAAAATGACGGCGTCGAGCGGCTGGCCGCCCGGGCGGTTGGCCGGCACGAAGCGCTGCGTGGTGCCGAGTTCCGCGGTCTTGAGCAGCGTCTGCACGCCGGGCAGGCGCGAGACGCCGAGGTAGCGCCGGAGATTATCCCGCGCCTGCTCGGTGACCATGAAGCTCAGCACCGGCTGCGAGTCGGCGGAGGCCGCAGGGCTGCGGCTGCCGAGCAGCGGCTCGAGTGCGATGTCCCAACCGCCCCACGGCATCATCTCGCGGTGCTTCTTGGCAAAGCCGTCAAAAACCACCGCGAGGGCCGCAGCCCCGGGGTCGCCCACCTTGTGGGCGGTCTCGAGCACGAGGGCGGCGGGGCCGGGTTTGTCGAGCTCAAGCAGCTCGCGACCGTATCCGGCCACGCTGGGCGTGTCGCGACCGGCTTCGCGCAGCAAAGCGGGATTGAGCGACTTCACGTTCACCGGCAGCAGCCAGGCCAAGGCCAGCAGGCCCGCGCCGAGCCCCAGCCCGAGCTGCCACAAGGCCGCGCGGGTGCCGGTGGCATGGTCGGGTGAAGACATGGGTTGAGCCATAACAACTAAGCGGACGGAAACAAATTTATTTGCGGCACCCTGCCGGGGGAAACAATGTGCGCGGACCACCTCTGACCGATGCCGCTGAAAATAGTTCAATTTAACGAGCCCATCCTGCGCAAAAAAGGCGCGAAAGTGACCGCGTTCAACGCGGCGCTCGCCCAACTGGCGAATGACATGATTGAGACGATGCACGCGGCGGAGGGTATCGGGCTGGCGGCCCAACAGGTCGGGCAGACCCTGCAACTCTGCGTCATCGACCTGCGGCCCGCGGAGGCGAAGTTCGCGTGGGAATACGACGGCACCCGGCCGCCGCTGGAGCTTTTCATGCCGCTGGTCCTCGTGAATCCCCACATCACCGCCGTGCCGCTGCCCACGACGGTTTACGAGGAAGGCTGCCTGTCGTTCCCGAAGATCCACGGCGATGTGATGCGGCCGGACGAGATCACGGTGAAGTTCCAGGACACCGCCGGCCACACCCATGTGCTGCGCTGCAACGGCCTGCTGGCGCGCTGCGTGCAACATGAGGTCGACCATCTTGACGGCATCCTCTATATCGACCGCATGGAAAAAGACGTGCTGGCTGTCATCGAACCGGAGCTGAAGGCGCTCAAGAAAAAGACCCGCGAGGCGGTGAAGAAGTAAAATGTGAGGGTGAAAGTGAGAGTGGCCAAAACCACCGATTCCGTCATCTTACATCAGCTTCCCACTCACTCCCTTTCACTTTCACTTTTCCCTCATGACACCCCGCTCCATCGCCACCCGCACCGGTGATGACGGCACCACTTCCCTGCTCTACGGCCAGCGTGTGCCCAAGGACCACCCGCAGATCGCGGCCGTCGGCGCACTTGACGAATTGAACGCCGCGCTCGGTTTCGCCAAGGCCACCCGGCCCGCCGGCGCCGACCCCTCCGAACTCGCGCGCATCCAGCAGGAACTGGTCGCGCTGATGGGCGAGGTCGCCTGCGCCGAGGCCAATGCCGCCCGCTACGACGAGTCGAAGTTCGCCAAAATCGACGACCCTGCACTGGCTCGCCTCGACGCCGCCGTGGCGGCCATCGAGGCGCGTTCGCCGAAGTTCGACGGCTGGGCCACACCCGGCGCCAACCTGCACGCGGCCGCCCTCGACCTCGCCCGCACCGCGGCCCGGCGCGCCGAACGGCAGCTCATTGCGCTGCCGCAACAGGGCCGCAGCGTGCGGCCTGTGCTGTTGCAATACCTCAACCGGCTCTCCGACCTGCTCTGGCTGATGGGCCGCGAAGCGGAGGGCCTGTAGCGGCGCTCTATGAGCGCCGACGGCGGTCACAGACCGCCGCTACAGACGCCAACCTCCAGAGAAAATCCAACGACCAAGGACGAGAAATCATGCAAGCCGCCATCAAATCTTGGGAGTTTCCCGCTCGTGCCTGGTGTTTCATTGGAGCTTGGATGTTGGGGCTTGGTGCTTAATTTGCCGCCATGCGCACCGCGATCATCCTCATCGTCCTGGCCACGCTTTACCGGCTGTTGCCGACCGTGGACCTGTCGCTGTCAAATTTCTCACCGGTCATGGCGATCGGTTTCTGCGGCGCGGTGTATTTCCGCAACCGCTGGATGTGGCTCATCCCCTTCGCGGCGCTGAGCCTGTCCGATCTTTACATCAACTGGTTTTACGCCCGCGAATACGGCTTCCACTGGCCGGTGAGCGGGGTCATCGCGCGCACCGCCTGCTTTGCCGTGGCCCTCGGCCTCGGCGCCTGGGTGGCGTCGCGCAAATCCTGGCTGAACCTGCTCAATGGCTCCCTGCTCGGCGCGATCATCTTCTACCTCGTGACGAACACCCAGTCATGGGCCGCCGATCCCTTCTATGCGAAAACTCTCGCCGGCTGGTGGCAGGCGCTGACCGTGGGCCACCCCGAGTATCCGCCCACGGTGTTTTTCTTCCGCAACACCCTGTTCGGCGACCTGATGTTCACCGGCCTCTTCGCCGGCATCATGGAATGGATCGCGCACACCAAGAAAGAGCCCAGCCTGCTCGACAACGAAGGGGAGCCCGAAGAGCAGCCCGCCGAGGCCGAGGTGAAGGAGTAAATGTAGGGCGGGATCGCTGA
>LNEH01000099.1 GCA_001464505.1 Verrucomicrobia bacterium Ga0077533
TTTTGGGCTTCGGCCGGCGGCGCAACCAGGCGGGCAGTTTCATTCCTGCAGCCCGGTCCAGGCCAGGGTTGGGGTGCAGGAGGCGGAGATACAGCCAGCCGGCCAGCATCCCGCCCAGATGGGCCGACGGAGTTAAACCCAATGGCACCGACGCCCCGAGTATCTCATAGAAAAGCAATCCGAAGACATCCAACACCAGCACCACATAGACCAGGTGCTTAAGACGGAATGTGACCGGCAGCAAAAACAGGCCCATCTCCAAGTGGGGCGACAGGCCGGCCAGCACGATAAAAAGCCCAAACAGACCGGCCCCCGCCCCGATGCGCACGCCGCCGTGCGTCCAATTGACGGCCGTCCACAGCAGCGCCCCCAGCAGAATCGCCCCGACAAACACGATCAGGAATCTGCGCGCCCCCAGCTGGGGCTCCAGCTCCCTCCCGATGAAACCGAGGGTGAGAACCGTGAACAGGATGTGCAACGGATTCGTCGTGCTGTGCAGCAGGCTGTGGGTCAGGAGTGTCCAGAGGTGCCAGTTTTGCAGGCTGCCGACCGTCAGGGGGAACAGGTTGACCAGCGCGGAACCCGGCGCGCCGAGCCACGGGGACAGCAGGATCAGCTCCAGCACAAACGCCGCCAGCAAAGCGGAGATCAGCCAGATCACCACCGAGGTGGTTTTGCGGGGATAGGCGCCACCCATGTAGGCACGGTCGGAAAGCATCGTCAGGGAAACTTGCTCTGGTTGCGGCCAATGACAAGTCCCGGAGTGGCGGGCACTGCTTCTGGCACGCAGTTGCCCTGCGAATTCTTGACAGGAATGTGAATTACCCTTCTTTCATTCGCGAAATGGCCAATAAAGCAGAGAAATGGAAGGACAACGCCGCCGGCAAATTCTACGTGGACCAGCAGTGCATTGATTGCGACCTGTGCCGCGAAACCGCGCCGGCGTTTTTCAAGCGACATGAAGAGGGCGGGTATTCTTTCGTGCATGCCCAGCCGGCCACCGCAGAGGATGCCCAGATGTGCATGGAAGCCCTCGAAGGCTGCCCGGTTGAGGCCATCGGCAACGACGGCGAGTAATTTCAACCGCACCCAGCCGTTCGCCAGCGGCTGACGAGCCGGCTGTGAAGTTGCCGGCATCGGCTGCTTATTCCGCCTGGGTGGCCAGGCATACCCCGGCTTCGCTTTCCGCTGGTAACGACCGCCAATTCGTTTGACAGCGCCGTGGTCTGCGCGGTCATTACGCGCCCGATGGCCAACCCCTTGCTCGACCGTTCGTTTCAGATCCGCTGGTCGCGACTCACGACGGACCAGGTCGTGCCCGCGGTGGAACAGGCTCTGACCCAAGCCGGACAGGCGATTGATCGCATCGTGAACCGGGAATTGGGCGCGGTGGATTATCCAAATGTTTTTCTCGCGCTGGAGGAAGCCACGGACTTGCTGAACGAAACCTGGGCCAAGGTCACACACCTGACCACCGTGGCCGACTCGCCGGCCCTGCGCGAGGCGCACAACGCCATGTTGCCGCAAGTCTCCGCGTTCTTCGCCCGGATTCCGCTCCACCCGGAGCTCTGGCTGCGCCTCAAGGCCGCCGCGGCGCACTCCACCGCCGCGGGACTTCGGGGTGAGCACCGCCGCTTCCTGTCGGAGACCATGGCCGATTTCCGCCAGCAGGGCGCCGACTTGCCGGCTGACCAGAAAGCCCGGCTTGAGGCAGTGCAGAGCGAATTGGCCCAACTCACGCAGAAATATTCCGAGAACGTTCTCGATGCGACCAACGCGTGGGAGCTGCTCGTGGACGATCCGGCCCGGCTCGCGGGCCTGCCCGCCCACGCGAAAGAGGCGGCCCGGCACAGCGCGCTCAAGCAAGGGCAGGGGACGGAGACCAAACCGGTCTGGCGCTTCACGCTGCACGCCCCCTCGCAGGAACCGGTCATGCTTTACGCGGAGGACGCGGAATTGCGCCGGCATTTGTGGGTGGCAGCCGTGGCGGTCGGAAATCAGGCGCCGCACGACAATCGCGAACTCATCAAGCGCATCCTTTCGCTCCGGCAGGAGAAGGCCGTTCTGCTCGGTCGGCCGCACTTCGCCGATCTCGTGCTGGAGCGCCGCATGGCGAAGACCGGCGCGCAAGCCCTGGCGTTCACCGAGGATTTGCACGGCCGCGTGGTCGCGGCCTTCAAACGCGAGTGCGGAGAGCTTGAATCCTTCAAGGCGGAGCAAACCAAGTCCCCCGGCGCGTTGCTGGCGCCCTGGGAAATCCCGTTCTGGGCCGAGAAACTCCGTCGGGCTCGCTACCATTTTGACGAGGAACAACTGCGCCCTTACTTCCCGCTACCGGGTGTGCTCGCCGGAATGTTCGGGATTGCCGGGCGGGTGTTCGGGCTGCGGGTGACCGAGCGACCCTCGGGCACGGTGGAAAGGTGGCATCCCGAGGTGAAATTCCATGACGTGCATGATCAAGCCGGCCGGCATATCGGTTCCTTCTACACGGACTGGCATCCGCGTGAGTCGAAGCGCGGCGGTGCTTGGATGAACTACCTGATCACGGGCGGATTAAAGCCCGACGGTGCGCGCACGCCGCATCTCGGGCTGATGTGCGGCAACCTGACACCGGCGATGAACGGCCAACCCGCGCTGCTCACCCACCGCGAGGTCGAGACTATGTTTCACGAGTTCGGCCACCTGTTGCACCACCTCAGCGGCGAATTGGAAATCAAGTCGCTCAACGGCGTGAACGTCGCATGGGATTTCGTGGAGCTGCCCTCGCAGATCATGGAAAACTGGTGCTGGGAACGCGCGGCACTCGATCTCTTTGCCCGCCACCATGAGACGGGCGAGGTCATGCCCGACGCGCTCTACGCGCAGATGATCGCGGCGAAGAATTTTCGCAGTGCCTCCGCCACGATGCGACAGCTGGCCTTTGCCCGGATGGACTTGGATCTGCACCTCCGGACGACCGATTACTTGACCGGCGACATCGCACTCCGGTTGCAGGAACGGCTAGGTGACTTTCTGATGCCGACTGAGCCGCGCATGCCGACGCCCGAAAATCGCTTCACGCACATCTTCTCCGATCCCACCGGCTATGCCGCGGGCTATTATTCCTACAAGTGGGCCGAGGTGCTCGATGCCGACGCGTTTACCCGGTTCAAGCAGGAGGGCATTTTCAACGCCCAGGTCGGCGGCGAGTTCGTGGCCAAGGTGCTCAGCCGGGGCAACTCCGCCGATCCGATGCAGCTTTTTACCGACTTCATGGGCCGCCCGCCCGACCTGTCGGCTCTGCTGCTCCGGGCCGGGCTGGCTTGACACCCTTACAACACTCCGGCGTGTTTCCAGCCGGGCCTTTTCCGCTGGATAAACCGGCTGGGCTGGCAATTTTCTCCCTCATCCCATTTTAACCCAATTCTCCCATGCTAATCTGGATTGTCCTCATCATCATCCCCCTGCTGTTCGGCCTCTACGCGCAGATGCGCGTCTCAAGCGCCTATAACCGGAACGTCCGCATCCGCTCCCGGGGTAACATCACCGGCCGGGAAGCCGCCGCCGCTGTCATGGAGAGTGCCGGTGTCCACGGGGTCGAAATCGTGCGCGTGCCGGGGCAACTGACGGACCACTACGACCCAACCCACCGCCGCCTGGCGCTCTCCGAGCATAACTACGACGGCACCAGCCTCGCTGCCCTCGGTGTCGCCGCGCACGAGGCCGGCCACGCCATCCAACACAAAGTCGGTTACTCGATGATGACCCTGCGCCAGACCCTTGTGCCGGCGACGCAGATCGCCTCGGGCGCCTCGCAGTTCCTCATCATCCTTGGCATCGTGCTCGGCGCCAAAGCCCTGGGCGGAATCTTTCTGATGCTCGGTGCGGTCGCCTTGGCCACCATCTGCTTGTTTCAGCTGATTACCTTGCCGGTCGAGTTTGACGCCACGGCCCGCGCCAAGGCCCAGCTCGTCAACCTCGGCATCGTCGGCCGCGACGAGATGCCCGGCGTCAGTGAAACCCTCGATGCCGCCGCGCTGACCTATGTGGCCGCCTTCGTGGCCTCGCTCGGCAGCTTGCTGCACATCCTGATGCTCCTGATGGGCGGCCGCCGTAACGACTGAGCACACCGCGCTTCGGCTAATTCCTGCACCAGGCGCCGGCGTCAGATCCCGCGCCGGCACGCAACCGGACGGAGAATTCTCCATGCCCGCGCTACCTCGTCGGCCCCATCGGTCGCGGCGAGGTGCGCACCGGCAGCAACCACGTGGGTTTCCGTTGCGTGCAGGCTGTCGCCCGCTGATCATTCCCCAGCCAATCCATTTCAGCCCACCATGAAAACCGCCCTCCAAGCCTGGCCCCGTTATCTCCTGCTCCTTTGCGCGCTCCTCGGGGCGAGCCCGCTGGCGCACGCGAAAAAAGGCACCGCCGACGAGCAACGCGCCGCGATCAAGCAGACCCGCGACTCCGTGCTCGCGGAACTCTACAAATTGAATCCCGAGGCCAAGGCCAGGATCAAGCAGGCCGCGGGCTACGCCGTGTTTACCAATGTCGGCGTGAATCTCGTGTTGGCCAGCTTCGCCGGCGGGCATGGCATCGTGGTGGAGAAAGGCATGATCAAGGACACCGAGACCTACATGAAGATGGGCTCGGCCGGACTCGGCCTGGGTCTCGGCGTGAAGGATTTTCGCGCGGTCTTTGTGTTCGATGAGGTCGCCAAGTTGCGGACCTTCGTCGAAAAAGGCTGGGACTTCAGCGGACAGGCCGACGCCGCCGCCAAGTCCAACGAGAAGGGCGGTGCGGTGGCCACCGCCGGCAATATTGCGGAGGGGGTGACGGTTTACCAGATCACGAAGAACGGCCTTGCCCTGCAAGCGACGCTGCAAGGCACAAAATATTGGAAGGACAAAAACCTCAACTGAGCCGGGATAATTGAGTTGGTTTGCGTGTGCCTTGGACCGCGACCCACGACGAGGACACCAAGCTCTCGACCAACGCCGCCCGCTTCCGCGAAACCCAGCGCAAGACTAACGAGCTGCTGTAGCTGCCCTGAAAAATAAGATGCGAAGGAGGAGGGATTGATTCGCTTCACTCAGGGCTGCGCCCCAAAGCCTGCGGCTTTGTCCCTATCCCGTTCCCTTTATTCGTAGAAGCCCGTCTTCGCCCAGGCGCTACGACGAGGCACCTCGCCGTAGTTTGCTTCGCAAACGTAGGCGGGTGGCGGAAGGGGCGGGATGGGCAGGCCGGGAGGGAATCCGGCAAATAGCTCTTGGCTCCGGGCTCCCGGCTCCTAGCTTCTGCCGCGAGCCGACGCTCGCCGACACTTCCGCGCATCTGATTCAGCCGCCCAAAGCGCAAGCAACGCAAAAAACCATGGCCAAGGAACCCGAGAACAAGCCTGAGATCGTGCTTTACCAGACAGAGGATGGCCGCACGCGACTGGAGGTGCGGTTTGAAGGCGAAACGGCCTGGCTGACGCAGGCGCAGTTGGCGGAACTGTTCCAGACTTCGGTGCCCAACGTCAGCATGCATATCCGGAATGTTTTTGCTGAAGGCGAGTTGCAGGCAGGTTCAGTGGTTAAGGAATCCTTAACCACTGCCGCCGACGGCAAGAATTACGCGACCAAGTTTTACAACCTCGATGTTATTATCTCAGTGGGCTACCGAGTGAAATCGCACCGGGGCACCCAATTCCGGATCTGGGCCACCCAGCGACTGCGGGAATACATCGTGAAGGGCTTCGCGATGGACGACGAGCGGCTCAAGCGCAAGGGCGGGGGAAATTACTTTGAGGAATTGCTGGCGCGCATCCGGGACATCCGTTCTTCGGAAAAGGTGTTCTGGCGGAAGGTGCTGGAGATCTACGCCACCAGCATCGACTACGATCCCCGGCAGGAGGCGACGCAGCGGTTCTTTGCCACCGTGCAAAACAAGATGCACTGGGCGGCCCACGGGCAGACGGCGGCCGAGGTGGTGCATGTATGACCGCCCGCTGTTTCATCCGGGCGTTTGATTTCGAGCCGCTCGACATCCCGCTGCACACGCCGTTCGGGATTTCGGGCGGAGCGCAGGCGATGGCGAACAATGTGTTGGTTACCGTCGAACTCGATGGCGGTTTCGTCGGCTACGGCGAAGCGGCGCCGTTGCCGCCCTACAACGGCGAAACGCAGGCGGATGCTTTGTTGGCGCTCGCAGCGGCGCGTGACTGGCTGATCGGGCGGGAGACGACGAATTGGCACGAGCTGGCGGGGGAATTTCGCAACCGGGGCGGAGTTGGCTGCGGCTCGGCGCAATGCGCCTTTGAAATGGCGCTGCTCGACGCGCTTACCCGCCGCGACGGCGTGCCGCTGTGGAAATATTTCGGCGGGGCCGGCACGGCGCTGGAAACCGACATGACCGTGACGACCGGTTCACCGGAGCAGGCGGCGGCGGACGCCCGCGCCATCCGGGGCCGGGGCATCCGCCAGATCAAGATCAAGGTCGGCGGGCCGAAAGGCCCGGCGCACGACCTGGGGCGCATCGCCGCGATACACGAGATAGCGCCCGCTGCGCCGCTCATCCTCGATGGGAACGCCGGGCTTTCGCGCACCGACGCCAGCGAGCTGGTGCGAGGCTTGCGCGAACACGGCATCACGCCCGTCTTGTTGGAGCAGTGGCTGGCGAAAGATGATTTGGCGGGAATGCGCGCGCTCGGCGAGGAGAGCGGCTGGCTCGTGGCGGCCGACGAAAGCGCCTGCAGTGCGGCCGACGTGCGCCGCATCGCGCAGGAGAGGGCGGCGCAGATCGTGAACATCAAGCTCATGAAGGCCGGCCTCGCCACCGCGCTTGAAATCGTGGAGGCCGCCCGCGCCGAAGGTATCGGCCTCATGATCGGCGGCAACGTCGAGTCGATCCTCGCGATGACTGTGTCGGCGTGTTTCGCCGCGGGGCAGGGCGGATTTAGCTTCGCCGACCTGGACACACCGCTCTTTCTTGCCACCAACCCCTTTGCCGGCGGCTACACGCTGGATGGCGGAATGATTTCTGTCGCCCATATCCAGGCAGGACATGGGGTGACGCCGAGGTAGCATAGCCAGATCCATGCAGTCGAAAATGTGGGAGCGAGCTTGCTCGCGACTTTTCGCCCGGTGTCGCGAGCAAGCTCGCTCCCACAACCAGGCTGCTCTCAAAGGCATCTTTATGGCGTGGCAATCGCGGATGACCGCCGAGTATCGGCTCGACCGTGGGGGACGGGATGGTGAAGTATTCTGGCATGAAAAGCTTTCTGGCTGGGCTGGGCTTGGTGGTCGTGACGGCGTTCGCGTCCGCCGCAGATTTCGACGTCATCATCCGCCATGGACGCGTGGCGGATGGTTCGGGCAATCCGGCCTTTTTTGCCGACGTGGCGGTGAAAGACGGGCGCATCGTCCGTCTCGGCCGGGTGGAGGGCACGGCCGGGATCGAGCTCAACGCCACCGGGCTCATCGTGGCGCCGGGCTTCATCGATGTGCATACCCACGCGGACGAAGTCGCGGAGAAGCCGCTGGCGGAAAACTTTCTGCGCATGGGCGTCACCTCCCTCGTCGTGGGCAACTGCGGCGGCTCGGCGCTCGATGTCGGCAAGTTTTTCGCCGACGTTGAGCGCAACCATGTTTCCGTCAACGTCGCCACGCTCATCGGTCACAACACGGTGCGGACGGCGGCGATGGGCGGGAGCTTCGACCGGGCGCCGACCGGGGAGGAACTGGCGAAGATGAAATCGCTGGTCGATCAGGCGATGCGCGACGGTGCGGTGGGGCTGTCCACCGGCTTGATTTATCTGCCGGGGGTTTTTTCCAAGACCGAAGAGATTGTCGAGCTGGCCAAAGCGGTCACACCCTACGGCGGCATCTACGCCAGCCACATGCGGCACGAGGACACGCGGATCTTCGCCGCCTTGGACGAAGTCTTCCGCGTCGCGCGCGAAGCCCGCCTGCGCGCCGAGGTCTCGCACTTAAAACTGTCCGGCGAAAAGGCCTGGGGCCAGGCCGACCAAGTGCTCGCCTACATCGAGGCGGCGCGGGCGAGCGGTCTCGACATTACGCAGGACCAGTATGCCTACACGGCGTCGAGCACGACGATGCGGCAGCTCATTCCCGACGATGCACTGGCCGGCGGTCACGAACACTTCCTCGCCGTCCTCGCCGATCCGGCCAAGAAGGCCGACCTCGTGGCCCGCATGAAAAAGAACATCCTGACCCGCGGGCGGATGGATTACGCTTATGCCGTGGTCGCCTCCTTCCGCCATGACACTTCGCTCAACGGCCTGAACATCCTGGAGGCGGCAAAGAAGCAGCGCGGTTCCGATTCGCTCGACGATCAGATCGAGGTGATCCTCGATTTCGAGAAGAACGGCGGCGCGCAGGGCGTGTTTCACGGGATGAACGAGGAGGACTTGCAGAAGTTCATGCGCCATCCGAACACCATGATTGCGAGCGACAGCGGTTTGCGCGAATTCGGCAAAGATGTCCCGCATCCGCGCGGCTACGGCAACAACGCGCGCGTGCTGGCCCGCTACGTGCGGGAGCTGAAGGTGCTCCCGCTCGAGGAGGCCATCCGCAAGATGACCAGCCTGCCGGCCGCGACGTTTCGTTTCACGGGGCGCGGCCTGCTGCGCAAAGGCAACTGGGCCGACATTGTCGTCTTTGATCCCGAGAAAATCGGCGACCCCGCGACCTACCGCGATCCGCATCATTACGCCACGGGCCTGCCGCACGTGCTGGTCAACGGTGTGCCGGTGATCCGGAACGGCGAGCACACCGGCGCCAAGCCGGGCCTGGCTCTGCGGGCAAATGCCGCCACGCCATCTTCTGCGGTGGCGGGCGCGCTGCGCGATTTGCCGGCGCAGTTGGAAGCTTTGGTCAGCCAGCCGCGATTTGCCGGCGCCCTCTGGGGCGTAAAGGTCGTGTCATTGGATACGGGGCGCACGCGGTTCGAGCACCACCCGGACCGGCGCATGAGCCCGGCGTCGAACAGCAAGCTCTACGTCGGCGCGCTGGCGCTCGACCAGCTCGGCGGCGACTACCGCATCCGCACGCCGTTGCTGGCCACCGCCGCGGTGGACGCGGCAGGCGTGCTCCGGGGCGACCTGATCGTGGCGGGCCGCGGCGATTCCAGCTGGGATTTTCGCGCGGGGAAGAAGTATTTTTGGAGCGTCTTTGAGCCCTTCGTCGTCGAGTTGCGGCGCGCGGGGGTGAAAAAGATCACGGGCGACATTGTGGCCGACGCCACCTGGCTGCGTCTGCCGCCACAAGGAGCCAGCTGGACGGCGGACGACATGGACTTTGAGTATGGGGCCGAGGTCTCGGCCGTCACCTTGGCGGACAACTATATCGACTTGCGGGTCACGCCGGCCACGGCGGCCGGGCAACCCTGCTCGGTCGAGGCGCTGCAGCCGTTGAGCGGACTGAGCTTCGACAACCGCACCACCACCGGCCCGGCCGACAGCAGACGCGAGATCCGGGTGCAGCGCCTGCCGGGCGAGAACACCGTGCATCTTTTCGGTTCACTGCCGCTCGGAGGAAAGGAGGAACTTACCGAGGCACCGGTGCCTAATCCGGCCGCATGGTTTGCCCGAGCGTTGCGGGAGGCACTGGGCAAGGCCGGCATCACCGTCGGGGGCCGTGCCCGCAGCCTCCGCTGGCCCGATGCTCCGGCTGCGGCCGAGGTGCTGCTGGGTGAAATAACGTCCGCGCCGCTCAGCGAGCTGGTCGCGGATTTTATGCTGCCATCGCAAAACCTCGAGACCAACCTGATTTTCGCCCACCTCGGTGAGCAACAACGCCAGGCCTCGACGCCAGCATGGGTGCGCTCCGATGAACTGGCGGTCTCCGCCCTCGATGAGTTCGTCGCGCGCCTCGGCGTGCCCGCCGGCGCCGTGCTCTTTGACGAAGGCTCCGGCCTCTCGCGCAACAACCTGACCACCGCCGCCGCGACCGTGAGCCTGTTGCAATTCATGGCCCGGCACCGTGAGTCCGCCGCCTTTCTTGCCGCGTTGCCCACGGCGGGAGTGGATGGTTCGCTGCGCAACCGAATGAAAGGCACTGCGGCAGAAGGCAGGGTCGATGCCAAGACCGGCACGTTGCGTTATGCGGCGTCACTTTCCGGCTATGTGACCACGGCGGCTGGCGAAAAACTGGCATTTAGCGCGATGTTGAACCGTCATCCGGTGCCCGCCAAGGCCAAGGCCGGAGACCCGCTCGACGAACTGGCGGTTCTGCTCGCCGGTGATCCGGGCGGGAAATAGCGTGCTCCATGGCTTCTGACCGACCGTCCGAAAAGGTGGAGCGCGCTGACCCCAGCGCGCTTCAGGATAGGCGCTCACAAACCAGCGTGTTGGGGTCAACCCGCTCCACCTCCCGCTTCCTCTCCCTCGATGCCTTTCGCGGTGCGACGATCGCCGGGATGCTGCTCGTGAACAATCCCGGCTCATGGAGCGACATTTATCCGCCGTTGGCTCACGCGCCGTGGCACGGCTGGACGCCGACGGACATGATTTTTCCGTTCTTCCTGTGGATTGTCGGCGTGGCGATGACACTGTCGTTTGCCCGCCGCGTTGAACAGGGGGCGGACCGCGGACAGCTTTTCCGGCATGTGATCATTCGCGCCACCATCATCTTCGGGTTGGGCATTTTTTTGGCGGCGTTTCCCTTTGGCCTGCTGCCCGAACATCATTTATCGCTCTCGAAACTCCGGATTCCCGGCGTGCTGCAGCGTATCGCGTTGTGCTACCTCGCGGCCGGGGCGATATTCCTTCGCACCGGCTGGCGCGGGCAGGTCGCGTGGACGGCGGGACTGCTGGCGGGCTACTGGGCGCTGCTGCGTTTCGTGCCGGTGCCGGGTTATGGTGCCGGTGTGCTTGAACCGACCGGTAATCTCGCGTGGTGGATCGATTCGCACCTGCTCGCCGGTCACACGTGGAGTGGCGCCCCGGTGCCGGGTTTTGATCCCGAGGGCATTCTCTCCACGCTGCCGGCGATCGCCACGACGCTGCTCGGAGCGCTGGCCGGCCAGATGATGCGCCGGTGGTCGGGCGGGGCGCTGACGATGCGGCTGCTCGGCGGCGGCGCGGCGTTGCTCGTGTTGGGCGCCTTGCTGAGTCTGGCGCTGCCGATCAACAAGAACCTCTGGACGAGTTCCTACGCGGTGTTCATGGCCGGATGGGCGATGGCGGTGCTCGCGGTGTTCCACTGGCTCATCGACGTGCGCGGCTGGCGCCGCTGGGCCACGCCGCTGGTCATCTATGGCATGAATGCCCTCGCCTTGTTCGTGCTGGCCGGCCTGATTGGCAAACTGCTCTATCTGATCAAATGGACCGGCCCCGACGGGAAAGGCCTGACCTTGAAAACATTTATCTACCAGGGCGCGTTCGCACCGCTGGCGAGCCCGGTAAACGCCTCGCTGCTCTATGCCGTGGCGTTCGTCCTGCTCTTCCTGGTCATCGCCGGGGTCATGTGGCGCAAGCAGTGGTTCGTGAAGATCTGAGCCACCGGCCCCCCGTGTCTCGCCGCCGATATTTGTAACGTATTAATTTACAAATTACGTGGACGGGTGCCCGGAGGGTGGAATCGAATGTCATTTAATAGGTGACATTGCTGACCGGCGAAAGGGCTTAGCCCGGATATTTCACACGGGGATTGATTGAACGGGAATCGGGCGGCTTTGCGGGGATTATTCCGCAAAGTCGG